>BOBI01000064.1 GCA_026002305.1 Spirochaetia bacterium
AAGTATGAATTGATAGCGAAGTGAATCTGATAATTATTAATTGTACATTGTTAATTATCAATTGTACATTGTACATTATTTGAGTCCATTAGTTGGGGCCGCCCGTATCGTGATAAGAAACCGGACAGCCCCGATTTAAGGAAACCCGCCATAGAGCGGGTTACAATATAAGTCTACTAAAAATAGACGAAAAAATTAGGGGGACTTTTTAATATGAAAAAGTCGAAATTGTTTTTAGTTGGGATGATCGCCGCATTCGTGGCAGGATCATTGTTTATGACGGGATGCGAAGGCCCGGCGGGGCCTGCTGGGGCGCCCGGCGCGAACGCCAGCGCTTCGGCACAACAGGCAGCAGAATTAGCGGCATTTGGTTATACATTCGGCGACCCGATTCACGTTACAGTTGGACGCGATGCGGTATATGCTAATTCGATAGTAGGCGCCGCGCCGTTACCTACATCCGACCCAGTTATTACCGGCATAGCGGATGCGCCTGTAGCAATTGTCTTTGGCAAAAGATCCGTAACCTTTAATCTTAATGCAGCGGCCTATACCCATGCTGAACTTTTAGCCGTGTTAAACGGCGCTTTGGGAAGTTCCGGTGGCGATCTGGGATTAACAGCAGATTTTATTACTACTAATGAACCTGGTGGCGCAAAAAACTATCTTAGAATTAAAGCAAACGGCGCGCTGCCGGCAGGTAACGATGGATTATTTGGTGTAGTCACACAAACCGCCGGTGGAACTGACGCTGTTGAAAAGCTGTTTGGCCAAGCAGGGTCTGGTGGTATGAACATTGTATACAACCCCCAGCTCGCTGTTGCGCAACCTGATGAATGGGTTTATCCGATTGTAGCAGACGATCTTTTTACCGGCGTTACCAGTGCTAATTCCATATTAACAGTCGGCAATGTAAAATTACCGGTTCCCGTAGGCGCTACTCCAGCCGCTGTAGTTACAGATTTAGTTGAAGAAATAAACGCCCAAATAGATCAGGTAATCCCTGTTTACGCGTATACAGACTATACTATTACTGACGGGACTGGTGGTCTTATAAATGCACCCGGTATTAAGTTCTCAGCTTCGGTTATAGTTGCAACCCCGGCTCCGCATGTAACACCAACCACAGGCCCCCGCGCCTTTGATGTTGTAGCAAGGCGCCCGACTATTAGCACATCCGTACTTGATCCATATTTGGACACCTATGGTTATACACTGATTACCCACCATGTGGTAGCAGGTGCTACATTAATTCCCGCTACTCCTCCCGCAGCCGCTTCGCCTTCTCCTAGCGCCGTTGCGACTACCGATATTAGCGGCGGTTCCCTTTCTGCCATTGGAACAGGCGCCAAAATCACCGTTTCTTACGGCGATTTAACCGACGTATTTGTATTCCCGACAGCGGCGACAAATCCCATAGTTAATGATACCGTACTCTATAAACATACCGGGCAGACGGCTTTCTTAACTGAAGTTTCAATAAAGGTAACTGCAGGTAAAATAGGATTTTTTGCTCCCCAATCACCGGCGGTTAAAACCTTTAGCGTAGTCGGTACTGGCGGCGGTATCACCGGAACCGGTGGTCTCATTGACGGACTTGCAACTACCCAAGGTGTTGCGTATGCAGCCGGTGTTCCGGAGAGACCCCCGGCATACGACACATGGAAAGTTACAGTAATTAGCGGTAATTCTTCCATTTTCCCGACGGTAGCATCTAAACTTGCGATTACCCCCGCCGGTACCAGCACAATCAATGAAAAGCTCGTCGGCCCAAATCAATTTAGTCGTAATGATATTGCAAACCTTTTTAACGGATTAAAGGTTGACCACTACACTGCAATATCATCCATTACAAACAACATAGTTGATATTACAGGAGATGCACTAAATGCTGACAATAATCTCACCATTGCGGTCGGAATTACCGGCGTAAATTAACGGTAACAAACGCCATCGTGGCGTGTAACCGTTAGCCAAAGCCCCCTCTACATCAATGTAGAGGGGGCTTTTTTGTTAATTGAGCTGGTTTCAAAATAGAAATCAATTAACCACAGACCTCACAGACCCACACGGACGAAAGAAAAGATAGGGAAGTACGAGTCTTTGTCTGTGCTGTCCGTGTGGTCTGTGGTTAAATTCTTAATTATGGAACTGCCTCAATTGTTAATTGATCTTCCCTATGTTAGCGTCAAAGGCGTTTTTTCTGCTTATGCCGGGAAAGGCGGCGTGCGGCTTATGTGGCGTGTGCCCTTTGGCTGAATTACCCGACAAAAACAGAGGTGCATTCAGTTCTGAAATTGGTACTATGATGCAAACGCTCGCAGGTTCCATCGCGCAATGGACGGGGGCTGTCTGTTTCTTCCCTGTGTTAGCGTCAAGCCCTCCCATTCCCGCGTTATGTGCCAGAGATGGCGTGCGTCTTATGCAGCGTGTGCTCTTTGGCTGAATTACCCGACAAAAACAGAGGTGCATTCAGTTCTGAAATTTGTACTATGACGCAAACGCTCGCAGGTTCCATTGCGGAATGCATTGCGTTATGCGGACTAATAAGTTACTGGTGATAAAAGAAAAGACAACGCTCCGATAGCACAGCATGGAGCGATGGGTTCTGCGAGCGGCTTGCCTAATTGTACTAAATCTTGAAGTTTAAAAAGCACCTCTGCGTCTGCAGAAATATTCAGCCAAAAGGTTTTTGTTTAACAGACCGCACGCCGTTTTTGTAGATAAGGCAGGAACAGAAGAGCTTGGAGCGGAGTCTTGCCGGTGCCAGGCCCCTTTTTTATTAGGATACGCCCCAATTGGTTTCCCTATCAGTTTGAAAATAGGCGATCTTCTCTGCGGTAATAATATTATAAATATTGTCCATACTAAAAATGTTTTTGCCGTTACGCGACTTTTACTTTGGCTTGCAAAGATTTAACCGTTTTTAGAGGTAACCCGGTCGCTTTGACAATTTTTTCTATCTCCACATCAAGAGCAAGGAGGTTTTTAGCTATTTCTTTTGCTTTTGCAATCTCAAATTTATCCGAGTAATAATCCAATTTTTCTTCTAACATAATATCCCCCTCTGCCAATTCTTTATATTGGTTAAACAATTCCTTGTAAAGACGCTCCATACCAAAAATGATACCTTCAACATCCTTCCCGTCTATTTGCCCTTTCTTGTTAAGGTTGCCAACAGCACCTAACAACTCGTCAAGCAATGCTTTTAACTGATCGGATAGCTTTTTTAGCTCGTTTTCACCCTTGGCTTTTTGCACCCGCCGCCGCATTTTAAGCACATAGAATGGTAGCAAAAGGGCTAAACCCTGCTTTTCAAGTTCACTAACACTGTGATCCAGTAAGTTAAAGGTATCTACTTTGTAATCATACCATGTTTTATCGGGAAATCGCAAGCGCAAAGTTTGCTGCTTAGGTATCTTTTTTGAGCCTTCAAAGTAAACTATCCGCACTTGCGGGAATTCGATAGTACGAATATCCCCATCGTGTGTCTTTCTTAATACCCCCGCCTCAAAGCCATACCGAAAAACCCGAATCATCATATCGGCATCAAAATTAATTTGCGCCTCAATTTGATATGTAACGCCGTTAATTCTTAAAACCGTATCGCGTATGAGGTTTTTTAAATCTTCATTCACGGTTTCTTTATCTAGGTAAGTTATCTTGCTATCCGGTGGATATTTGGTACTGAAAAGTCCATTGATAAAAGAGATAACCGCTTTATTTGACAGGTGCAAAAGGTCTTTAAAAAGAAGATCGAAAACCTTGGCGGTTGTTCGCTTTGGCTGGGGTTTCTTTGTTATTTTTTTAGCCATGCCTTATTGTCGGTGGTTTCGTACAAAGTTAATAGTATGGTTCTCAATCTGTAGTAACCCATATTAATGAACTACTGCGCAGCAGAGCTGCGCGGTATTAAACCGAAACACGGACAATAAAATATCTAGATCGGGACTTCTTTACCCTGCCCACGATGAACTTGCCGTAATAGGGGATAGCGTGTAAGGTGGTATACCGGTAGACCAACCAAGCATGGCGCGTAACGGCGCCCGCCCGAAAGAGCGGCGTCTAACACAAGCCCCCGCCCATTAGCGTTACACGCAATGAGCGGGGCTTCTTTTATCAATTGTTAATTGTTCTTGCGTTATGTGCCAGAGACGGCGCGCGGTCTATTGGGCGTGTGCCCTTTGGCTGAATTACCCGACAAAAGCAGAGGTGCATTCTGTTCTGAAATTCGTACTATGATGCAAACGCTCGCAGGTTCCATCGTGACGCGTATTGCGTCATGCGGATTAATAAGCCGCTGGTGAGAAAAGAAAAGACGACGTTCCGATAGCACAACGCGGAACGATGGGTTCTGCGAGCGGCTTGCCTAATTGTACTAATCTTCAAGTTTAAAAAGCACCTCTGCATCTGCCGCAATATGCAGCCAAAGGGCACATGCCGAATAAGCTGCCCGCCTCATGCGTGTGGTTGACGGCCAAGCCCTCAAACCTTATTATTTTAAGTAACCGTGGAGGTGAATGTCGTCTGGTGGCGGCTGCGGACTTCAAATCCGTCAAAGGGTGGAAACGTCCTTGGTGAGTTCGATTCTCACACGCCTCCGCCATTTTTAGGCAAGAAAAAATCACGAATAGTAAAAGTAATAACAAAGAAATTATTGCCGGTTTTGAAAATGTTTCGCAAGCTATTATGGCGGAGCAGGCGCTTGTAGCGCAGGCTTTTGATGTCCGCGTTATGCCCATGCCGTCTACGATAAAGGCGGGCTGCGGTTTTTGCCTGCGCTTTTTTCCGCAAGACATTGAAAGAGCCGCCGTGTTTCTGACAGAGCGCGGACTTGAAATAAAAGAAGCGTGGAAACGGGATCCTGATACCGGAGCTTATATAAAAATAGAAATTAACCACGAACCAAGCAAACCACACTAGCCGCACGAAAAAATGGAGGAATTGATGGGAAAAAAAAATGAGTCGCTGCTGTCAAACTGCACGAGCGGAGGATGCGGGGCCAAGATTGAAAGTGCCGCGCTTGCAGGATTGCTGGCGGCCCTTCCTTCAGGCGGCGACAAAAACCTGCTCGTGGGTTACGACACTTCCGACGATGCCGCAGTCTATAGGCTTGACGACGAGCGCTCGCTAATCTTTACCGCGGATTTTTTCCCGCCCATGGTTGACGATCCGCGCACTTTCGGGAGGATCGCCGCCGCCAATGCGTTAAGCGATGTGTGGGCAATGGGCGGCCGCCCCCTGGTGGCGCTGAACCTTGTCTGTTTTCCGCAAGCGATGGACAAGGCTGTTCTTGCCGACATTCTGTCCGGCGGCGCGGAAAAAATTGCCGAAGCCGGGGCTGTGCTGGGCGGGGGACATTCGATATACGACAAGGAGCCAAAGTATGGGCTTGCCGTTACCGGCATAGTTGAAACATCAAGGGTAATCCGTAACAACACGCCCAAAACAGGGCATAAATTAATACTGACAAAGCCTTTGGGGGTTGGGATTGTGATGGCGGCGCTGCGTGTGGAAATGGCGGACGCGGCGGCGGTTCGCCAAGCCCTTGCCTCTATGGAGCGGCTAAACCGCTATGCCTGCGAGTGCATGGCCGCGTTCAACGTAAGCGCCTGCACCGATGTTACCGGTTTCGGCCTGCTTGTTCATGCCTTGGAAATGGCAGGGGATCAGGCGTCCATCATTCTGAACCCCGATGCCCTGCCTGTAATACCGCAAGCGGTGCGGTATGCTAACGAGTACCTCTTAACCGCCGCAGGGCAGCGTAACCGCAACCGCGTCTGCAGCCCGCAAACCTCCGTCGGCGCACCGGCGCAGTGTGCCGACGTGGGCGCGCTCCCTTTTGCCACACAGGAATTGCTATTCGATCCTCAAACATCGGGCGGGCTTTTAATTGCCGTGCCGCCCGACGAGGCTGACGCGCTTACCGCCGCAATAAAAAAAGCCGGCGACGAAAGCGCCGCAATAATCGGGGAAATTGCACCAAGGGCGGAAAATGTGATAAGGTTTAAGTAAGGAGATTTTTTATGCCCGAACATGTTTTACAGTTAAAAGACGGCTTGGTCATTAGCGATGCGGCGGTAGGCGATGTTCATAGCGCCGCAAAAAAGTAAAAGGAGACCTAAATGAAAACTTTGGATATGATTGGGCAGCCCTGCCCCATTCCTGTTGTAAACGCAAAGAAAGCGCTTGACGCGCAGGGTTCCGATGGCGTTGTGGTTATCGTAGACAATTTTGTCGCGGTACAGAATCTTGAAAAAATGGCGAATGGCGAGGGACACGGTTTTTCCTATGTTGAAGATGGCGAGTCACGGTGGAAGGTTACCATTGTAAAGGGGGAAGCCTCCCCCTCGCAGAAGGGAACACCCGCAACGCCCTCAACCCCAAAAAAAGGCCCTGTGGTTTTGATAACTGCGGACAGCATGGGGCGCGGGGCGGAGGAGCTTGGGAAGCTGCTGATTAAAGGGTATATATTTTCGCTTACGCAATTAGAGCCGCCGCCACAGGCTGTGTTGTTTTTAAACGGCGGGGCGCATCTTACCACAGAGGGGGCAAACACCGTGCCCGATTTAAAAGCGCTTGAACAGAAAGGCACGGTAATAGGCACCTGCGGAACCTGCGCCAATTACTATAAATTGACGGAGAAACTCGCCGTCGGCAGCATTGTTGACATGATGAAAATATCAAATACCCTTGCACAAGCAGACAGCGTAATTACACTTTGATCTACGCAAATTATGCCGCCACGACCCACATCTTATCTAATGCGGTAGTGACGGAGCTCCGTGAATATTTAGACGGCGCGCACCTTAACGCGGGGCGTAATTTTGAAGGTCTGGAAGCGGGCGCCATTGCTCTGCGGGCACGGCGCGCTGTGGGAAAGCTCCTTGGCGTTTCCGCCGCTCCTGTTGCGGGCGCTGTCGATTCGCTGCGGGTGATATTCACAGGCGGGGCTACGCAGGCGCTTAATATGGCGGTAAACGGCCTCCTCCGGCAGGGCGACCATGTACTTGCCACAAGTTTGGAGCACAACGCCACGGCCCGCCCGCTCGAACTGCTGCGAAAAAACGGCGTTATAGAACTCGATTGGATTCCGTGCGCTGCGGACGGGCGGCTTGATCCTGAAATAATCCGCAAACTGATAAAAAAAAACACGCGCCTGCTCGTTATGACCCATGCCTCAAACGTCCTTGGCACAATACTGCCCGTCCGCGAATGTTTCAAGATTGCCCACGAATACGGCGTTCTAACACTACTTGACGCGGCGCAGACGGCGGGGGCGCTGCCTATCACAATGGCCGGGGACGAATGTGACATTGTCGCGTTTGCCGGTCATAAGGGGCTTGGCGGCCTTGCAGGAACAGGCGGGCTTGCTTTGGGGAAGAACGCCGCCACCCTCATGCGGCCTTGGATAAGCGGCGGCACCGGCAGCGTTTCGCACTCCCTTGATATGCCGGAATGTTTGCCGGACAGGTTCGAGCCGGGCACCCAAAATACCATCGGCATATTAAGCCTTGCCGCGTCCGTCGAGGAAATTCTGCACGCGGGTGTCGAAAAGATCAGGGAACACGAGCAAGCCCTAACGGCGCGCTTTTTAAACGGGTTGCAAACAATAAAAAATATCCGCGTTGCCGGCGCCTTGGATCCGGCCCTTAGTATGCCGGTTGTTTCTGTCGTTAATCACGATCCCGCCGAAGTTTCGCGGCGCCTTTTTGACGACCACGGCATTATCACCCGCAGCGGCTTACACTGTTCCCCACTGGCACACAAAACCGCCGGAACATTCCCCGCAGGAACAGTCCGCTTTAGTTTCGGGCGCGGCACCACGGAAGCGGAGATAGATGCAATTGTACAGGCGCTGGAAACAAGTGGGCAGATACCGGCGCCTTGATTTTTCCTTGGTCTTTGGATCTTTGGTGCCAGGCACCTTTTGAATATATCACTTAATACGCCCGAATAGTCGATCTTCCTGCTCAATTTCGAGTTCTATGTCTTCGCGTTGCATTTCCATAAAACGATCCATAGTTAGGGTACAGCCAAGCGCTTTAGCGCGGCCCCACAGCGGATTAACCCACTTACCGGCTTCTTTACCCGCAGTTTGCGGAGCGGGAGTTTCAGTCTCCGGTGTAATTGTAATTTCAACTTTTGCCCTGCCAACGGGGGCAAAAGGCAAGTCAAAAAAGACTCTTCTATCGGCAGGAATGTCAATTGTTTGGTGTATCGTCATAATGACAAGAAGTGTAGCACTAAAAAACAAATTTTTTAAAGGGCAATGGTTCATTCTTCCTGTGGAAGCAGATTCTATGGTGCCAGGCACCTTTTTTTTAGGTTAACGCCTTTGGCACCTTTTGACTGCACCCACCCATTTGGTGCCAGGCACCTTTTGAAAGTAATAAATGTTGTATAGCAAATAGTTGTAGGTGCGCGGTTTACTAACGCTGTAGAAGGAATGATGAAAAGTTAAACATAGCCTGAAGCATGGTTATGCGCTTTTTGTTTCCGGCATAGTCTCACGTCTATATATTTCGGTTAGAGAATCCTGTAGAACCTGTGAAAAATTTATATGCTTCTTCTCTGCAAAGGTATTGAGCCATGCAGGTATGGTGAGGTTTTTTCTTACCGCCTTGTTACCGTATCTTTCGGCGTAAACGTCCATATCAAGAACAAGAATACTCACAAATCCGCCTTCGTCGGGGCGCACATCGGTAATATTGCTGGCTTGCGGGGCGGGTTTACCGTCCTCAAGCTCTGCAAGCACCCAGCCCGATGCAGCATCGGTGCCCATAAATATAGCTTCTGCAAGAGTATCACCGCCGCTTACACAGCCGGGTAAATCCGGCACTTCTACTGCATAAGCGCCTTTATCTTCATAAAAAATAGCGGGATAAGTAAGTTTCATAGATTTCTCCTATTTTATTGTCCGTGTTTCGGTTTAATACCGCGCAGCTCTGCTGCGATCTTCGGTGTTAAACCAAAACACACGTACAACCGTTTCCTATACAACGACAACTTTGCTTTTGTGTCGATAATGAAGATTGGAACAAAGGCAAAGTTGATACTGCGTAGCTCTGCTGCGCAGTAGTTCATTCCTGCTTGTTTCAAAATTGATTTGATAATTACAGGGGCAATATCTTTTGAATGAAAAGGAATAGTAACCTTGCCCGATTTTGACGAATGAATATACTGATAGTGAGAACCTCTAACATCTTTCAATGCCCAACCGTCCTTCCGTATTATCCGCTCAATCTCTTGAAACTTCATAATAACACTATACGCATAATACGCACTGTTTGTCAAGCGTTTTTTCTCTATTGTCTTATGGTGCCAGGCACCTTTTTTTTAGGTAAACGCCTATGTTGCCTGGCGCCTTTTGACTGTTGCCGCGAAATTAAAGTTTTATTATATTTGAAAGAGTTTCACGCCCAAAAGTGAAACATATAATTTCTTAAGGAGAGAAAATATGAAATTATTTAAATCCGGCAATTTAACCTTTAGCCGCCGGCACGGGGGGAGGTTAGCCCTTAACCTCCTAACAGTTTTTGCACTAATCATAGGGCTTGCAGCCTGCAACGCCTTAAACCCGGGGGAAGCAACAGATGATTCCGGCGATTCCGCTACAGTGCCCGCCTTACCCGGAACAGTTACCATTGACGGCACAAAAGCCGTTGGTCAAAGATTAAAGGCAAATGTATCCGGCCTTGGAGGCGATGGCGCCATAACATACAAATGGACAAAAAATGGCGATTCCGCATCCATTGGTAAAGCCGCAACCTATACCATTAAACCGGCAGATGATAATTCAAAAATAAGTGTAACCATAAGCCGCGAAGGTTTCAGGGGCACAAAAAGTGCGACGGTTACCATCGGTATTCCAAATTTTTGGATAGTAGGCGAAACCGGGCCAACGGACGGAATAATAATCTATGATAATACCGATCATTCCAAAGGGGATGATTGGGACTACATGGAAGCAGCGCCCGAAGATTTAGGGCCCTTTGCATGGGCATCGCCGTCTGAAACAACCACCGAATTACAGGGAGGCTTTTCAGAGGAAGCTGGCAGCGGCAGGGAAAACACCCGACTAATACTGGATGTGGCCGCAGACCCGAATGCCCCGGCAGCAAAAGCCGCTGCAAATTATGAGTATAAGGGGGTTAAGGACTGGTTCCTGCCGAGTATCGACGAGCTTACCTCGCTTTATGATAATAAAACCGATATAGACATGGATTTTGCCGATGCCCCCTACTGGTCATCTTCCCAGAATGGTGAATTCGCTTGGTATCAAGACTTTACCGATGGCAGAATGGATGATGAGGGCAACAAGGACGAGGTATATTATGTCAGGCCTGTGCGGATGTTTGTAAAAACTCCGGTTTCGACACCAACACCAACATCCACACCGGAAGCGTCCGCAACGCCGACGGCTTCTGTTACACCGGAAGCGTCCGCAACGCCGACGGTTTCACCGACATCCACACCGGAAGCGTCCGCAACGCCGACACCGTCGGCTACCCCAACACCGCCAATATCCGCAACACCGACTCCAACACCGACGCCGACTCCAACGCCTTCCTTTACAAAAATGCCTGTTATCAACCTTACCTCAGGCGATAGGCAGCTTATCGTTAACCTGTCTGACGTAGCGGTTCCCGCGCCGGACAGTTACGACCTCTACTACAGGGCAAAAGCCGATGCCGCCGCCGCCGAATGGACTCAGGCGGAGCTTATGTCAGGCGGTACAAAAGTAACCGGCGTTAGCTTCCCCTACACCATAAGCGGTCTTACCAACGGCGCCTTATACAACGTGATGGTGGTGGCAAAGAAAACAGGCTATAACAACAGTATGTCCAATGTGGTGGAGGTGGCGCCGGTGGCGCCTTCCTTTACAGCCTCGCCTGTTATCAGCCTTACCGCCGGAGATAGGCGGCTTACCGTTAACATGACCGCCGCCGCCAGCCCTACGCCGGACAGTTACGACCTCTACTACAGGGCGAAAACCACCACCAGCGCAGCCAACTGGACCGCGACGGAGCTTATGTCAGGCGGTACAAAGGTAACCGGCGTTAGCTTCCCCTACACCATAAACGGTCTTACCAACGGCGCCGCCTACAACGTAGTGGTGGCGGCAAATAAAACGGGCTATGTCGGCATCGCATTATCCAATGCGGCGACGGAGACGACGGCAGCGCCGCCGGCGGCGGACCCGCTTGACGCTGCGGACTTTGGCGCGGCGGCGGACAGAACGCAAACCGCGCTTGCAGGTTTCGACCTTCAGACCTATCTAAACGGCCTTACCTCGGGGAACTATGTGGTAAACCTTACAGGCGATCCGGCGGAATTTACAAAAGGCGGCGTTACCCTGCAAACCGGTGTCCATGTTTCCCTGCGGGGAACATGGACCATAGCTGTAGACTTTGCCGGTACCATGTTTAAGGTACCGGCCGACACGGAAGTTATAATCCGCGGGCCAACCCTACAGGGAAAGATGGGAGGCAACACATCTTTGGTCGATGTCAACGGCGGCAAGCTCGTACTCCACGACGGGATGATTAAGGAACATGGATCCCGTTACGGCGGCGGGGTAAGCATTAGCAACGGTACGTTTATCATGAACGGCGGCTCAATAAAA
>BOBI01000065.1 GCA_026002305.1 Spirochaetia bacterium
GCGTGGTCTGCTATGGGCCTAATATATTATGAAACCGGCGATTTTAAAAATGCCGAAAATGCCTACCTTTCCGCGCTTAAAACAAAGTCGGCAGCGCCCGAAACGCTTAATAATCTTGGGGTCTTGTATTTTACCAGCTGTAATTATGATGCGGCCTGCGGGTATTTCGAGCGCGCAGTTACACTTGCGCCCGCTTACATTGACGCGCTAATAAATTTGCGCGATACGTATACGGAACTGAATAACGGAACAGGGGCTGCAACCATACAGCAAACCTTGGATGCATTGCAAGTGTGAAAATACTTTATATTGCCGAATTGGTCGGAAAAGCCGGTGTTTATTGCTTTAAAAAACTAATAAATGAGCTAAAAAAAGAAACGGAAGCCGATTTTGTTATTGTTTGTGCCGATGGAGCCACCGGTGCAGGCGGCCTTGGCATGAATCATGCCGGTTATCTGCAAAAGCTTGGGGCAAATGTTATAACACTGGGCGATTTTTGTTTTTATAAAAAGGATCTCACGGAAAATATTGATAAAACCCGCAACATTCTGCGCCCCGCAAACCTTTCAAAGCACTCGCCGGGCAAAGGCGAAGGCGTTTTCAAAACCAAACGCGGCGAAAGGATAGCGGCGGCCGTCTTACTAGGCCAAAGCAGCTTTAGCCGTATTCACGCGGAAAACCCCATCGACGCGCTGGAAATCCTGCTAACGCGCTTAAAAAAAGAAACTCCGTTTATCATTATGGATTTTCACGCACAGGCTACCGCCGAAAAACAAACCCTGTTCGCCGCCGCCAGCGGCCATTGTACCGCAGTCATCGGCTCCCATTGCCGTGTCCAAACCGCCGACGCCCGCATAAGCGGCGGCACCGCCCTAATAACAGACGCAGGCCGCACCGGCAGCGCCCTATCCTGCGGCGGCAACGATGCCCGCTTGCGCATCAACCAGTATATATCAGGAATCCCCGACTGGACAAAAGAAGCGTGGGATTATCCTCAACTGCAAGGTGTTCTTATAGAAGCAAACGCCACAGGAGAGGCCGCCGCCATTACTACAATTTGCCGGAATGTGGGGTAGGTAGAAAATCCGCCCCATCCGTTATAAAATGCTCTGTAGGAATTGTCTGGTGCGGTCGTTTTCGGGGTTTGTAAAGATTTTTGCGGGCGGGGCTTCTTCCAAGACTATGCCGCCATACATAAAGACAACTTTGTCGGCAACTTCGCGGGTAAAGCCCATTTCGTGACTTACGACAATCATTGTCATACCGGCGGCGGCGAGGCTTTTCATTACGGCAAGCACTTCGCCGACGAGTTCCGGATCCAGCGCCGAGGTTGGCTCGTCGAAAAGCATTATTTTGGGTTCCATGGCGAGGGCGCGGGCAATGGCGACGCGCTGCTGCTGACCGCCCGAAAGCTGTCCCGGCCATGCGTCAATTTTATCGGCAAGCCCCACCCTGTCAAGGAGAACACGGGCGCGCTCGCGGGCTTCTTCGGCGGAAATTTTGCGCACGTTAATAAGCGCCAGCATAATGTTATCCAAAACCGTTTTGTGTGGAAACAAGTTAAATCGCTGAAAAACCATGCCTATTTCCAAGAGCGATTCGGCAAGCTCGGTGTTTTTTATTTTTACTTGATTCACGCCTTTTTTGTTGTCAAAAAGAAGTTTTTCCTCAATGTAGATGCGGCCGCTGTCGATATTTTCAAGGTGCTTTAAACAGTGCAAGTATGTTGATTTGCCCGCACCGGAGGGGCCGATAATGCAGACAACTTCGCCGGCATGAACTTCAAGGTTTACGCCTTTTAAAATATGCAGGCTGCCGAAACTTTTGTGTACATCTTCGGTTTTTATCATCAGCATTGGTTCATTCGATTCTTTTGACTCTATTTGCACGGGCGGACCTCACTCGTAAACCGAATATTTTTTTTCAAGTTTGTTGAAAATCAACGAAAAAATCGCGGTGATGATAAGGTAAAGGATCATAGCGGGAATATAAACCAGGGCCGAGCGGGTAGAACCCTCGATGTTGCGGGTGGCTTTTGTTATATCAACAAGCGCGATAATCGACACCAAACTGGCATCTTTTAAAACCATGATAAATTCATTACCCACCGGCGGAATAAGGCGGCGTATCGACTGCGGAATAATGACAAGCCGCATGGTTTGCGCGTACGAAAGCCCCAGCGCCTTAGACGCCAAAAACTGCCCCTTGTCTATACTCTGTATGGCGGCACGGATAATTTCAGCGCAATAAGCGGCGGAGTTAAGACCAAAGGCAACAAAGGCCGCCAAAAACCTATCGACAAACGGGTTGCCGGTGTTTATCATAAAAACCGGCGAGATCATCGGCAGGGCATAATAAATAAAATAAAGCTGCATTAAAAGCGGCGTGCCCCTAAAAAAGAAAATGTACGCATCACATAATTTGTTGATTATCTTTCGTTTAGACATCTTCCCCAAAGCTAAAAATATGCTGAGGAAAAGCCCCGCGGTAACGGCCGCTATCGTTAAAAGTATCGTAATTCTAGCCCCCGCAAGAAGCTGCGGAAGCCATGAAATCATTTTTTGTCCGGTGTTCATTAGACGGTTTTTTTAATCCGCTATTTAAAAACTGTTTCTGGCCGGGGTTACCATATCAATTTTTAGGATGTCCAAAGAAATTTTTTGCAGTGTACCCTCTTCAAAAAGTTCGTCCAATGCTTTGTTCAGCGCTGCAGTTAACTCATCGTTACCTTTTTTTAAGCAGATACCAAAAAATTCATCGGCTTCGCCCTGCCAGACAATTTCAAAAGGAGAGTCATCGGAAACAGTATAATCAAGAGCGACAAGGCTATCTGTCACAATCGCATCAACACGTTTCAATGCAAGCTCGTCAAAGCAGCTTGTTACTTTTTCGTATTCATAGGGTGTAAATTTTAAACCCAAGGCAGCTTGGCGTGTCATTACAATGTCGGATGTTGTTTCAGCCTGATAGGCAACGCCTAATCCTGTTAAATCCATAAATCCTTGAGGTTTTTTGCCGGAACCCTTTAAAAGCACTATAGCCAGCGCATTACCCACATAGGGTTTGGTAAAGTTATGAGCCGCCTGACGTTCAGGATTTATAGTAACAGCAGACATAATGCAGTCGTAGCGGTTGGTAGAAACACCTGCAAAAATACCATCCCACGCCGTATCCACAAATTTAGGCGTAAGCCCCAGTTTTGCGGCAAGCGCCTTTCCCATTTCAACATCAAAACCGGCAATTTCACCCCTATCATTGTAGTATTCCAACGGTGGGTAACCAATTTCCATACCGATGGTCAGCACACCCTTTTCCATAGTAAGACCCGATTGTTTTGCCTTACACCCCGCAAACGTAATTGCTATTGCCAAAATTAATAAAATACAAACTTTTTTCATTGCCTTCTCCTTTTAATAGGTAACATTGTATTTCTTAATTATTACCGCAATTTGCCGCGCAATGCAACATACGTGCGCAAACCCGCTCCACCACTATTGGTCAGTGTTACACTATTATTTGGAATGGTCAGTGTGGTCGGTGGTTTTCCTAAAAGTAAAACTCCCGCCGGATTGGTAACCTTTCTTGAACTTGAGAGTTCCAGCAAAGTATAATTATAAGATGGAGTTTTTATGCGGAGGGCATCCATCCGCCGTTATTTTTGATTTCGACGGCACGCTCTACAACCTAAAGCATTTTGTGCGGCATTTAATTTTTTCGTATTTGCCGGGAACCTTGCGTTTTCGTGCGGATCGCAAAGTGCGCAAAGAATTTAAAGGCTGCGACCTTGGCAGCGCCGATGCGTTATACGAAGTCTTTTTCGCACGCTTCGCAGCGTGCGCCGGTTTCAAGACAAGCGCGGCGGCAAGGCAATGGTACTTTTCATTTTATATGCCGCTAATGTGCCGTGTCTTAAAAAAGTATCATCCCGCACGAAAAAACATGATAGGGGCAATCCAAAATTTAAATAAGGCTAATATTCCTATAGCCGTGTATTCAGACTACCCATGTACATTGCAACGTATGGAAGCTATAGGCTTACCATGCGGTATTTCTAAAATTCCTGCGGAGCACATTTTTGGCGTGGATAATTTTGGCGCACTAAAACCGGCTGTCCGCCCCTTCCGCTTAATCGCGGACACATTAGGCATACCCTGCGAAAAAGTTCTTGTGATAGGCGACAAAGACGACACCGATGGTGCAGGCGCGCGAGCCGCCGGTATGAAGTTTAGGCTGGTAAACTCATACGGAACCGTCAAAAACGCCGTACCTGCCGTGTGCGATACTTGAAATTTTCTTGTCTTTTGTTATAGAATGTTAAATGGTCAAGGAATAGCAATGTTCGATTTTGAGATAGCCTATTTCTTTTATAAGATATCCAAGATACTAGCTGTCTTTGAGGGAAATAAATATAAATCTGAAGCCTACTTTAAGGCAGCGATGGCAATTGATGCCTATGATAAATACGTCTCGCGTCTTACCGCGCAAAATAAACTTACAAGTATTGACGGCATAGGTGAAAGCAGCGCAAAACTGATTAAGGAAATTATAGATACAAATAAATGCGGGTTGTTATCTGAGCTTGAAAGCAAATACAACATAGAGGATTATTCGCTTTTATTATCGTATGGGTTGAACGATAAACTGGTTAAAAAACTATTTGACAACGGGATTGCGACTTTCGGGCAATTGAAAATTACAGTAAATAAGCAAAAACCTTTGTTCTTAACAAAGACTGAGTTGAACAGCGTTCAAAATTTTATTACAAATTACGATAAGATAAATGGTCAATATCTTTTTTCTTATGCATTTTGCCTTTGTAATGAATTAACTGCGCTAATCAATGATAGTTTATCCGAGACGGCGGCAGAATTTAGTACCTCTTGGCAGGACAAAGTTGAATGCGGTAAAATTTGCTGCTTGGATACCCGCTGTCAAAGCATAATAGACATAATTAAGGCAAACGAACGCTATACAAATATTGCTGTTTACGAAAATAAAGTTGAATGCATTACGCAATTCGGACTGCCTATACATGTAGACTTTGTCGGGTCGCTTGGTAATATGAACCGTATGAATATGCTTCGCGGCGATTTGCATATGCATACGACATGGAGCGATGGTAAACATAGTATCGAAGATATGGCGGGGTGCGCAAAAGCGCTTGGGCATGAATATATAGGGATAACCGACCATTCGTATTCTTTGCGGGTAGCAAACGGAATTTCCGAGGTTGACGCAAAGCAGCAAATAGAAGAGATTCATGCGCTGAATGGGAAAGGTATACGTATAGAAATATGCGGTAATATTGCTTCCGGCAAATCAACGATTGCAAAAGCGTTCGGGGCCGCAGGGTATAATTGTGTGTTTGAAAGTTTTGATGGCATTGCGAGTCTATCGGATTTTTACGCAGACCCCAAACGTTTTGCGTTTGAAACGGAAATTGCTTTTACCATTCAACATTATTATCAAATAAAGAAAATAACAGGTGATAATACGATTACAGATTTTTCGTTAATTAACGATTATGCTTTTGCATTGACTACACTTAATGCAGGTGAATTTTCAATATATAAAAAGTTGTTTTTTTACTTAATAAAACAAATAGGTGCGCCTAAGGAAATAATATGGATTGATGAGGTTCCCGCAGAGGGACTTCGCAGTAGAATTGAAAATCGTAACCGCTCTATCGAGAATACTATTTCACTTGATTATCTAAAAAAGGTACAAGATAATATTTGCAAGGCGCAAAAAGTAATTAATGATAAAGCGCAGAAGCATATTATAAATACCTTTGAAGTTGGTGTTAATGCGTATACACCTGATTTTTTGATTTCACTACTTAAAAAATTTCCGGCGGAATGATGAAAAACACTGTTAGTGCTGCAATTGGTATTGTTGTTTCAAGAAAAGAGCAAATTATCAACTTTATTAATCGAACCTATTTCGTTAAAGTATTCTGTGCGTTTTCTTTTTATAACTTCATTTATGAAAAGTAAAATCATTTCCCTGTACCATTTTAATCGCATGAATACAATATGATAATGGAAAAAAGTGATGTCCGCCAATTGCGAACCAATAGTCCTGTAATATATTTACGATTTCAAATTCCTCGTGGATTAACATTTGCATAACACGATTTACTTTTCTATATATTGGTTTAATACCATTAAAATGTGCATCCCAAAAGATGTTTGAAGATGGATCAATTATGATCAATTCGTCATTGTTTCTCATACAACGAAGAGCATTTTTGAAGAGTACATCGTCTGTGTAACAAAGTGCATTTGTCATGAATACAATGTTATTAGTATTTTCAAAAAAATAGTTATTAACATTTGATAAATTATCATTTATCAATACAGCATTATCACCGATTAATAAATTTTTTATGGCAAAATCCAATCCGGTAAATGAATGGGCACAAATATTTTTCGTTTGTAACCAATGATATAAAGATCCCAGCCCACAACCAAGATCGATAATATTATAATCATTCAAAACGGAAATATCTATTGTTCTTTCGATTTTCGAATAATATTCAAATGTTGAACCATCAAAAATCAATTCATCAGATTTTATATAATAGTTATTTTCAAAGAATGTTTTTATTCCATCTGTATGCGAATGAAAAAATGGCAACGTTATGAAAGATAGGAAGGAATGCCATAATTGTTTTACAAGAAGACGATTTTTCGGTAGCCACGTAACGATTTCTTTATTAATCATTTGTATCATTCTTTTGCATCCAAAACACAGAGTTGCCGTATGCAAAACCATTTTTTTCAAGCAACTTTGTAGAGGCAATGTTTTCTGCGTTCACCAATCCTACATATCTTACCTTTTTTGTTTTCTTTGAGTAAAACATAATGGCATCTGCGAGCAGTTTGTTAGCAATACCATTTCTTCTATATTTTTCAACAACAAACACATTCTCAAGATGAACCTTTCTAGTTTCTTTATGATAATGCGTCAAGCAAAAGCCTATTAATTCATCATTTAAATAAGCACCGGCACAATAATCATCTTCATTTAGTATCCAGTTTCTAACCTCACCATTTGTCCAGAAATCATCAAGTGACGCACAATCAAAAAAATAATGCCTGAGATATGTTGAAATAGCTAATGAATCTATCGTGGAAGGACGTTTAATTTTCACAGAATCCGCAATCAACATATTCATACCTTTTTACCATTTATCCATACTTCATAAGGAGCATCCAAATGCTTCAGATTTTTCAGTGGATTTACACGGTAACATAAAAAATCAGCATAATAACCATCTTTAATTCTGCCAAGTTTTTTTTCCATCAACACAGTCTTTGGGGTTATTGCAAAGGCAGCGTGCATAAGTTGATCGGTGGTGATCCCAAACTCATTGTGTAGCAACTGGATCTCTCTTATCAATGAATTACAGGGTGTTCCGGGAAAACCTGAATCGGTGCCAAGTGCAACCATAATACCTTTTTGAAATAATTTTGGGATTATTTTTTTTTCATCGCTCAACCATTTTTGCAGTAAATCGCCGTTAACGTCATTTAACATATCAGAGTTTTCTGTTGTGCTGTCATAAGCTGCAACGAATGTGGGCACAATTATGATGTCTCTTTGTTTTATTTTATCCAATAAATTGTCACTGTAATCCCCTGCATGCTCTAAAGTATCCGTTCTCGCATTAACAGCTTCATTTGCCGCTTTTTCGGTATATGCATGACAAGAGACATACATACCAGAATTGTGAGCCGTATATATCATATCATTAAGTAACTGTACATTGAAACCATCGTCACCGTGAAGTATTTTTAGGAATTTTACATCAGAATTAACCAGTTTCTCTATATGCACTCTAAATGAAGCTATGTCATTTAATATAATGGCGCCTCTGTCGCAGCAGTGTCCTCCTGGACTTGTAAAGTAACAACCGCTTGTGAATATTCTTGTTGGTATATACGGTTTCAGTTTATCACGTACAGCAATTGAAGAAAACCCTCTTCCGCCCAAATCCTTAAGAGAGGTGATTCCACTTTTGTAAGCAATTATACAGTTTTGTTTTGCACGAGAAACAAGGGACTCAAGATCTACAGTGTTGATTTGTTCTGAATATTCACTTTCCAACGATGACTCCAATAAATGGCAATGGGCATCTATGAAGCCCGGTATTAAATATGTATCAAAATCATCAATATCAGAAGAACATTCTTCTGAATTAATGTGCTCAAATTTTCCATCAGTAATAGTAATGCTCTTAACACTTAACCATTTATTTAATTGTGCATCATACAAACAAACTTTATTGTTGTATGTAATGATAGATTTGCTAATAATTATTTCTTCTTCTTTGAATTATTTATATCTGATTTCCAAAAATCACGATACCATCTAACTAATAAACCAGTCCAAAAAATCATACCTATATACTGAATATATTTTACTAATGCAATATCGGGTACAATTGTCATAGTCAAAAAGGTACATAAGCTATATACGCAGGAAATTATATTACACATATTATACACATGAAAAGATGGTTTTGCCTGCTCTTGATTTTCGCATAATTTGTTCCACCTCCAATACATAAAAAATATAACACAGCTAAACAGCCAAAAGAATTTATGTGTACCTTGATTGAGCTCCAGTAAAATCATGAAATACATAGCGGAACAAATTGTGTCATTTAGCAAAAACAAATCACTGTATTTAAATTCATTGCTTTCCGAAGCAACCCATTCATTTAGGATTGCAAGAAACATTATAACGCAATACAATTTAATCATTAACAATGGACTATGGAAGAATATAAACACAGCAAATGCCAACATGGCAACCAGAGTAAATTTAAACGCCTGTGGGTAATGTCGGTCGGTATTCATAATAGATCGGCTCCTTTAATTTAGTATTATAAATTGTATAAATTTTTGTACTCATTTGGTTCTGCCCATGAATTGCAATCTTTACATAAAGAAATTGCATCATATTCTTCTGTAGTATGTAAATACCTGATATATTCTGTTTTTTTATTATTCCAGATACTGATAAGAGATTCGTCTTTAGCATCACCAAATGTAAGACGAGAATTCCAGTCGAAACAACAAGCCGATACTTTTCCATCCCAATGAATTGCCATTTTATTCCACAGATCTGCACACGGAATTCGCTTCTTTTTTGCAACAGTGCTTAAGTTATCACTTGCTAAATTTAAACTGGGAAATTGATTTGCCCATGTATACAGACATTGAATATTGACAGTACAATCCTGTATTCCCCATTTTGAGAGGAACGGTTCTTTTTCAGATCGGTTAATATACATATCTATAAATTGTAACACAACATTCATCTTCTGTTTGTGTTTCATTAAATAACAAATATTTTCATTCAACTCTTTAAGGTTGCCGCCAACTCTTATTGTGCTATAAATTTTCTGCGAATCACACGCATCTACTGATATTATTATTTCATCAAGGCCATTACGTACAAGCGAATTTGTAACATTAGATGATAGTTTGCTGCCATTTGTTGATAACATGACTTTTGCATTTGTTTTTATTTTGCAATATTCTATCATTTGGAATATGTTATCATTTAATAGTGGTTCCCCCATCCAATACAACTGAATAACCTTTGCAACACTGCTAATCTGATCGATCAATTCAGTAAATAATGCCCATGACATATTACCTTTCTCCGTGCTTTCGTACAGAGCATTAGGGCATATCGGGCAGGTAAAATTACATAAATTCGTTGTTTCTATAATAAAATAATGAGGCAGAAATTGCTTGCCCATTGACTACTCCCTGCAATATGTTCTTCCGATAAATTTGAGTTCAAATCCAAGTTTATAATACCATTTCTCAACAGCACTTCCTGTTTCGGTTTGCAAGAACAGAACATCTCCACCTAGTAAAAACCACTGATCAATGCATACTTTAGTTGCTATGGTTCCATAACCTTTGCCTCGATAAGCAGGTGCTGTGCCTACGTTATACAGTCCGCCCTTACCATCTGCAAAACATAAGGTTGCAATAGAAACCGGATTTTTTCCTTCATAGCAAACAAAATGGTAAAACTTATTCATAGCACTAAAGGAGCGAATAAGCGCATCGATATATGTTTTATCAAGTTCTCCATACGGTTGTTCCGGGGTTTTATCACCTCCATAGGCATTTGTAAAGATCTCAATAAAATCGTTGTGTGTCTTTATGTCTGCTACGCGCTTTGTGGTTGCCGTTGATGGTTTTACAATTAACTTATTATGGGACTTCATTGTCATAAACGATTCTTCTGATAAGGGCATATATTTTCTAGTCAAAAGTTTATTAACCTTATCAGAACAATCTTCACTATTTGCAATGTATACACAAGGTTGACGATTAACATTGTTAAATTTACTCTCAATGGTTTCTATGCTATTTTCGAGAGAAATATCAGATGGAACAAAAGCATAGTTCCAAAAACCATCTTCTATGATGTTGCTAAGATAAATACTAACGCCATTTAATTCTGTTTTTGTATCGAAGTACATACCATTTTGTACAGTGAAGTGCCAATCTATAAGTTCTTGCATTTGCCCGACTCCTTAAAATAATTTTTATTTATTAATCATCTGTAAAACAGAAAGTGCTATACCAAGGATTGCAATTCCTGTTGCTATCCAAAATTCTTTTTTCCACCTTTTTTTTAAGGTCTTCTCAACTGAAATACTTTGTGTATACAATAATTCAAGGCAACCTTTGATATTTTCCATATTGTTGCCAAGAATGCTGTTTTCAAGGTTTATAAATACCTGCGAAAGTTCGGAATTTACACGGAAATACTTGTGCTCACTATTTATTTTTTCACACAATATATCAATTATATCCGTTATTCTTTGTCCATTAGTTGTATTGTCACGTTGCTGTTTGTTTTTTATTTTCACAAGTGTGTCATACATTTTTTGATAGTCTGCTGTTGCATCAGAGAAGAATAGTTTTTTCACATCATCAAAGACTGTCGCTATCTTTACTGTTTGCCGTCTGGTTATTGTCGAATTATTGTATAAAATCTTTAAAATTTGTTTATTTCGCCTCCAAACACGAGGTTTTTTTGCTTTTGGAGAAAATAAATAATAGAGATAGCACAAGGCCAAAACTGCAAGAAGCACATAAGATACATTAATTATAATCTCAACCAATTCTGTAATCGCCTTTCAAAAATACATTCGACATAACATTTCCTTTCGAAATCTCACCCACCGCATTACACGCAATGGGCGAGGGCTTGTATTAACATTAACGCCGCCCCTTTCGGGCGGCGCGTAACGTTTATCCGGCCGTGGGTGCGCCGGATGGCACATGATTTTAGTACTGATCCCCGATTGTCGCCGTAACAGGCGCGCCCGAGGAGAATGTCGTACCGATACCGGTGGTCTTGGTTAATGTGCCAGCACCACTGTTGCTCCAAGTGTAGCCGGTAGAATCAAGATCACCAACATCAGCACCAATAGCTGCTTTTATTGCGGCTACTATAGTTGCATTGGCATCCCCGGCTTCAACAAGAGCAATACCTGTAGCGGGGCTGTTTTTCTTACTGGTTGTTACCTTGGAGGCTTTAGTA
>BOBI01000066.1 GCA_026002305.1 Spirochaetia bacterium
ATAACTCCCTGTACACGATGTTTATTTCACAATAATACAAGAAAATGTATAAAAAGCGAAGTAAACTTCGTATAATTTACATACTAAAGTAGTAGGCTTTTCTTGTAAAGCCCCTTCCCGCCCGCTTTTAAGCGCGGTGGGAAGGGGCGGTGTGATCGCGCAAGGGATATGAGCGGTATACTTTTTGGCGTTAGCCAAAAAGATATAGCGAAATAGCCCGACCCGCCGCAGGCGGGGTGCGCCCTTATTATAAAAACACGGCGTCAATCGCCTAGTGGGTTGTCTAGGGGGCTTTGAACCAGCAGAACTTTTCGTTTGGCTATGTGGGCGTATCGTTCGGTGGTGCGGATGGAGTTGTGGCCTAGCAGGTCTTTGATAAACGAGATGTCTGTGCCAGTCTCTAAAAGGTGGGTGGCAAAGGAGTGGCGCAGGCTGTGGATTGAGGCTTCTTTTTTTATGCCGGTTTTTTCAAGGGCCGCATCAAAAACTTTTTGGGCGGTTCTTATTGTTAAGTGTTTGTCATCTGTCCAGCTTGGGAAAAGCCAGCCTTCTTCTATGCTGTACATTTGACAATACCCTTTTATAGCCTTCTCTGCCGTTTCTGAAAGTATTGTATAACGGTCCTTACGGCCTTTTGCATCGTGAAGGTATATGGTTTTGCGAATAAAATCTATGTTTTCTTTTCTTAGTTTAACAAGTTCGCCGACACGCAAACCGGAAGAATAGGCAAGTGTGAGTAGAACGCGATGCTTTGGATTTTTCAAACTTTTTATCATTGCTAGAATTTCTGATTTTGCAAGTACAATGGGAAGCCGTTTATCTTCCCGAGGACGCTTCTGTTCATTGACGCAATGCTTTTTTAGCACCGTTCCATAGAAAAATTTTAACGCGCTGATTGCAAGGTTCATAGAGGCAGAAGAAAAGCCTTTCCGCTCTAATGTTTCTAAATAATATTTTATATCGGTACTAATAATGTTTTCCGGGGATTTTTTTATTGTTTCGCAGAGGTTTTTGTTATAATGCAAATAGGATTTGATTGTGTCATAACTGTATTTTCTGGAACGCATTTCTGTTTCGAGTATTTCTAATAGTGAACAATCCAAAAAACTATTTTGATAATCTGCATCGTTTATCTCGTTTGTATCGTTTGTATCGTTTGTATCGATAGGCCATGGTTTGTCCAAAAATCCATGGACTGTTACAGGATTTTCATTATCCTTGTTCACTTGTACATTAATCATACCGCATAAAAGTTTTGCACGCACGGCATTTGTAATATAATCAGCAGGTAGTACAAAACTCCGGCGCCGCTCGTCCCAGTAACCGGACTTTAAACATTTAAGACGGGTTATAAGCTGTTTGTCAAATCCTATAACCGGTATACCGACTGTCCCTCTGGTGTAAAAAAGATAAACAACGTCCATAAAAGCCTCCTAAAGCCTATTACAATAACCCGTTACAAATACCGCCATCTTCATTTTCTGTATTTATCAATAGCTATCTGTGTAAGCTCGTCGCATCTTTCGTTTAACGGTACGCCGGCGTGGCCTTTTACCCAGTTCCATATTACAGGCAATGCTTTTGCTTTTTCATCGAGTGTGCGCCAAAGATCGGCGTTAACAACGGGTTTTTTGGCTGCAGTTTTCCAGCCGTTTTTTTTCCATCTGTGTATCCATTCCGTTATCCCCTTTTGAACATACTGTGAATCTGTGAACACACATATTTTTTCAGGTTTTAACGATCTGTCTTTGATATAATCAAGCGCGAAAATTACGGCGGATAATTCCATTTTGTTGTTTGTTGTTAATTTTTCGCCGCCTGAACTTTCGGTTATTATTTGTCTTGTCACATTGTCGGTTATTACATAAGCCCAGCCGCCCGGTCCCGGGTTGCCGCTGCAGCCGCCATCGGTATAAATATCTATTGTCATTTAGAAACCGTAGACCTCCTCGTCATTTAAGTGCGGGCTTTGCGGAATCATTATATCAACTGTCCAATTCCGCCGCGAAACATTTCCGTGTTGTTCAATTACCCCGCTTTGCGATACTAAGACAGCTTCAACCTGCCACGTAAAAACACCGGCATCCAATATTGTAAGATCATTTAATGTCCAATTTGTACTACGCAGCGGGGGTGTAACAAAAATGGGAACAACATTCCCTTGTCTGTAAATAGAAACAACATAAGAGTTAGCGCCTGCAACCTGACGCCACGAAAAATTGACGCTCCGGTTCTGCCGCAGAGTTTGCGCGTTTAGGGTATAATTTTCTTGCGGCGCCACAAGCGTTGGCGCTTGTAACAGCGGAATTGGCAGAACCCTAAATAAAAACGGTTCGGGCGGGCTTATATCAAACCCGCTTGCACTCTGCGCGGTTACGGTCCAGGAATAGGCGCCCTCGCCAAGAGGCGGCAGCGGGACCGTGCGGCCCGGGTTATCCTGAACAAACACAGGCGTTGCTTCAAAATCCTGCGCATTGGACACCGGACGTACAACAATACGGGCAAAGTCCGGCGTCTGCAATGCCGTCCATGTTATTACAGGCGGGGTATGCAGGGCTTGCAGGCCGGGTATCTGCGTGCCATTAGGCGGCGTCAACAGTTCCACACGACCGGCGCTCTGTACGGTAAATTTACGCGCCGCTGTTTCCGTAATATTATCGTTTACATTTACCGTTACGCGCCACCAAAATGTTCCAACTCCCAGGAAAGACCTATTCCCACTGCTTATATCGTAAGATGTTGCAGAGGCTGTCTCATCAACAAGTATAGAAGAAAAGTTTTGCACATTCGAAATCTGAAACCTGCTTTCCTGTGATAAATTACTTTTCCACAAAAAACGTGTGCCTGTAAAATCGGCCTCGCTTACACTCCAGTTATCAGGCGGATAAACGCTTTCAAAAATGACATTGCCTTCCCTTGCTGAAAAATAACGCGTCTGCGACCACGGTGATACGCTGCCGCTTGAATCAACATAATTAACACGCCAAAAATAAACGGCGGGACGCAAGGTATTTGTACCGGTGTTATATGTCCAACGGTTTTCCGTAAGGGAATTTGTTATAACAGGATTAACAAATTCAAGATTGTCCGCAATTTCAAAGTTGTATGAAAAGGCTTCCTTTTCTGTTTTCCACGAAAATAAAATAGGCGGTGAATTATTTTCAATATTGATAAACACCCCGTCGTTAGGCATTGTTACCTGCACGGCCGTTAACTGTTCCGCATTTTTTGTTATTCTAAAAGTTGAAATGTCAGAGACGCCGGTATTTGTACCGCCGCCTATCCATGATGCGGGGTATACAGGGTTGACACGCCAATACCATGTTCCATCCGCTAGATCGTTTACCGTATAAAAAGAACCGCGCACGGCAACTTGGACAACCGGATTTTCCATCAATGTGTTATCCGCGATTTGTAACTGGTATTCACTTACAGGAGAATCTTCATCACCGCCGGAATAACCTGTATCCCACTTAAACCTGACCTGCGGCGTGGTACTGCGATAAGTTACTTCACTATTTAACGCCGGTGTAATAAGAGACGGAATCTTTGAATCGACAATGGCAACTTTATTCGACATTGTTGTTTCAGGAGCAGAGTCTTGCCCTGTATCATTTTCGGTTGGAACAGGGTATACGCGCCACCAATAATTACCCGCCTGTAAGCCGGCGCTTTGTGTGGAGGCGGAGCGTACATCGGCAGATTGAACTAATGTTGTAAAACGCTGATCTTTGGCTATTTGAAAACGCGCTATGTCATTTGCTGTAAAATTATTTTCTTTCCATACAAAATTAACTAAAGCACCGCCGTTGCTTGTTAAATAAACCTGCGACGGGGAGGGATTTAATAATGTTACACTGGCCGTTGTTTCTGTGTGGCCTTCCGAGTCGACAACAAGGGATTGGCCTGCACCGGCGTTTTGTTTTCCTTCTAGGGTTGTTATACTTGCCGTTCCGGTGAGCACCTGAATACCGCCGGAACCTGTAACGCCTGCTGTTGCGCCGACAGAAGATCCTTCATCAATTTCAACAGTTACACCGCTTGTTACCAATAATAATGTCGATTTTCTATCGCCTGTTTTTAGGTTGATTGTTCCGCTTATAAGATCCACCTTTGTACCTTCCGTCGTATCATAGATCTGCACCATGCTGTTTTCGCCTAACTCAATTTCGCCTTCTTTGCCAAAGTGTATTGATGCTTCGGAAAAATCGGCGGTATGAATTAAATCCGCGGAATATACCGGCGATTCATTTTTTAACATTTCCCAAACAACACGATCTGAAAAACGGCGCTGTGCGGTTTTATGTTTAAATGTTATTGTACCAATGGGACTTACATTTTGTTTTGTAAGTGTCGCGTTAAGGTCTCCCCAAAAAAGCCGGAACGCTATACCGGCGCCTAAAAGACAGAGAATTATAGCGATAATATCCGCTATTTTTGATTTTCTTAGGGTTTTATTTTTCTTCGTTACCAACACTATATTTTTTCTCTTCTTCGTCAAGATTTGTATCTTTTAAATCGGGCGCTTCAATATCTAAAAGTGTACGAAGCTCTTCAATAGTTTTTGGCCCCTGCGGCCCTACACAAAGTCTACTTAACGCCATATCAATTCCCGGCACCTTTTCCAAGTCTGCCATCATGAGCGTTAGCTGTTCTTCATCTTTCATGTTTATCACCGCATAGATTTTTACTTTCTTACCGTCCTCTGTTACTTCTCCCATTTCTTTTGCGGTTAAATATTTCCATACAAGTTTATATGTATTTTCGGTTATTAGAATTTGCGTCCCGAATACTTTATTAAAAGTTTCCGTGCGGTCGGCAAAACTTACCGTATCGCCGATAACGGTAAATACAACCCGTTCCTGCGAGCCTATCTGTCCGGCGACAACAGTTCCTGTATTAAGGCCGCAGCCTATTTTTATTATTGGGTCTTTTTCACTTGTGCCCCTGCCTTTATTAAAACTGTAAAGCGAGGCGCGCATCATAAGGGAGGCGCGCACACCGTTAAGCGCGTCTTTTTCGGCGCTGCCCGATGTCTCAACGGCGCCCCAGTGCGCCATAACCGCATCGCCTATAAATTTGTCTATCGCGCCGCCTGTTAATATGACACAGGCAACCATTCTTTCCATGTATTGATTCAAGAATTCAACAACCTCCTCCGGCGTCAATTTTTCCGAGATGGCGGTAAAAGATCGTATGTCGGAAAAAAATATTGTCGCCTGTTTTGAAGCGCCGCCTGTTTCCAGCGTACCAAGACGGGCAAGGCGGGCAATAACTTTGTTTGTGAATTTTTCAAAGTTTGCCAAAACATTGCTCATGCCTGAAACCGCCTGTGTTAAGACTCCCGTCTCGTCCATGTTGTTATTTTTTAAGTTAAGGTGATACTCGCCGATTTCTATTGAAGCCGCCGCATCCTGCAATTCAACAAGCGGATTTGAAATTGTCTTGGAAAAGAACCAGATAAAAAGTATTGATAAAAACCAAACCAAGAGTGAAAGATAAATATTACGCCGTGTTGTAGCCTGTATCCCTTCAAAAAAGATATTTTCACCTATTGTTGTAAATACTACCACATTTGAATCTTCAAGTTTATGCGCGTTACCTATAAAGCTGTTTCCGCTTTCATCTTTATAGTGTTCATCAAGAATATTATCCTCGCTTTTAAGGGTATAGCGGACAAATATATCATCACTAACATTTGCGCCCTTTGTTATCTTTTCAATATCAGAACTAATTAAAATATCACCTGATGTATTGATAACTGTAGTTGAATTAGCGCCCGTCCCGAATGCTTCCGTAATAGAAAGCGATGAGAAAAATACAACCGCGCTTGAAAAAGGCTGTAGTGTAAAGCTCATTGCTAAAATTGCAGTGTCGTTAAAATATGGCGTAGCGTTAAAAACTAATGTATCACCTAAAAGGGAGCGGTCCAACATACCTTTATAATTGATAATGAAATTATCAAACATTGTGCCGGCAAGGTTATTTGCGGTAAGAAATTGTTCATTGATAAAAACAGAACCGCTTGTATTTTGACGCGATTCATTCTCTGTCCTTAAAACAATTCCGGCAATATCACTGTTCGCCGAAAAGAAATAATTCCAATGCTGCACCTCGGTATTATTGTTTTTTTGAGAATATAAAACGGATAAATTATTCAGCAAAACGCTTGTGTTCGCCTTTATCGACAAAAGTTCATTTTCCGTTGTCTGCGCCGACATTTCGTTTATTTCAAAATTATTTTTTTTTGCGGTTTTTAGAATATCGGAGCTTACAAACATCGCCACAAGCGATGTAATAAGACCTAGAGACACAAGGAGGAGAATCGTAACAATTAAGATAAGTTTCGCGCCAATCGGGAAACGCAATTTTTCTAACATAAGCTAGTTTAAGTATCGGGTTTTTGGGGGTGCTTGTAAACAATCTACCGATAATAACAGCATGAAAAAAAATATTATGGTTTTAGGAGCCGGTGTTATGCAGGGGCCGGCCATGCGAATCGCAAGGGAGGAGGGCTTTACCGTAATTGCCGTGGATGGAAATAAAAACGCTCCATGCGCGAGGCTTGCAGACCGCTTTTTGCACATAGATTTAAAGGACAAAGAAGGTATAGAAACCGCCGCGCGTAAAATAAAAGACGGCGAAGGCCTTTGCGGGGTTATGACTTCCGGTACGGATTTCTCCGCTACGGTGGCTTGGGTCGCCGAAAAGCTGAGGCTGCACGGGATTCCGTATCAAAACGCGCTGGACGCCTCGGATAAGGAGCGGATGAGGCGCCGTTTCCGGCAGCACGGCATTCCCTCGCCGGAATTTATCGCCGTAGGCGCCGATACCATCAATCCTGAGAAATTTGAACCGCCTCCCCTACCCTTCCCGTTTCCCGTTGTTGTAAAACCTGTTGATAATATGGGCTCGCGCGGGTGCCGCCGCGTCGATTCACCGGCGGATCTGGAAAATGCCCTGACAAGCGCTTTAAGTTTTTCGAGGGGAAGCCGCGTAATCATTGAGCAGTATATGGACGGGCCCGAATTTTCCATAGACGCGATTGTACAAAACGGGGAAATTACCATTTGCGGCCTTGCCGACCGCCATATCTTTTTCCCTCCGTTTTTTATCGAGATGGGGCATACAATGCCGACAAGCAGTATAGATGAAAAAACCAAGCGTGAAATAATCGATGTTTTTAAAGCCGGTATAAAATGCCTGGGGATTACACTAGGGGCGGCTAAGGGCGACATCAAACTTACTAAAAACGGCCCGATGATTGGGGAAATTGCCGCGCGGCTTTCGGGCGGGTATATGTCGGGTTGGACATACCCCTATTCTTCAGGGGTGGAGCCTACGAAAGCCGCCCTAGAAGCCTGTTGCGGCCTGCCCGTCCGCGATTTAAAGCCGCAGAAAGACTGGGTGTCGGCAGAAAGGGCTTTTATCTCAATAGACGGCAAGATTATTGCGATAAAAGGGCGAAAATATGCCGAAAATATAGAATACATAAATGATATTTTTTTCCGCGTTACAGAAGGTGATTCAGTGAATTTTCCCGAAAATAATGTTACAAAATGCGGCAACGTTATTAGCGCCGCGCCCACACATGATCTGGCCGTAAAAGCCGTGGAAACTGCCGTTCGCTCGGTGCTTTTCAGGCTGGAAGCGCCGAATACGGAAACCGAAAGGTTTTTAGGCCAAAGCTGCGATTTTCCGCCCGACGCTTTCGGGGTTAGCCCCGCTGTTCGAGCAGGGTTAGCGGCGATGCTGCAGGGAAACGCAATAAAAGGCAATTTTTCTGTTGAGGCGCCTATATGCATTGAAAATTTTGACCTGTTTTTTAAATCCGGCGCATTGGATTATGCCGGGCGCACGGCAGAGGAAAGCCTTGACGCCGTGCGTAATATTTGCGGGACACCGCTTCCGTTTGCCTGCCGCGACGAAGAACCTGCATTCGGGCGCGAGTTTTGGGGTGCTATGATACGCGGCGGGTATCAAGGGGCAGCATACATTGTGGATAAATTTTTAAAAAGGTAGCTTAGGGATATAATGATTGTGCGCCGTTATTTTTCAATTTTTACGGTCTTTTTCTTAACACTGACAGCACTTACGTCCAACCTATACGCGCAATCGCAGGCTGAAACAAAATTTCTTTCCCTAACCGAATCAATGAAAAAAATGGACGCAAAACTTTTGTGGGATCCTTTCTTTCAAACAGGGGTAATTACATCGGGAGGGCATAACGCGGTTTTTACAGTTGAAGAAAGAAGCACGCAAACATTGTTGTTATACGACAACAAAATTCTATATCGTGTGCCCACCCCTTTATTAAATGATGACGGGCAGCTTTTGTTCAGTGAAGTATTTGTTAATTCCCTTGCCGCGCGGTTTAAAGCATCTATAAACGAAGATAATTCACGTTTTCGTATTGCGGCTATTGTTGTAGACCCGGGACATGGCGGAAAAGATCCCGGCGCGTTCAGCAACCATACAATAAACGGTAAAAAAATTAAAGTACAGGAAAAAGATATTGCACTTGATGTGTCAAACGCACTATATAAAAAACTACAAAAAGCATACCCCGATAAACGGATTATAAGTACGCGTCTTGGCGATACATTTCCTGAACTTAAAGAGCGTGTTGCTAAAGCAAACGCAATTAATTTAAAAGAAAATGAAGCAATTATTTATGTTTCTGTTCATGCAAACGCAGGTTTAAGCAGAAATGCACGGGGTTACGAAGTTTGGTATTCAAGTCCTGAAGACAGGCAGGATGTAATAGACAAGAAAAAATCAAACGAAAGCGAGGCATTGGCTTCGATACATAATGATCTTTTAAAACAACAATTTACTACCGAGAGTGTTCTTATTGCACAATCAATATTAGACCAATTTAATAAAACATTCGACAAGAGTTTTCCTAATCGTGGTTTAAAGGATAAGGATTGGTATGTTGTTAGCAAGGCACGGATGCCTGCCGTACTGGTTGAATTAGGTTTTATAACAAATACGGAAGATACTAAATTGATGTTAACATCAACAAATAAATTTGCTGATGCCATATATAACGGAATAGCCGGTTTTGTTACCCGCTTTGAAAATTCAAGCGGCTTTACGCAAGTAGCCGCTAAATAGGTGTGAATATGCACAAAATTGAAATGAAGACACCGCTTGTAGAAATTGACGGCGATGAAATGACACATGTTTTATGGGTCTTAATAAAAGAAAAACTATTACAGCCGTTTATAGATCTTAAAACCGAATATTACGATTTATCCATTATTAATCGTGATGCCTGCAATGACAGCGTTACAAAAGATGCGGCCAATGCGATTTTAAAATATGGTGTCGGCGTTAAATGCGCCACAATTACAGGAACGGAAAAACGTAAAAAAGAATATAATTTAAAGAATATTTTTCCAAGCCCTAACGGTACGATACGCTCAATACTCGACGGAACCGTGTTTCGTAAACCAATTATTTTAGACTGTATCCGGCCTACAATTTCCACATGGAAAAAACCCATTGTTATTGCCCGCCATGCTTACGGCGATGTTTATAAAAACGCGGAAATGGACATACCCGAAGCAGGTCTTGTAGAACTTGTTTATACAAAAAAAGACGGATCCGAAAAGCGCATAACGGTTGCCGACATGAAAAAGCCCGGCATTGTACAAGGCATACATAATCTGGATAATTCCATAGAAAGTTTCGCGCGCTCGTGTTTCCGCTATGCGCTGGAGGAAAAACTGCCGCTCTGGTTCGCCGCAAAAGATACCATCTCGCAGATCTACGATACACGTTTTAGAAATATTTTTAACGCTATTTATGAAAAAGAATATAAAACAAAATTTGAAGACTGCGGTATTGAATATTATTATACACTAATTGATGACGCCGTTGCCCGTCTTGTAAAATGCGAAGGCGGCTTCTTGTGGGCTTGTAAAAATTATGACGGTGATGTTTTAAGCGATCTTATCGCAAGCGCAAGCGGATCGCTTGCCATGATGACAAGCGTACTTGTTTCACCTAACGGCGCGTTTGAATACGAAGCCGCACACGGAACGGTTCAACAACATTACTACCGCCACCTTAAAGGCGAAAAAACAAGCACGAATCCTGTAGCTCTGATTTTCGCGTGGACAGGGGCGCTTATAAAACGCGCTGAAATTGACGGCGCCCGCCAGCTTTCCGCTTTCGCAAGAAAGCTGGAAAACGCCACAATTAACACCATAGAGTCCGGAAAAATGACTGCCGATCTGGCTGGTATTTCTTCCGTGAAAAATGCCGAAGTTTTAAACTCCGCTGAATTTATTGACGCAATAGCCCAATCAATTTTAAATTGAATTATGAGCGAAGTTACAATTGGCACAAGGGGCAATTTAAAATCCGTAGTAATTGGAAGGGATCGCCATGTTGTAATACAAACAATGTGGAAGGATAAACTTACAAGCGACGATTTAAAAAACGATTCCTGTAAAAATATTATTAAACGAATAGACAACCTTTCTTCGATGGGCTGCGGGCTTCTGCGCTTTGCCGTTCCCGACATAGAAGCGGCTTGTGTTTTGGGCGGGCTTACAAAAAAAACTTCTATGCCGCTTGTGGCGGACATACATTTTGATTACAACATTGCGCTTAAAATACTCGATTATCCCATTGGTAAATTACGCATAAACCCGGGAAATATAGGCGGTAGGGAAAAGGTTCGCGCCGTTCTTGAAAAGGCTAAAGATAAGGGCGTTCCCATTCGTATTGGCGTGAATGGCGGCAGTTTGCCCGTAGAAATACGCCGTTTGATAGAAGATGGCAAAATAAACAGAACGGAAGCGCTTGTGGAAGCGGCGATGAGGGAAATTGCAATTTTTGAAGAAAATAATTTTAGCGATGTAGTTGTTTCAATGAAGTCGTCTAACATAAAAGAGACTGTGGATGCCGCCCGTTTGTTTCGTACAAAAAACGGCGGTATTCCGCTGCACATAGGCGTTACGGAAGCCGGCCCGCTTATTGCCGGTGTTGTCCGCAATACCGCCGCTTTGTTCGGTCTGTTATGCGATGGAATTGGGGATACCTTGCGTATTTCGCTTTCCGATTCAATGGAAAATGAAGTAATTGCCGCGCGTGAAATTTTACTTGCGGTGAATGAGAATAAAAATACCGATAATGTTGGAGAAGGGGTAAAAATTATTTCTTGCCCGCGCTGCGGCCGCCATTCGTTTGACACGCACGCTTTTACCGGCAAATGGCTCCCGTATCTGTACTCCGTTAGGAAAAACATTACGGTTGCGATTATGGGGTGTATCGTAAATGGGCCGGAAGAAGCCCGTAACGCGGATATTGGCATTACAGGCGTTGGGAAAAAAGTTCATATTTTCTCTAATGGCGTTGTTAAACAAATAATAAGCGCCGATGAAGCCGATGCCGTTTTTAAAAATGAAATTGAAACTTTTTTATAAAGATCAAATTATATGAAATTAAAACCAGTATTAATATTTTTATTAATT
>BOBI01000067.1 GCA_026002305.1 Spirochaetia bacterium
CAGCGGAAGCGGTTCAAAGGACGGTATAGCAAAAACCAGGCAGGATCAAGAAAAAAAACAGAAGCCTAGAAACAAGGCTAAAAACGAAATTACGGCGGCAAAAGAAAAAATTGACCGCGCCGCGCAGACGGGCGGGCAAAAAAAAGAAGCGGGCAAGAAACACAGGCGGCGTCCGGCAAAAACCGCCGCGGTAAACCTTTCGCATAACGCAGCGCAGCCTGCGGCGCAATCCGTCAAAAAACCGGCTGGGATTTTGTCTGTGCTAAAAAGTTTATTCAAGAAAAAATGAATTTAACCACAAGATCACACGAAGGAATAGGAGTCAATCATGTTACTAACAGTTCAAGGTTTTTTTGAAGAAGGTAAATTCATCCCAAGCGAACCGGTAAAAATACCTGAACACAAAAGAGCTATCGTTACGATTCTGGATGAAAACGAAGATGATAGAAAAAAACGGCAGATGACAGATTTAGCGGAATGTTACAGGCTGCTTGATGAGAGTATGGATGAGGAAGTGCCGGATTTTCCGCGTGCAAACCTTCATCGTAAGGTTGAAAATTGGATTTGTTGATTATTTTTTTGGCGAGAGGTGTTTTAAATGGTAAATTTTGAACTTGTACAGGGCGACATTACAAAAGTAAAAGTAGACGCCATCGTGAGTGCGGGAAACGCTACCCTTGTTACAGGCTTCTGTTTTTTTTCTTGATCCTGCCTGGTTTTTGCTATACCGTCCTTTGAACCGCTTCCGCTGTACTTCGATTTATAGAACTTTATGCGATCCTCAAACCGCATCCCGGCAACTTCCGGCGAAATTTCGCCTTCTTCTTTAAAACCCGCATTTTCTTTGGCGGCAAATTTGTTTTTATGCTGCCCCTTTTTTTTATTTTTATCAAACGGTTTTTTATTCTCAAAAGACCGTTCTTCTTTAAACCGATCTTCTCTGGGCATGTCTTCCCGTTTTCTGTTTCTACCTTCGTGGAGCCTACCCTTGAATTGCGGACGCGGTTCATGCGGCGCGCGCTGGCCGCGGTCTTTTGGACGCGCCGCTTCCGGCGCTATATCTTCCGCAAACATTTCTTCGGAGGCAACCTTCGACGGTATTTTTTTACCGATATAGCGCTCAATACCCGCCAGCTCGTAAATATCTTGCTCGCTTGCAAAAGTTATGGCTCTGCCGGATTTTCCGGCGCGGGCGGTACGCCCAATACGGTGAACATAGTTTTCCGTTTCGCGAGGAATGTCGTAATTAACAACAAGTGCAAGACTGTCAACGTCCAGCCCGCGCGCGGCAACATCGGTGGCAACAAGGAAACTAACCTTTCCCCCTTTAAAGTCGTCGATAACGGCAAGCCTTCTAGACTGCGCCAGATCGCCGGAAATATAATCGACCTTTATACCGTTGGCACGGAGACGGTGGGTTATTTTCTCGGTATAACGTTTTGTATTACAAAAAATGAGCGCGCTTTCCGGCTTTTCATTTTGAAAAATACCTAACAACAGGCGGAATTTGTCGCCTGATGAAACATGATAAAGCACCTGATCGATCTCATCAACAGTAACAGACTCCGGCTCTATCTCAATTTCAACCGGTTTTTTTGTGTACTCCCACGCGAGGTTTTTTACATAGTTGTTTAACGTGGCGCTAAAAAGCATAGTCTGGCGCTTATCCGCGGGCGGCAGCACCTTTATCAGCTTGCGAAGGTCGGGATAAAAGCCCATATCAAACATACGGTCGGCCTCGTCCAAAACCAGAAACCCGATATTCATCAGATTCATGGTACCGCTGGCGTTCAGGTCCAGCACACGACCGGGGGTCCCTACCAGAATCTGGGCATCGTCTCGCAAAAGCGCCGTCTGATTCCCGTAACCCACGCCCCCATAAAAAGCGCCCGTCTTAAAGTTGAGGTATTTGCCCAAAACGCGCATCTCGTCCTCTACCTGCACAGCCAATTCGCGGGTAGGAACCATAATTAGCGCTTTGCGCCCGGCAAGCAGCGGCTCGTTTAAAAGACGCTGGATAATAACGATTAAGTAGGCGGCGGTTTTCCCCGTCCCTGTTTGCGACTGAACGTATATGTCGCACCCGCTAAACGCGTTGGCAATAACCTGTTCCTGAACCGGCGTAGCTGTAAGATAGCCGGCTTCCGTAAGGGCACGCTTTAGATCGGGATGTAGTTCCAATGTTGAAAAATCCATTTATCCTTTAATGTTACCCAAAAATTAACGGAAAAGCTATAGAGCGGAATCCCTTTGCTGTTTTAATACCAAGTTGGATTAGCGGAAAGTTCACCGGCGGAATTAGTTAAAACTGTCGAATTGCGCCGAATTTTTTGTACAAAAAGGCAAATAATTTGCGTAAGAAAACAAGCAACTGCGTAAGGGCTGCACCGTCTGCCACCTTACCAAAATCAATAAAAACCTTTACTCTGGTTTTCAGATTGCCGAAAATTATTGAAAGCGGACCGCGACGCCTGCTTCTATAAAACTTAATTTGGAGTGAAAAGTGGCACAAACAAACGCATTAAGAGCTTATCGTGATACTAGAATTAAAACGGCCAGCCAGGGGCAGCTTATAATTATGCTCTACGATGGAGCTATAAAAAACTTGGAACATTCGTTGGAATTGATGAGGGCCAATAGCGTCGTAAAACGCGATCCCTCTAAAATTGAAGAAACCGGCAAGGCTGTCCTTAAAGCGCAGGAAATTGTTACCGAGCTTATGGTTTCGCTTGACTTTGAGGCGGGCGGCGAGATAGCAAAAAACCTTTTTGCACTTTATACGTGGTTTAACAAGGAACTTTTGGAAGCTCATGTTGAATCCAACGAAAAACGAATCAGGGTAGTATGTAATATGCTCTGTGATTTGCGCAAAACATGGGCGGAAACCGTAGCTTCGCAGTCTGCCGCCGTTAACGGTGGTTCCGCTGCAAGCGGTCTTAACATAGCGGGCTAACTTAACAAAATGCCCGCCGCACAGGCCGTTACAACGCTTTCCGATCGTGAAATAAATGAGCGGGTGGCAATTCTTAAACGTTTCAGATCGTTGCTTCTGGAGCAAAAATCCCGTTTTGTTACCTACCTTGATGTGCTGGACAAACAGAAAACCCAGATTGAAGAAGGCTCAGGCGATTTGGAAGGGCACATCGAGCTGGAAGAAAAGCTGGTGTCCGATATTTTATCCATACAAAAAACAATCACGCCCATGCAGCCGCTTTACAAGGCGGCTTGGAAGGGCGGCGCCCCTGAAATTACTGAAATTACCCGAACTTTGGAAACATTAAAAGCGGAAACAGCCCGCCGCGCCGCCGAAAATAAAAACCTGCTGCAACAACGGATGACGGAATTAAAACAAGAGCTTAAAACACTTGCCGCCAACCCGTTTAAAAAACGACGCCCCGTCTACGGCGACAATGCGCAGCCCATGTTGATTGATATAAAAGGCTAGTATGTAAAAAGGGTTAATACAGCAATTCTGAAATTTGGCGCAAAGCATCAGAGTTTCTGTTGCCCTGCAGATTGTATAGTGCTTTTAATTCTGCACAGGCGCACAACTGCGGGGTATTCTACAAATACATTTTTTCTGCCTTTAACACAAAAACGGGTGGCGGTTTAATACCGTCCGCACGCCACGCCTTGCTTGCGTGCGAGGGCTTGCGAATTTGGTGCCAGGCACCCTTCAAGCATTGCTGGAGGTGGGCAACAAATTTTCGTGGGCAAATTTCAAAAAGGATGATACAATAAAATAAGCCTTTAGGGAGGGGCTTCTTGACGGGAAGGATAGATAGCAAACAAAAAGCACTAGATGCTATGGCGGCGGCTCTTGGAAACAGTATGGTTGATTTCAAGAATTTGTAGAAAAAAGGAGAGCTTGACATATCAAAAATTGAAGATCAATGGTCGGAATTACTTTTGAAAATGAAGGTAACCATTGCCGAATATTACAATGATTTAGCGGCAGATGTTAATGAAAAAGAACTGATCATAAAAAAAAGCGGAAATAAAATCAAACTTTGCTGCGGATTAAGTAAATATAATAAATAGAAAATACCGGATTACAGAAACGCGTTATTCAAACCGTAAACGGCGACCTTAATTTGAATCGAAGCGCACTGCATTTACAGGTTTTCACAAATGACATACAACGAAAAGTGTTGTATAACGAAGCGTTAAAACCGGTGGACAAGGCGTTAAAAATAGACAAATTAGAAAACAGGATGACTCCCCGTATGGAAAATGAGACAGCTTTCCGGGGACAGAACCAAAGCTCATTTTATTGGACGGAATTTATTATGAGGGATAGATTGGGATATTCAATTTCTTCTGAAACCATACGAAAAGTAACATATTCCGTAAGCAAAAAACTTTATGAAGGATATACTGAAAACGCCTGCAAAGCAGTCGAAAACATTACAAACATACCATTTACGCACTCAAAGCCTGGAGTTGTATATATAATGATTGACGGTGCAGCTATAAACACACGAAAACGGTTTAAAAATGACTCTACATGGTGCGAAAACAAGCTGGTAATGGTTTTTAACAGTAATGATTTAAAATTGCGCGCGGATGGAATTGGCAAAGATATTTTGAGAAAAGAATACGTTTCCTATATAGGAAATGTCGAACAGTTTAAAAAATATGTCCTTGAATGCGCAGTACGAAACGGCTATGGCGAATACGAAAAAACAGTTATTGTAAGTGATGGCGCGTCATGGATTCGGACAATGTGTGAAGAACTTTTCCCTGATGCCGTTCAGATATTAGACTGCTTTCATTTGATAGAAAATATAAATAAGTATGCAAAGTTTTTGTATGGGGAGGAGCCAAAAAATTATAAACCATGGGCAGATAAAATTATCGATCTGGCAATGAACGGTAAAATTAAAGAATTATTAGACATTTTGGAACAATATAAAGACGCAAAAGATCGTCCCGAAGGCACACCTAATATTTACAAATATGTTTTTGACAACCGTAAGAAAATTGATTACGTCGGCTACAAAAAATCCGGATTTTACATCGGCTCAGGCCCTGTTGAAAGTGCAAATAAAACTGTGCTCCAAAAACGCTGCAAGGGTCCCGGTATGACGTGGAATAAAGATAACGCGCAATTTATGCTAACGCTTAGGTCGAAGGTGGAAAGTAAAATTTGGGGGCCATACAATAAAATAGCCTAAAATACCCACGAAAATTTGTTGCACCCGCTGGAGGGCTGGAGGGGGAATATTTGGCTATTTTTATCATCGTACATCTTTTTTGCCATACCAGAAACATCTATCTTCTTCTATTTGAAGAAATCAACAATAACCGGACAAAGCTCATTATTGCAGTAAGCGCAGAAGCAACATACGTCAACGCCGCTGCTGTGAGTACTTTTTTAACGCCTTGCAGTTCATTTTGAGTAAGCACATTGTTCTTTCTTAAGAGGGCAATAGCTCTGGCGGAAGCGTTAAACTCGACAGGAAGTGTAATAAGATAAAACAGAACTGCCCCGCCAAAAAGTAATATGCCGATATTTATAATTAATGGCAACGAAAAGAAAATACCGGCAACGGCAAGTACCGGCCCAAACGAGGAACCAATATTTGCGATGGGAACTAATGTACTTCGCAGTGCCAACGTACCATAGGATGCAGCGTGCTGTATTGCGTGTCCTGTTTCGTGCGCAGCAACACCGACTGCCGCTATTGAAGTTTTTGCATATACCGGCGCTGAAAGACGTAACACTTTTGAAGACGGGTCATAGTGGTCGGTTAAAGAACCCGCGATACCTTCTATATGAACATCCCTAATACCGTTTATCTGCAATAGATATGATGCCGCATCTGTTCCTGTTATGTTTTTTGAGCATGGTATTTTAGAGTATTTTGAAAATGTAGACTTCACATAAAACTGACAGATTAGAGAAAGTAAGATTGTTGGTACAACTAAGACGAGATAGTAATAATCGAAATACATGGGTTGGACTCCTTATTATTATTCTATATAAAGAAATATCATTTACATAATATTCAAATTTACAAAAAATTACTAGAGAAAGAATCATGACTCATATATTTTAAAATATTTTCTCGCGGAATGTTTCTTGTAAAGTTTAATCAAATATTCTTTTCTCGTTTTTATTTGTTCTAAACGCTTTAGGCTGAATTTTGTAGGAAGAGGATATTTTATCATAGAAACGATTTCTGCAGCTTGCTCTATTGATATTGTTTCCCTGTCGGTAATACCAAGATTTGAATAGGCTTGAGACAATCCATTCATTCCAGTCCCATAGTAGGCAACATTTAAATATATTTTTGGTATTGCAGTTTTGGGCACAATAGAAGCAATTGTTGTCGCAAGAAATATTTCACTAATTTTTCTCTGAAAAGTTTTTTCAAAATCATTGGTTAACACTCTTACTAATTGCTGTTCAATTGTGCTTGCTCCTTCAATTTTATTGTAAAATATCCTATTAAATATGGCTCTGAGTAATGCAACGATGTCAAAACCAATATGGTAATAAAATCTGTGGTCTTCCCCTGAAATTAGAATTTTTGAAATTGTATTTAAACCGTTAGTATTATCATATTTAACTAATTCATATTCTGCGAGAAGTCTATCCTTGAGTAGATTGTATTTGTTATTGTAAATTCGTATAGCAATATATTGAAACATCTTACGCATTAATATTTTCCATTAACTACTAATACATGATAATAAATGGCCTTGGATTGAGCTCCATCACTTCCAATGGTGTCATAAGGGGCTTGTCGGCGTGTCCCGAGATCCCTAAGTCAAACCACAATTTGAAGCCCTTAATCGGAAGATTGACAGCCTTGCCACCGAGAGAATAAGTATCTTTTTTCATTGCGGGTGTGCCGATGCCGCTGATGCAGTGTACAAACCTAACCCTAGTGAAATTACTTCTGATATCTTTACGATTCTTGAGCATGATGTGGTTGAATTGATGAACAACCAGAAAACATTCACCGGGGAGTTGGTTTTCTATCAGGTAGTCTTCCATGATTTGCTGCACGCGGTTAAGTTCTTCGGCAGTTACATGGCCTATTTCCCGCATGGGCTTTAATGTTCGCCATTCCGGGTCCAGGGCTAAATGTACGTTTGGATATCTAAGCCAAGGAAGCATTTTTATGATACCTTCTTCCGGGGTATACTTACCCATTTGATGATCGAGAAATATCAGCATATCCCGCTCCTGCGCAAACTCGACCCATTCCCTGAGCAGAGCTTCCTGAATTATGCCGATTTGCGCTTCCGGCCAAACCGTTCCAAAGATAATATAAAAAGCTTTAACAATATTCCTTCCACCTGCTTCCCGGTACTCATCTGCAAGTATTGAAAGTTTATCATACAGTTCTTCTTTACTATAACGTCCAAGAATTCCCATGTTTCTTGAGAGAGGATGACCGTAAAATGCAAGAATATCACTATGAAGGAGAATGGAATCTTTGTAGAGGAAAAGTGTCCCGGCCTCTGATTCCGTTTTAATTAATTCATCAGAAATATTCATAAGTTAGTCATCATTTTGCAACCTGTGACTGCAAAGCCCGCGTGTCTGAGAGATTCTTTTTAAACATTTCATTATTCGGATTGAGTTTTACAGCTTCTGAAAGATCAGCTATAGCTTTTCCCCATTCTTGCAAAGCATAATAAGTCATACCTCGATTGTTAAAAAGTGTTGCATTTAAAGTATCTTGTTCTATCGCTTTATTAAAATCCAATAAAGCTCCGGAATAGTCTTGATTATTCATGATATTGATTTATCAATATCAATAAAGAGTGTTGCCAGCAAGTATAAAGAAATAATACCGCTTGTGTTATAATTTATTATGAGAATACCTGCTACACAAAAACCAATAGAGAAAATAATAGAAGTAACTGTGTCTAGGATTATAAATTTTATCGATTTTTTCTTCGAAAGAACAAGAGACATCAGCTTTAATACACAACTTAATACCCATATAATTAATAGCCACAATGCGCTTACAAGAAGCCATAATAAAGTTACTCCGAAACCAGCTTTTGCTATTATTCTTATCGGCCAGATACTGATTAAATACAACTTGATCTATTTCGTTTATCCGGTAAACAACGCTATCTGGATTTGGGATTGGAAAAAGTCTGATAAATGGTATGAAGTCGGTCATATCTCTTATGAAGGAAGTTGCTTTGTTGACAATATAAAAACCGGAGCCGATCTTCTTTTTTTCATCCCGTGTAATAGATAACATATACATTTTCCCTGCACTAAACACCGATACAGATGTTAATTTATTTGCTGACCAACCTTCAATTTGATTGGAATATGCAGAGACTAGGGTATGTTCACCGGCAGGGATGAGCACTGTTGTGCTGTTTGCCCTCGATGAACCCCATGACGAAAACAAACCTCGTTTTTTTTCGTCAATACGATTAACCACAGCGCCGTAAGGAATTATAAGAGTCGCACATTCTTCTGCCGCATCCCTCTCTCCATTATGCCAGACAGGACCTACTGTATGAATAATATATTTTGCCGGTAATCTGCATCCTTTAGTAATAACGGCATTGCCAACTGCACAATATCCGATTTTATCAATAATTTTTAGACACTCCTGCAACAATTGCGGTCCGACTGCCCGGTGAATTGCTCTATCGACTCCACCGCCGCCCATTAGTGTAGAATTTGCCGCATTTACAATAGCATCGGTTTTTTTTTGGTAATGTCACCAACAATTAACTCTAATTTCATATATCTATCTTCAAGTCCGCATCCTTAATCTTTCTGCAAATTGATTTTTGTCGTACCGGAAGAATTAGCTTCTTTGCTTTTCTGCAAATTTATTTTAGTTGAACCAGATGTATTTAGTTTAATCTCGTCTTTCTGCAAGTTTATTTTAGTTGCAGGAGGTACAATCCTTGTATCTTCTTTTTTAAGATTAACAGGTGTAGTTTCTTTTTTATTAAGGTTTTCTTTTTCTTCCGGCTTCTTCTTTTTCAAAATTAAGAAAATAATTAACCCGACCACACCTAATGCAATAATAATTATCCACCATGGAAAAGAACTTACGGAATTACTCGATGGCAGAACTTGTGGTGTAAAGGTTACAGGTGATGAGGACTGCGAAGGAGTTGAAGGTATCGGTGTATCTGAATTTTCAGAAGATGTCACCGGTGTTGAAGTTTCAGGAGGTGTCGATACCACCGATGGTAATTCATCTGGAAGCAAATATATCACCGCCCTACGATTAGGTGCGCGTGTATTCTCATAGCGATTGTTACCCCATCGATGTGTAGCACCAAGTCCTTTCACCTCTACTTCACTTTTCCCACCAATAATCCCTAATGCTATTAATTTACTTTTTACTTCTTCGGCTCTTGCCAGAGACAGGTCGTTATCAGAAATAGAATTATCTACCGCTGCGGTATAACCTTCAATACGAATTTTACTGTTATTATTTGATGATTTACCAAATGTGGTTCGGAGAGCTTCAATTTGTCCAGTATTAATAGGTACGGGTTTATTAGGTAAAAATAGTACATTTCCAATTTCTTGCCCTACTTCATCAGCCGCAAAACAAAAGGCTGTAGAAATGACCATAAAAAATATTGACAGTCCTTTATATTTTAATTTCAACCAACTTCGCTCTTTCATATGTACAACCTCCTTTTTTTCAGCGTGCTTTATGCGTCAAGCCCAAAATTTCTAACTAATCCCGCAAGTCCACCTTTAAAGGCGTTTCCTATGGCATTAAATTTCCATTCGGCCCCTTCCCGATATAATTCAGCAGCAATGAGAGCTGTTTCAACTGAATATTCTTCTGCTAAATCATAGCGTATTAATTCGGAGTTGGTTTCTTCATTTACAACTCTAACATAAGCATTACTTACCTGACCAAAGTTTTGCTTACGTGCTTCTGCCTGGTCAATAGTAACAGTAAAGTCAATTTTATCAATATCTTCCGGTACTAGTGATAGATCAACATGAATTACTTCATCATCGCCATCACCACCTCCATCACGGTTGTCACCGTCACTCCACACACTACCGCTTGAATGCTTTAAATTGCGATAAAAAACAAAATCACCTTCTTCGCGTGCTTTCCCATTGGCTTTCAACAAAAATGCTGATGCATCAAGATCAAAATCATCACCCCCATCATACTTATTCGTATCCCAACCAAGCCCGACAAAGAGTTTTTTTAAACCCGCATTCCCTTTGGTCAAATCTATTTTTTGACCTTTTGATAAATTAATTGCCATAATAATCCTCCATAAAATTTATTTTGCACACATGTCGTTAGACATGAAATTGCCGCTATTCATTTAAGCTGTTAAGCAGCTCCTTACCGAAATCCTTAAGACTTTTACCAATGTCTTTACCAAGTTCACCAAGATTTTTTAAGCCATATTTTATCAAGAAAGAATATTTGTATGGCGTTTCTGTCCAATCACAATCACGGCCATTAACTTTTATATCAACTGAAACAGTGTCAGGTTCGCTATTTACCAGTATGTTTATTGTTCCATTGTAAGAATTGCGTCCGGATTTTATGATCTTAACCTCGTGCACAATAATATTAAATTTACTATAGACAATATCAGATTTCATTTTTCTCTGGAAACTGTTTTTTACATATTGGCGAACTTGTGACTTGTTCATATTACACGAGGTAAATAAGAATGAAAAACAGACCAGTATAAAAAAACCAAATAAATATTTCTTATTCATTGCTAGTGTTACTCCACAATTAGTATTAGGCAAGCTCAATCTTACCAGGTTTTATTACATAATACTTGTCACCATTCTTTCCCATTTTAGCGGGAATACAACTCCGTATTTTCCCTGGTAATGTACCGACAATATCGAAAGCTGTTGATAGTATCTTTTCATTTTTAGTTAGAATTACTCCATCTTCATTAAAAATATAAAAGTTTATATATAATTTATTGTCGAAATAAACAAAAGGTGAACTATATCGATTGCCGCTTTTAGCGAATAACAATTTATTTTCTTCTCCTGATATAATCTGTTGATAACTATCTGCATCAATATTCAAAAAAATATCATTTGTTTGGCTTATATACCTATCAGCCCTTTTATCTTCTGAACCATATAACGGAGTTATAGTATCCCGTTCAACTTCTGATTCGCGTGTTTTTTTTTGTTCAATATCTCTATTAGTATTTCCAGAAATAATTTGTGTGTTTGTCGGCGATAATACTTGTTTTTTTTCGTTTTCTATATCTGGAGCTTCGGAATTGACGTTATGTTTTTTATATTCAGGCAGATGCGTTGAACGGGAAAGATAATTATTATTT
>BOBI01000068.1 GCA_026002305.1 Spirochaetia bacterium
ATACCGCGCAGCTTGCTGCGCTCTTCGGCGTTAAACCAAAACACACGTACAATCATTTCCTATACAACGACAGCTTTTTGAAAAAAAGCTGATACCGCGTGGCTCGCCGCGCGGTAGTTCATTCATACATCTTATTATACCGCTAAACGCTGTCTGTGGCGACAACCACCGGAATATGTGGGGGTGGTGAAAGACGCGCAGCGCGGCTTTCACCAGGGGGAGCCGCGTAGAAAACGCCAACACCCCTGTGTTAGCGTCAAGCGCCTTTGTTTCTGCTTTTGTTATATAGGCGGCGCACGGTTTTATGCGCCAAAGGCATTTTTATTTCTTCATTTCTCGGAACGGCGGTAAAAGGTCAAAGGTTCTATAGCGCAGCGTGAAGGATGTATTTGTTCGGGAAAACTAGTACGAATGGGGGAAACAGCTACCGCTGTTTTTCTACGTTCTTAAATCCAATACGCTCCTGCGTTATGTCGGTTAAACCGCTACTGGCGATTAAGGAAAAGATAACGTCCGAATAGCACCAACGCGGAGCTATAGGTTCTTTGACCTTTTACCGTTTTTGTTTGTAATACAGAAATAAAAATGTTTTTGTATAACAGACCGCACGCCGTTTTTGTAGATAAGGCAGAAACAAAAATGCATGGAGCGGCAGTGCTTCCCCTTCTAAATTGGATTACACTTTTTTTTAAATTTGTTTTATAATTAACGGTGAATGAAAGTCCTTCTGGTTATAAATCAACAAAAATCGGCGTCCGTCATGCTTGCCAAAGAGATAAAAAATGAGCTTGGCAAACAGGGGATGGAAACGCGGTTTTTTTCGTATACCGACAACCCTATTCTTGAAAGGGATTTTGACATTGCGCTTAGTTTGGGTGGCGATGGGACGGTGCTTTTTACGGCGCGTAGTGTTTCCGCGCTGGGGGTGCCTATCCTGCCGTTGAATCTTGGGACCTTGGGGTTTATCGCAAGCGTGCACCCGTCAAAATGGCTGGAGGTGTTTAACCGGTGGCGGGATAATAATGTAACTTTTTCCGAGAGGTTGATGCTTGATGTACACGTTGAACGTGCAGGGAAAACGGTTTTTTCCATGCCGGCTTTAAATGACGCGGTTATTTCCGCTTCGGGTATCGCAAAGACGATAAGGCTGGTGGCGCTTTCCAAGGAAATGCACGTTGGCAGCTACCGTTCCGACGGGCTTATCGCGGCTACCCCTACCGGTTCTACGGCTTATTGCGCGTCTGCCGGCGGCCCTATCCTTGATCCTGAAATGGAAGCGATTATTTTAAATCCTATTTGCCCTTTTACATTGCTTTACAGGCCGCTGGTATTGCCTCCTGATAAAATAACGGTTAAGGTTGAACCGGATCAGCGCAGCGGTGTTCTTTTGACCATAGACGGGCAGCTTACCGAAGCTCTTGAACCTAACGACCTTGTGATGATTCAAAGCGCGCCCTTTAAAGCGCGGTTTATTGCCTCCGGCCGCCATGCTTTTTTTAGCGCATTGCACTCCAAACTTGCAATGCTTGGGGGCGGCAATGCTTGAAGAACTTTCGGTGCGCAATTTTGCCCTTATAGAAAACCTGGCGCTTACCTTTGAAAAGGGGCTTACGATTCTTACAGGCGAGACGGGCGCGGGCAAATCTATAATTGTGGGCAGTTTAAGTTTTTTGCTGGGCGCCAAGGCGGATTCATCATTTATAAGAACGGGGTGCGAGGAAGCGGTTGTTTCGGCGGTTATCTTTATGGGCAAAAATAATGACGCCGTGAATTGGTTAAAGGGCCGTGATATTAAAGCGGAGGACGAGCGGGTAATTGTCAGGCGAAGCATTAAAACTAACGGGCGAAGCTCTATCTATGTACAAAATATTCCGGTAAGCCGCAGCGAGCTGTCTGACTTTATGTCGATCCTGTTTGATATTCACGGGCAGCACGAGCATGAATCGCTTTTGCGCAGGGAAAGCCACAGGCAATACCTTGACCGCTATGCGATGCTGGAAACCGAAGCTATTGAGTTTAATAAAATATTCTTGGGGTTGGCCGATAAACGCAAGACGCTTGAAAACAGCGTTTCGTCTGAAAAAGAGCGGGATGCGCGTATCGGGCTTCTGTCTTTTTGCATAGATGAAATTGAAAAAGCATCGATAAAAAGCGGTGAGATTCGAGCTTTGGAAGCGGAATCCGCGCGGCTTTCCTCTTTTGAAAAATTAACAGGGTTTGTAACAACGGGGGCCGCCTCTTTTTGCGAAGATGATGTTTCCGCTTTAAGTATGGTTAGAAAAACAAGGGCGTCATTTGAAAACGCGGCGTCCATTGATGCCGGTATCGAAGAAATTAGCCGACGTATTACAAATCTATTTTATGAAGCCGAGGATATAACCGGCGAAATTCGCGGGTATCTTGCCGCTTTAAGTTTTGATCCGGCGCGCCTCGAAATTGTTCAAGAGCGGCTTGCCCTTCTCTACCGCCTAAAAAAGAAATATGCGGACCCGAACAAAACCGCCGGTATGCTAATAGAGGAAGAAGGCGAGGAAGCTATTTTAGCTTACAGAACCGCCGCCATTGCGGAAATAGAGGCGTTGAATTCATCCGCCGAGGATCGGGAACATCTGCAAAACGAGATTAAAACACTTGAAAAGGAAATAGCGCTTCGCGCCGCGCGGCTTACCGAAAAACGTGAAAAGGCCGGTTTGAAACTTTCTGGTGTTGTGCGCGGCATATTAAAAAATTTAGGTATGGCGGGGGCTGCATTTTCCGTATCCATCGCGCCTAAGGGACCGATACAGGGCGGTAGTGCGCAGTTGACTTGCGGTCCGTGGGGCGCCGACGAGATTGAATTTATGCTTTCGGCGAATACGGGGGAGCCGCCGAGGGAGCTTGCGCGCATTGCGTCGGGCGGGGAGCTTTCCCGTGTTATGCTTGCTATAAAAACCGCCCTTATCGCGGATTCCGCGGAACACCAATCCGCGGACACGCTTATATTTGATGAAATTGATACCGGCATCGGCGGTGAAGTCGCCCTTGCCGTTGGCGAGTACCTATGGAAAATCGGCGGGATAAAACAAATATTCTGCGTAACACATCTTGCCAGTATCGCAAGCAGGGCTGATAATCATTTGAGGGTAGAAAAAATTACGGACGGGAAAAGAACCACCATCATTTTGAAAAATCTCTGCCGCATAGAAGAAAAAAAATCCGAAATAGCGCGTATGTTGTCAGGTGACAAAGGAAAGACGGCGCTTGCCCACGCGGGCGAACTACTTGAGAAATACGGGGGCAGACGCAATGGTTAAAACTACAAATGAAAGCCAGCAGCATTACAATGACAAAATACGCCCTTATGAAATTTCGATTGCAAAACTTCTTAAAACAGAACCGGATATTCTTAATGAATGCCGCAAAAGTCCTGAAACGGCGGCGGTTAAACTTTTTAATCTTTCAAATGATATGCTTAACCTTACCTCTAATTATCTTGTTATAAACGGAATATCTGTCTCTGTGTTAAACAATAAAAATGAAGATGCTCTTATGGAAGCAAAAAAATCATTATCAAAAGCAATTATTTATCTTGAAAATATCGTTACTTCAAGAATTGATGTTCCATATTCTGATTACGAAGAAAATTTATCCGAACTGGCGTCAATTGAACCTGAAAAAAGGTTGTTTCTTGTTAAAAAAACCGGTATAACATTGGACCTTCTTGAAAATGCTTTCGGGGATAATTCAAAATGGCGTTGGTCTTTTGTTGATCTTGAAGGACGTTTTTCTGCGGTTGCAAAAAACCTGTTGGATTTAAAACTGGCATTTGCAAATAATGATCCATCTTCGCCGAATTATGAAGCTCTCTTGCATCATACTTTTATCGTTAAACAATTATTATCAAAGACAGCAGATCGTTTCCATGACCGTTTTGAAGTTTCTACAAAAAGACCCGAAGATTTGCGCTGCGCGATAAGTTTTTTAGGCGCCCTAAAGCGTATTCTGGTTTTATTGAATAATGCGAATGAAGCTGAATCGATTACAAAAAAAATAGATGTATGGACAGGTATTCTTGAATCAATGGCTAATTCTTTTGTTAAGGACAAATCAAAAAACAAATAATTCTAATGAAGACAACAGACAAAAATAAAAGTTCATTTGCAGAATTTAAAACATTAAGTTCATATTTTTACCGTTACCGCTTTAAATACCTGGCAGGATTTATCTGCCTGTTTACGGTTGATGCAGCACAGCTTTTAATTCCCCAGTTTACAAAACGTGCTATCGATATTATTTCCCTTGGTGATTTTTCGATCCGCTCTATTATAAAATTAAGCATTTGTATGGTTGCCGCTATGCTTGTCATTTCTTCCGGGCGTTTTTTATGGAGGCTCTTTATACACGGATCCTCAAGGCGCATAGAAGCGGAATTACGCGGTAAACTCTTTGATCATTTTTTAATTTTATCGTGGGACTTTTACCAGGAAAATAAAATAGGCGACCTTATTGCCCGCTCTACAAATGATATAGGGGCTATACGCATGGCGATAGGCTGGGGATTTGTCGCCGGAATTGACGGCACGGTAATGGCTATTGCGTTAATAATTGTGATGTTTTTTCAATCGTGGAATGTTGCCATTTTCGCAATCCTGCCGCTTCCCTTTATAACCATACTGATAATTATTTTTGGTAAAGCCGTTGGTAAACGTTTTGTGCGCGCGCAGGAGGCTTATTCCGGCTTAACCGAAACTGTACAGGAAACATTTGCCGGAAGCCGCGTTATAAAATCTTTTGTCAAAGAAGCGTGGTTTATAAAAAAGTTCGCGGGGAATAATGATGATTACCGTGCGGCGAGTATGTCGGTTGTTAAACTGCATGGTTTTTTTATGCCGCTTATTACATTTTTATCCGGTTTTACTTCGTTAATCGTAATTCTTGTAGGGGGACGGCGCGTTGTTATGGGGCTTATGAGCGCGGGTGATCTTGTAGCCCTTTTTACTTATGTTCAAATGCTTGTATGGCCTATGCTTGGCGCGGGTTTTACCGTGAATATTGTACAGCGCGGCGCGGTATCCCTGCGCAGGTTGAACGAAGTATTTAATAGTGAGCCTTCAATAAAAAATATTGTTGATACAAAAAAAAATATTGAGACGCCTATCGCAAAAGTTGATAGCGCAGCCTTAAATATTATTGAAATAAAAAACCTTAACTTTGCATACCAGAAAAAAAATATTTTGAATGAAATAAATTTATCTGTAGAACAAGGCTCGTGGCTTGGCATACTCGGAAAAACCGGCTCCGGCAAATCGACATTTTTAAAATTGCTGCCGCGCCTGCTGGACCCGCCCGATGCAAGCATTTTTATAAAAGGGCTTGATATAAAAAAATGGAATATCGGGGAACTTCGTTCACTTTTTGGCATGAGTCCGCAGGATAGTTTTATGTTTTCAGATTCTATAAAAAGTAATATTCTATATGGAACCGATAATAAAAATATCAATATTAAAGACATAATCCATCTTGCTTCACTGGAGCGCGATATTGAAATATTTAACGAGCGTGAAAATACCGTTATCGGGGAACGCGGGCTTACCCTTTCAGGCGGTCAAAAACAACGTCTTTCAATAGCCCGCGCCGCCGTCAGTAATCCGGAAATTCTTCTTTTGGATGACTCTCTTTCCGCCGTTGATGCTGAAACCGAGACAAAAATAATAAAACAGCTTGAACATATGCGTAAAGGAAAGACAACAATAATTGTTTCGCATAAAGTTTCCGCGTTTACAAATGCCGGTAAGATAGCCGTTTTTGAAGATGGCAGGATTGTTGAATGCGGCACACATGAACAACTGCTGGAATCAGGCGGTTATTACGCAAAGACGGCTAAACTTCAACAACTGGCAGGTGTTATTCATGGATGAATATTTTAACAACGAAGAAATTGTTAAAGATTATGATCATGTAATCTTTAAACGTATAATTTCGTATATAAAACCTTACCGCGCTCTTGTAGCAATTACTTTTTTAGCGTTAACGGTTTCTACCATAGGCGAGCTTATGGTTCCTGTATTTCAACAGCGTTTAATTGACAGAGCAATACTTTCAAAATATTTATCTGTTAATCTTTTAGCATTACAAAACGCCGAGGCTTCATTATCGGAAGAAGCGCATAAAAGCATATCCTTTATCAAAAGCCTTAAAGATGCCGTTAGATTGGACGATTATTTATTTGTTCCGCTGGATCAAAATATGCGCATATCAGGTAAATCTGAAAAAGAACTGCGCGGTATGAATATTATTGAAGGTGATTCATGGTATGTTTTTGTGAATAACAAAGAAGTAACAGAAAAAATTAAACAAACGGTAAATATAATCACTGGTAAAAATAAATACGCGGCGGTAAAAATAGATGATCTAAATAATTTACCGAAAGATATTGTAAAGGATATACGCAAGGCTGATTTAAACCTTATTACAAGGGTAATAACTCTTTTATTTTTTGCGTTAATTTTTGTTTTTTTCGCAACCTTTGTACAAACATGGAGCGCCTCTTTAGTCGGGCAGAATGTAATGAAGGATATTAGGCTTGATCTATACAAAAAAACATTAAATCAATCCACAGACTTTTTATCGCGCAACCATGTAGGAAGCATCGTAACACGATTGACCGGTGATGTTGAAACAATCAATGAGTTTTTTACCTCGTTTGTTGTTGCCTTGTTAAAAGACCTCTCCGTTATGAGCGGCGTGCTTATTACACTGTTTGTTTTATCGCCGCGCATGACCTGTGTTGTACTTGCCTGTTTGCCGCCTGTTATTATCTGCACGGCGGTAAGCCGTGTAAAAGCGAGGGATGCGTTCAGACGGCAGCGTATCGCATCTTCTTCGGTTACGGCTTATATTTCCGAGCGCCTTTCGGGTTTACAAATTGTGCAATTATTCAGGCGCGAAGACGTAAGCAAAAAAGAGTTCGGCGTACGAAACAAGGAATTGTTGGACGCGAATATTTCAGAAATAAAAGTCTTTGCCACATTCCGCCCCATTGTCGAATTCATCGCCACCTTAACAACAGCTGCCATAATCACCGTAGGCGGAATGTTATTGCTAAACCTTACACTTTCAATAGGTGTGTTGATAGCGTTTATCAATCTTATCGCCATGTTCTATGCGCCTGTTATGGATATTTCTGAAAAGTATACAATTTTACAATCGGCAATGGCGGGGGGAGAACGTGTATTTAATCTTTTGGACACAACGGAAATTATTCCCGGCAATGGCAAGATCGAAACCGGCAATGATGTAAAAGGAAATATCGAATTTAATAATGTGCATTTTAGTTACAAAAGCGGCGAGGAAGTTCTAAAGGGCCTGGATTTTACAGTACACAGCGGCGAGAAAGCGGCCATTGTCGGATTTACGGGGGCAGGAAAAACAACCGTGGTAAATGTACTTTCACGCTTATGGGATATAGATAAAGGTGAAATAAAGTTAGACGGCGTAAATATCAAGGATATACCATTAAGTAACTTACGGAAAATTGTGCTGCCTGTGCTGCAGGATGTATTTTTATTTTCAGGAACAATAACTGAAAATATAACGCTGGGTTTAAATTTAACGGAAGAAGAGATAAGAGCGGCCGCAAGAACCGTGCAGGCCGACATATTTATTGAAAAACTACCCAATGGTTATAATACAATCCTCTCGGAGGGCGCAACCAACATATCCGGCGGACAGAGGCAGCTATTAAGTTTTGCCCGCGTGATTGCGCATAACCCGGCCGTTGTTGTGTTAGACGAAGCAACAAGCTCAATCGACAGTGAAACCGAAAGGCTTGTTCAAAACGGCATAAAAGAAGTTTTAAAAGGACGCACCTCTATAGTTATCGCACACAGGCTTTCGACAATCAGCGATGCCGATAGAATTCTGGTATTACGCGCCGGTGTTTTAGTGGAGCAGGGTCGCCATGACGACTTAATAAAAAAAGATGGTTTGTATGCCAATCTTTACAGACTGCAATTTCAAAAAAATTAGAAAAGAACTTTTACCAGTTTAACTCAAATAATCCGAAAGCCTTCTATAGGTTTGGTTGATTATATTTTTTTTATCTAGGTCAACATTTTCGGTAAGCTCATCAATTAAATTTTCAAGCGATGACAAATTTTCATTTAGCGCCGTATGAAATCCCCGGACACACTTTAGTCTGTAAATTCCGCAATTATTTGTTGTAAGACAGATAAACCCTATTTCTTTTTTGTTGGGCTTACACAAGACCGGCAGAAGGAGGACTTTAACAGCCTCGACAATTTTTTGTAAATCGGTTGTTACATTGAATTCTTTTTTGCATGGCCGCTCGCGCGTTAAAGCGCCGTCAATTTCCATTGTTTTAACAAGGCGTAATATTAAATTTAGTTTTTCATTTTCCAGTAACATATACTTGTTCTTTATTGTTATAACGCCTTTTAGACCTTTGTATAACAACTCCCCCGTGTTATCTTTAACTTTTGAAAGTTGTTCCCACGGAAGCACTACGCGCTTTTTATTTTTTATGGTAACAATTTCAAAAACTTCCCCGCCTATTTTTATACTATTTGTCCAATCACGTATTTGTTTCTTTTCTTTTTTATCGGATGTTTTTTTACCGCCGTAACCGCCTGAATATAACTTATTAAAAAGGTCGCCGCCAATTTTATCGAGTGTTCCTTTTGACAAAGGAGAGACTGAACTTGCGTACATTCTTGATGTTCTGATAATTTCACCGGCGACAATAAATTCAGGATCCATCTTAAACATTACCGATCCGGGATGTATCAAAATGCGATCCGCCGTAAGGCTTCGGTAAATATCCCGCCCTTGACGCACGCATACAAATTGAATATGACCGCGCGCGAGTGAACAAAGATAATCTTCCGTAGAGCCGCCGCGCAGGATTGGAACGCCCATGCCGGATACAATAAGCTCCAACTGCTCTACAACATTTGCTATTTCCGCCATTGCTTTTTCATCAAGATAGTACTGTTTACAAAAATATTCTTTATCGGAAGCGTTGCTATATAAATCAAATAGTTTTATATACGAAAGAAAGTCACCCAGCGGATCACGAAAATTATGATGGGCGCGCCGCGCGTCGGTTTCCTCGCCCGGCGGTAAAATGTACGGGCTTTGTGTTGAAAGAAAAGCTGCGGCAATTATGGTTTCTTGCGTAACCTGCGGATACTGCAGAATAGCTTCAACAATAATGCGTGACTGACGGGGGGCAAGAGGAAATTCCGTCATCATCTTACCAATTTTTGAAAGCGTGTTATCGGTTTCAAGGGCGCCTAATAGACACAATGTTTCTACTGCGGAGATCAGGGCAACCCGCTCAGGCGGCGATATAAAATCAAAATCCTCAAAATTTGTAATGCCCAATTCCGCCATCCGCAGTACAACTTCGCTTAAATCCGTGCGGTATATTTCTTCGGTTGTAAACAGGGGGCGCGATTCAAAATCAAGACGGGAATACAAACGGTAGCAGCTGCCGCTTTGTGTTCTGCCGGCGCGTCCTTTACGCTGATTACAAGACGCTTTTGATATGGGCCCCTCTACAAGACTTGATGTAAAAGTACGCGGATTGTAAAAATTTAATTTTGAAAAACCGGAATCAATAACCGCAGTTATCCCGTCAATAGTTACGGATGTTTCCGCTATGTTAGTCGCAATTACAACTTTTGTCTTTCCCCACGGAGTCTTTTCAAAAATACGTTCCTGTTCTTCTTTGCCAAGCCGCCCGTAAAGCGGAATAATATGCAGTTTTTTACCCACGGGTCCAAAAATAAGCCTTGCCATACAATCTTTGATAAATTTTTCACCGGATAAAAAAATCAATATATCGCCTTGTCTTTTTTCATTAACAACACGCTCTGTTATAACCGAAATTTTATTTAGAATTATTTCCTGCGATGTACTCCTGTCTGTAACAACAGGCGGCGGATCGTAAACCAATGTAACCGGATAGGTAACAGCGTCTATCTTAACAACCGGACAATCGCCGAAGTAAGCTGAAAAAATACCGGTATTTATAGTTGCCGAAGATATTATTACTTTAAAACTATGGCGAACTTCCAAAATACGCTTTAACAGTCCTAATATAAAATCAATGGTTAGACTTCGTTCATGCGCTTCGTCAACAATAATGCAGTTGTATTTTGAAAGCCACGGGTCCAATTTCATTTCCTGTAAAAGAATACCGTCGGTCATTATTTTTATTTTTGTTTTTTCGCCTGTTAAATCCGCAAAACGCATTTTATAGCCGATAATACCCGGTATTGTTTCGTTAAGCTGCCGCGCAATGTATTCGCTTACGGAAAGAACGGCGATACGGCGCGGCTGTGTAACGCCTATCATGCCGTTAGCGGCGTAACCGGCACTGTGCAATATTACAGGCAGTTGGGTCGTCTTTCCCGAACCTGTCGGACTTTCCACCACAATTACCTGACTGTTCTCTAACGCACCTAGTATTAAATCTTTGTGCTGATAAACTGGTAACTCAGAATATTTCATGTTAAAATGATTATAGCATGATCACAAAATAGAAAACAGCATTATGCGTCATATTATTATTTAAAAGGGGTAATCAATGAACCGGAGCGAAATTTTAAAAATTGAAGAGGCTATGCAAAATCATTTGGATAATCTTACAAAACCACGCGGCAGCCTTGGAAAACTTGAAGACTATTGTAAAAAACTCAGCCGCATACAAAACAAGGCGCCTCCTTTTATAAACAAAAAATGCGTATTTGTTTTTGGAGGAGACCACGGCATAGCGCATGAATCGGTATCGCTTTATCCTGCCGAAGTGAGTTTTCAAATGGCAATGAATATGCTTACAGGAGGTGCGGCTATAAACGCGCTTGCAAACGGCACCGGATGGGATATAACGGTTGTGGATGCCGGTATCGCTTCTGATTTTCCCGCAGACGATGTTTTAAAAGCAAAACATAAATTTATCCGGGCAAAAATTATGAAAGGCAGCCGCAATTTTTATAAAGAAAGCGCAATGACAGAAGATGAAACCGAAGAAGCGATAAACAAGGGCAGGGAAATTGCCGCCGCACACATTCAAAAGGCAGAATATTTCGCCGGCATGATTTTCCCCGTGCCCGAAATTGTGTTCCAGATTATAACCCCGGTGTTTCAACACATTGTTATACTCGTTTTCTATCTTCCAACGGGCGCGGGC
>BOBI01000069.1 GCA_026002305.1 Spirochaetia bacterium
GAGTATGCTTACCTTCTCCTCGGGGGTATACCTCTTCCTCGTACCCATACTCTTCTCCTATGGTCTTCTGGTATACCACCTTATACGCTATCCCCTATAACGGCAAGTTCATCGTAGGCAGGACAAATTTCCGCAAGCGCGGGTTATCTACCTTGAAACCGATGCGAAAACACCGGAGGGCCAAATTTTACGCTTGAAATTTCCGGGTAAACCATGTTATGATTATGAAGTAGTCAACTTTAATTTATTAAAGTGTGATGTGCATGAACTGGAAAAACGAGGTTTTGCGATTTTGTTACCGTTTTATGTGTTAAAACTGCGTCCACAAGTCAAAAAAGCCAAAAACAGCGAGGAACGAAAAGCACTGTCAAAGCCTCTTAAAAGCCTTGTCAGCGACTTGATGGGTGCGGTTGACCGTTGCAAGGCAAAGGGCAAAATAGATGAGGTAGATGTGCCACCATTGATTGCAGGGCTGGAGCGTCTTTACCGTGAATTATTTAGCCAGCATAAAGAATTGGCAGAAGGAGATATTATGTTACAAGAAAAATTAGACACATATTGGAGTGAAAAACTAGACTATTACGGTGATAAGTTTAGAGTTGAAAACTCCATAAAAGTAGCTAAAAAATTGCTTGCCGATGGTATGTCTGCCGCTAAAGTTGCAAAATATACAGAACTCCCCTTAAAAACTATCAAGGCCCTGCAATCCAAGCAAAAGGTAGCGTAATTCCCACACAGCCGCGCCCGCATGATTGGGTGCCCCCAAAATTCCAAAAAATTCCGAAAGATTCCCCCTACTTGACACATTTTTACGTCCCGGTGTAGGCTTTATTGTACACGGCACGAAGCCGTGTGTGCGAAATAGACTTTCAAATTGAGAAAACCCATGAAGGGCCGTGTTTTATATGCTTTGGCGAAGCCAAAGTAGAACGCCCTACATGGGTTTTTTTATTGGAGGATTATTATGCACGATGGATCAGGACACGTCCACGAACACAACCACGATGGTTTACACCATCACGAACACACCGAAGGCTGCGGCAACGCAGGCGAACACGCCCACGGTCATCACCACGGATTTGCAGGTCAAGCAGACGTAAATCAGATCAAACATATCTTAGGCTATATGCTTGATCACAATAGGGAACACGCAAACGAGCTTACCGGAATGTCGGCAAAGTTGCGCGGCGCGGGGCAGACCGAAGCGGCGGACGCACTGGACGAGAGCATTAAATTGATGGGGTCAGGTAACGATCAACTGGCACTCACGCTCACCAAAATAAAATGAGTAATTTAACCGCAGGGATTTCAGAAAAAGCCTTAAATGATTTTTCATTTGCCTCCATATCCATGTTTGTTTTCCCTTATCTGTTTTCTCTGCGGTTTTTTTAGGAGGAGTAAAGATATGTGTTTATCAACAGTTTATACGCTTGGTATGGGTGGTAGTTTGCAAAAAATAGGTGAGTATGTTACCACGTTAAATGTCGTAGGCGATACCATTACATTTGCCGAGCTTATGGGTGCAGAAACAAGTATTAAAGGAACATTTCAAAGCGTTGATTTAATTAAAAACAAAATCGTTATTGAAGAACAGCGTCAATCTAATTGACGAAGAAATTTATTTTTTTGGAGGATTATTATGTTTACACAAAAAAAGTTATTTGGATTTATTTTGACGGTTGCGCTGGTAATGGGTTTAGGCGCATTGGTTTCGTGCAAGAAACAAGATACGTCGCGGAAAGACACAATTGTCTATTCATATATGAGTAATGTTGGACCATTAAATCCGCACATGTATTCACCAAATCAGATGTTTGCACAGGCGATGGTTTATGATACACTCGTCAAATTAAATGACGACGGTAGTATAGGCGGTTCACTTGCCGAAAGCTGGGACATATCTGCGGACGGCAAGGTATACACTTTTCATCTTCGTAGCGGGGTAACCTTTAGCGATGGCGAACCATTTAATGCTGCTGCTGTAGAACAAAACTTCAAGGCGATCATGGGAAATGCTGGCCGTCATGCCTGGCTTGGAATCACCGATAAAATAGAAAAATACGAAGCTGTTAGTACACTTGAATTTCGGCTAACACTTAATGCGGCATATTATCCATGCCTTGACGATCTGGCGCTCCCCCGCCCATTTACTTTTTTAAGTCCTAAAGCTTTTCCTCTTGATGGCGATACATCAAAGGGAATAAAAGCCGCAATTGGAACAGGCGCATGGAAATTGGTCGAAACAGCATTAGGTGAATACGACCTTTTTGAACGTAACGATACCTATTGGGGCGGCAAAGCAGGTCCTGCCGAAGTGCTCGTAAAAGTTATACCCGATCCTGTAACCCGTGCCCTTGCCTTTGAGTCAGGAGATATTGATATTATCTATGGTCAAGGTCAAGTAAATTATGATACTTTTAACCGCTTAAAAAATTCAGACGGTGTGGAAGCAAAAATTTCAGGTCCAAGGGGTACCGTAAATGTTGCATTAAACAGCGCAAAGGGCCCCACGCAGGAAATTGCTGTACGCCGTGCAATTCAACACTTATCTAACAAACCGGAAATAGTAAAAGGAGTAACACTTGGCACACAAATAAAAGCAGATTTTTATTTTTCTCCTACTGTTCCGTATTGTAATGTTGGGCTTGAACCATACGCTTATAACAGAGAAACAGCAGCAGTACTTTTAGATGAAGCAGATTGGAAATTACCGGCGGGTAAGAAAATCAGAGAAAAAAACGGCGCCCCGTTAGAAATTGATTTTTGCTTTGTAGGAAATAATGCCGCACAAAAAGCTATTGCCGAAGTGTTGCAGGGACAGGCGCTTGCTGTGGGGGTATCGTTAAAATTGCTTGGAGAAGAAGAAGATTCTTTTTACCGCCGTCAAAAAGAGGGTGATTTTGGTATGATATTCAGTGACACATGGGGCCCGCCTTATGAACCTCATGCAATGGTTTCTTCAATGCTTCTTCCGTCACATGCCGATTATATGGCGCAAATCGGATTGCCAATGAAAAATGAGCTTGACAGTACTATACGCAAAGTATTTGTTACAACAAATGTAGACGAACGTGCCGCTCTTTACAAAAACATTATAAGCACACTGCATGAACAAGCCGTATATTTACCTATTTATCACATGACAATGTTTGAGGTACACCGCAGTAAAGAACTTAAAAACGTACGCTTTGGAACAACAAAAAGTGATATTCCGTTTGCGGCTATCGGCTTGGAGTAATGAATGGGGAAATTTATTTTAAAGCGGTTTTTAATGCTTATACCCATGCTGTTTGTTGTGTCAGTTGTTGTATTTACGCTTCTGCACTCAGGCCCTAATGATCCGGCTATGAGCTATCTTCGCTTATCAAATATTCCGCCAACTGACGCCGCTCTTGCCTTTGCCCGAAGCGAATTAGGCTTGGATAAACCGCTCTTTACACAGTATATAGATTGGATAGCACACGCCGTCCGTCTTGACTTTGGGATTTCCTACGTTACAAAAGCGCCTGTAACAAAACACCTATTACACTATTTACCAAACACACTTTACCTTGCGGGTGTTTCGTTCTTGCTTACTATTGTTTTTAGTATACCCCTAGGAATGATAGCGGCGAAGTATCGCGGAAAGTGGCAAGACAATGTTTTGCGCGCATTTGCCTATAGCGGGGTTTCAATACCAAGTTTTTGGTTTGCGTTTTTGATGATATTTTTGTTTGCTATAAAATTAAAATGGCTTCCGGCACTTGGTATAGGCGGATTACGTTACGTTATAATGCCGGCTGTGTCGGTATCGCTCATGTCAATGTGTATCAATACTCGTTTGATACGAGGTAATATGCTGGAACAAATGTACTCCCGGCATATAACGTATGCCCGGTTTCGCGGAGTGCAGGAACGTTTTATTACCGGTCATCATGTATTAAAGAATTCTTTTATACCTGTTGTTACGGCAATGGGTATGCACATAGGTGAAATACTGGGAGGCGCAGTTGTTGCCGAAGTAATTTTTGCATGGCCCGGAGTTGGACGGTATGCTGTATCTGCTATTTATAATCGCGATTTTCCGGTAATGCAGTGTTTTATTTTGATGATGACGGTAATATTTGTACTCTGTAATCTTTTGACTGACATTTTATACGCTTCCCTCGATCCGCGCATACGGTTTAATGAAGGAGGTGTTCACGATGCATGATATAGAAAGCGGCAGTGTTTACAATCATTCACACGGTGAATGTGGTTGCGGTAAACACCAAAGCAACAGCAAAAAAACGTATTCGCCTGCGCTTGTGGTTTCAGGCATAGTATTAACCGTCTTGATAATTGCAGCCGTCTTTGCACCGAGTATAGCCCCTTATGATCCCACCGCTATTGACCTTGACAATCGTCTTGTATCATCAAGTCTTACCCATATTTTAGGGACAGATCATTTAGGACGTGATATTCTTTCACGCTTAATTTGGGGGGCGCGTGTATCATTGGGAGCGGTAATTGCAATAGCACTTCTTGTAATGACAGTAGGTTTTGTATTAGGTGCAATATCGGGCTTTATGGGTGGTAAAATAGATATGCTTATTATGCGTGTCTGTGAAGCATTTATGACGTTTCCCACCTTTATTTTAGCACTTTTTTTAATCGGTATATTTGGCACAGGTATGACAAATGTGATACTTGCCATTGTGCTAACACATTGGGCATGGTATGCGCGTATAATCCGCAGCATGGTGCTCAATTTAAAAAACCGTGACTACATACTTGCTGCCCATGTTGCAGGCTGTGGAAATTTAAGTATATTTTTACGGCATATTGCATTACCCGTACTTGCCCAACTTGTAATACTTGCAACACTTGATTTAGGACACATGATGTTGCACGTAGCAGGATTATCTTTTTTAGGATTAGGCATACAACCACCAATTCCAGAGTGGGGCTGTATGATCAATGACGCACGTCAACAAATTTGGACAAATCCGCAATTGGCAATCATACCGGGTATGGCAATATTTTTAACAGTGCTTGCCTTCAATATTCCAAGTGATTACCTGCGAGACAAATTAGATCCCGCTCTTGTAGATCGTGATAAAGGATGTTGCTGATGACAAATTCAATTTTAGAAATAAATAATTTATCGGTGATTGCAAACACTACCGAAAAAGTCCTTGTAAGCGATGTGTCATTCAAAATTGAACAAAACGAGATAATCGCACTCGTAGGTGAGTCCGGATCCGGTAAGACAATGACCTCCGCTGCCATAATGGATTTGCTCCCGCAGGGAACTCAAAAAACAAAAGGAACAATTTTAATTTCCGGCGTTGATACAAATAATTGGTCGGCAGAAAAAAAGCGAAGTGCAAGAAACACATTGACAAGTATTGTTATGCAAAACCCAATGAGCGCTTTCGATCCTGTTCTGACAATTTTTTATCATTTCTGGGAAACTATTGTTTCGCATAATGCAGGTGAAACAAAAAAAACAGTGCGCGAAAAATCAGAAACCGCACTTGTAAGAGTTGGCTTTCCCAATCCGTCGGTAATACTTGACTTATATCCATTTCAAATGTCCGGTGGAATGTTGCAACGTGTGATGCTTGCAATAGCGCTTTTATCATCTCCGCCGCTTATTATCGCAGATGAAGCAACCACAGATTTAGACCTTGTTTCACAAAAAAAGATATTAGAGCTTTTAAGAGAACATTGCACAAGAAATAACAGCTCATTACTTTTAATTACTCATGACTTAGGCGTTGCCGCTACACTTGCAAATAAAATTATTTTAATGAAGAACGGAAAAATAGCCACGGTGCAGCAAGTAAAAGAATTCTTTACTTCACCGCAAAGTGATTATGCGAAACAACTAATGTCCTGTCATCACGCTTTATACACAGATCGTTACAATAAAATCATGGAAATAATAAGGAGCGATAAAAATGAGCTTAATTGAATTAAAAAATGTAACTAAATCTTACAGGCAGGGAAAACTTTTTGGCAAGAATCGCACTGTTGAAATATTGCACGGTATAAATCTTAGCATAGAAAGCGGTCGTTGTTTGGGGCTTTTAGGGGAGTCAGGCTGTGGTAAAAGTACAACAGGGCGGATTGTACTAGGGCTGGAAAAATGCGGAGGCGAAGTCTTTTACGATGGTAAAGATATTTGGAAAATGAAAAAAGACGAACGCCGCATTTTTAGAAAAAATGCACAGGTGGTTTTCCAAAATTCACATGGCGCCGTAAATCCGCGTTTTCGTGCGTGGGAAGTTATCACCGAGCCGCTTAGCGCATTTAAAAAAATGAGCATTGATGAATTACGGGAAACCGCTGCGGCACTTCTTTTACGTGTTGGTCTATCACGCGATGACATGGATAAACTCCCTGCTAAATTTTCAGGTGGAGAACTTCAGCGCATTTGCATTGCACGGGCCATTGCCTTAAACCCAAAATTCATTGTTTTTGACGAAGCAGTAAGCGCGTTAGATATGCTTAATATGAGCCTTGTCCTTGATTTAATTGCAGATTTAAAACAAAAAACAAACGCGGCATTCTTATTTATATCCCACGATTTGCGTGTCTTGTTAAAAATATCCGACAGCCTAGTCGTAATGAAAGATGGGCGTATTACAAGTTATGTAAAAAATATTGCGGACTTGGAGGCAAAAAATCATATATTTGATCCTGCTTTCAAGACACTTGCACTATCTGTGCTGCCTGCGGCATAGGCACTTAATCTTTTGTTGCATTATGTGAATGTTAATCTAAAATGGTGCTTGTGTCACACCTGTTCGATCCGCCTACTTGACACATTTTTACGTCCCGGTGTAGGCTTTATTGTACACGGCACGAAGCCGTGTGTGCGAAATAGACTTTCAAATTGAGAAAACCCATGAAGGGCCGTGTTTTATATGCTTTGGCGAAGCCAAAGTAGAACGCCCTACATGGGTTTTTTTATTTATTGACGTTCGCTCGCATCATGCGAGCGGGAAAATAACGTTCGCTCGCAATATGCGTGCGGAAATTTTGGAGGATTTTATGAAAAAGTTATTTGGATTTATTTTGACGGTTGCGCTGGTAATGGGTTTAGGCGCATTGGTTTCGTGCAAGAAAACATCGGCGCACAACAAGGACACGCTTGTTGTTTCGGCGGGTTACGCTCTTATCAATGGCGACTATGAGCCTTGGAGCTGGGATTACGGTTATGAGGGGATTATGTTTTTCCATTCGGCACTGCTCAAAGTTAATGTTGATCTTGTCGTGGAAAACGATCTTGCTAAAAGCTACACAATTAGTGATGACGGTCTTATCTACACTTTTATACTTCGTGATGATGTTAAGTTTTCCGATGGTACGCCGCTTACAGCAGCAGATGTGGTTTTTACCTACAAGACCGCGCAGGGTGCAGACGGCGGTGTTGATCTTACTATGCTAAAAAACGCCGAAGTTGTTGACGGCGGGGTGCGGTTTACATTGAACAAAGTATTTTCGCCGTTTATCCGTACAACAGCATCACTGGGTATTGTTCCGGAACACGCTTATAACGATAAGTATAAGCTAAATCCTATCGGGACAGGCCCATTTAAGATGAAACAGATTGATGTTGATCAGCAGCTTATCATCGAGCCTAACCCCTATTACTACGGTAAAAAATCGGCGTTTAAACAGATTACCCTGCTTAAAATTGACGAACAGCGGGCTTTAGCGGCGGCAAAATCAGGCGAGCTTGATGTGGTAATGGTAAATCCCGAATATGCCCGCGAAAAAATAGAAGGCTTTCATTTGGAAACAATAAAAACGTCCGATAACCGCGGGTTTAATCTGCCTTTGGTACCGGAACAAAAAAATGCTAAAGGCATTGTTGTCGGCAACAATGTAACAAGCGACCCTGCCGTGCGCCGCGCCCTTAACATAGGGGTAAGCCGTCAAGAGATCATCAATAACGCGTTAAACGGCATTGGAACGCCCTCTTGGGTACGTTTTGAGCCGCTTCCTTGGGCAAACATGGAGCCGGGTCTAAAAGACAATCAGGTTGAAGAAGCAAAAAAATTACTCGAAGATGCAGGCTGGAAAGATACGGACGGCGATGGGGTGCGCGAGAAAAACGGTATTAGGTGCGCGTTCAAAATAACAGGACGTGCCGACGATTTACAACGATATAACCTTGCCGTAGCCTTAGCCGAAAATGCAAAAAAGCTAGGCATTGAAATTACGGCGCAGGTTATGAATTGGGGTGAGGCAAAAGCAATATCCCGCAATGTTCCCACCTGCATAGGCACAGGCAGCTACAGTTACTACGATGTCTACACCGCATTCTATAGCGAGCTTGGGTCTGTAAATCAAAATCCAACGAACTTAGCAAACGCTGCGATGTACAGCAACAAAACCACCGATACCTACATTAACGCTATGCTTGCCGCCCGCTCTGACGCAGAGGCAATCGTACAGGCAAAACTAGCGCAGTACGACGGCAAAACAGGACCCAATGTCGATATGCCCTATATTTGGCTTGCCAACATCGATCATTGCTATTTTGTCCGCGACGGATTATCACTCGGTAACCAGCGAATTCACCCGCACGGTCACGGTATGCCGGTTGTGCAGAATATGAATGAGTGGAGGTATGAGTGATGAATGAAAAGAGATGAGAGATAAAATTAAATATATATTGATTACACTTATCAGGATGCTCCTCTTACTTTTTGGTGTTACCGTGTTGGGCTTTATCCTTGTGGTATCTTCGCCCTTTGATCCGCTTGATGCCTTTGGCGGCGGGGAGGTGGGAATGTCGCCTGAACGAAGGGCGTTCATTTCCGCTCACTGGGGCTTGGATAAAACAAAAACCGAACGCTATTTTATATGGCTTGGTAATATCCTTAAAGGTGATATGGGGGACAGTATCACATTTCGCCGCCCCGTGTCGGAGGTGATTGCAAACGGCATTGCCGCTTCCCTTGCCCTCATGTTTAGCGCATGGGTGCTATCCGGCATTTTGGGCTTTGCCCTTGGTGTTGCCGCAGGAAGCCTTGAATACAGCCTTTTTGATAAGTGTGTGCGCGGCTTTTGTTTCGTGCTTGCCTCTACGCCGGTGTTTTGGCTGGGTCTACTGCTCTTGATGTTTTTTTCAGTGTATTTAGGTTGGTTTCCATTAGGGTTTGGTACGCCAATAGGAATGGCTGCTGCCGATGTAAAATTCGGCGACCGCATTTATCATCTTATTTTACCTGCCCTAACTTTGAGCATTACCAGTGTTGCCAATATCACATTGCACACACGGCAAAAACTAATTGACATACTCAAAACCGAGTACATGCTTTTTGCACAGGCGCGGGGTGAAACAAAACGACAGGCGGTTATACGGCACGGATTACGGAATATCGCGCCTCCTGCCCTTACCTTGCAATTTGCAAGTTTTAGCGAGCTTTTCGGCGGCAGCGTTCTTGCCGAAAGTGTGTTTTCGTACCCCGGACTTGGCAATGCCGCTGTTAAAGCGGGGCTTGCAGGCGATGCGCCCACCCTGCTAGGCGTTGCCCTCTTTGCGGCAATTTTTGTTTTTGCCGGTAACCTTTGCGCAAACATATTGTACGGTGTGCTAAACCCGCAAATAAGAAATGTGTAATTTAAGGAAGCCGAAATTAAGAATGAATAGAAGAACTAAAACTGCTGCGTTATGCGCCATTATATTATTTTGTTTGCTTGTAATTATCATTGCGGGGCTTTTGATGAACCGCTCGCTTTACAGTCCTGTCTATGCGGACAAAATGCTTGCACCGTCAGCGAAACATATTTTTGGCACCGATTATCTTGGGCGTGATATGTTTTTTAGAACGTTAAAAGGACTTAGCGCCAGTATTCTGATTGGTACGCTTGCCGCAACAAGCAGCGCGATTATTGCCCTTGCGTTGGGACTTTTATCTGCACTGCGCGGCGGTATTACCGACAAGATTGTTTCGTGGTTTGTAGACCTGTTTATGAGTATTCCGCACCTCGTTCTTTTGATGTTGGTGTCGTATATGTTAGGCAAGGGTGAGCGCGGCGTGATTATTGCCATCGCGATAACGCACTGGCCCGGCCTTACCCGCCTGCTGCGTGCCGAAGTTTTGCAGGTGCGCGATGCGCCGTTTGTAAAAACAGCCGCCCGTTTAGGTTCTACGCCGCTTCAAATTGCCGCGGAACACATCGTTCCGCATATTTTACCGCAATTTATCACAGGTCTTATTTTACTGTTTCCCCATGCTATTTTGCACGAGGCGGCGATCACTTTTATAGGCTTTGGGCTTGCCCTGGATACACCGGCAATAGGCATAATTCTCTCGGAATCACTTGCACACATCAGTCAAGGCGCATGGTATCTTGTGTTTTTCCCCGGCACCGTTCTTGTTGTAATCGTAATGTTACTGGACAAACTCGGCGAGTATGTTAAATTACTTGCCGATCCGATGAACGCTCAGGAGTGATAAAGTGGTAAATGAAGAAATCTTGACCGTAAAAAATTTATCGGTATCATTCAAAATGTACGACAGGCGCTTGGAACAAAAAGAATTAACGGTAATCAACTCACTTTCGGTATCGGTGCATAAAGGTGAAATTGTCGCCATAGCCGGATCGTCGGGATCCGGGAAAAGTTTACTAGCCCATGCGATTTTAGGCATACTGCCGCACAATTCAACAGTTAAGGGCAGCATTGATTACCGTGGACAGCCGCTTACACATAAGCGGTTAGAGGTATTGCGCGGGCGTGAAATTGCCCTAATTCCTCAATCGGTAAATTACCTTGACCCATTGATGACCGCCGGTAAACAAGTAGAGGGAATCTTCGGCACACCGAAACAACAAGAAGCTGTTTTTGCCCGCTACGGTCTTGCTCCCGACGTAGCAAGACTTTACCCCTACCAACTTTCAGGCGGCATGGCACGGCGTGTTTTATTGTCTACCGCCGTTATTAGCGGAGCCTCTTTAATTATTGCCGATGAGCCTACCCCCGGTATGAGCGTAGAAATGGCACGGCGGGCAA
>BOBI01000070.1 GCA_026002305.1 Spirochaetia bacterium
TAACGCGCCTGACCGCGCATTACCCCGAATTAGGTTTTATTACCAAGTGTCTATTGTGGAGATGTTATACCCGATCCCTTGCCGAACTCGGAAGTCAAGCTCTCTTACGCCGATGATACTGCGCCCCGGAGGCGCGGGAAAGTAGGTAGATGCTTGGTTTTTTTTAATATTTTAAACGAGGCTTCTTGTGAAAAAACTATATTTTTTGTTACTTGCCTTGATGTTGCTCATTGTATCTTGTAGAAAAGAGGCTGCGAAAACGGTTGAAACTCCGGTTCCGGTAAAAACGCTTAAAATTTCAGGTGATCTTCTTAATAGTGATATGGTCTTTAGTGGTACCATCGAAGCGGGCGATAAAAGCACGTTGAGCTTTTTGAACGCGGGAAGGGTTCTGGAGGTTTTTGTAAACGAAGGCGATGCCGTGGTACGCGGACAGGCCTTGGTGCGTATAGACAGCTCTATCGCGCAGGACACGCAGCGTGCGGCGCAGGCAAAGTATGACCAGGCTATCGACGCACGGCAGCGCTACGAACCTATGTACAAAGACGGCAATTTGCCGGAAATTAAATGGGTTGAAATTCTTACCGATGTAAAAGAAACAAAAAGCGCCCTTGACGCAGCGGATAAAACGGTTGACGACTGTGTGTTACGCGCTCCCATTTCAGGTGTTGTCAGCGGCAAAAAAATAAATGTAGGTAACTCATGTTTGCCGGGTGTGCCCGTCATGGATATTATTGCACTAGGTCACGTAGATGCTCATATTGCAGTGCCCGAAAACAGTATTAAAAAAATTAGTGTCGGACAGAATGCTTCGGTGTGGCTCGCGGATATTACGTCATCCCTTTACGGTTCTGTTCACGAAATCTCGCCGAGTGCCGATGCGCTTTCCAGAACATTTAGTGTAGATGTCTTTATTGAAAACCCGCCGTCCGGTATACGGGCGGGTATGCTATGCAAAGTGTACATTCAAAAAGATGACACGCAAGAAATGGAGGATACGGCGGTCGGGCTTTCCGTGGTGATTCCATCTCAGGCTATAAATATTGACGCATCCAACAGAGAATATGTATATGTTGTTGATACCGGTAATCGTGTTCACCGGCAGTATATAACAAATGCGGGTTTTGAGGAAAATGGCATTGTTATCTCCGGCGGTCTAAAAATGAATGATATAATAGTTGTTGATGGAACGCAGAAGCTAGATGAAAATATGTTGATACAAGTTGATACCGGCGTGAACAAAAATGAATAACAAATCATATTTTGAGAACATCTTAAAAAATAAACAAATACCAACGGTGATTGTTTTTCTTTTATGCCTTGCGGGTATTGTCGCGTTTCTTACAATGCCCCGTCAGCAATTTCCTGAATTTTCTGTTTTGGAAGGGCTTGTTATCGCAGGTTATCCGGGCGCATCGTCGGAGCAGGTTGACGCGCAGGTTACCAAGCCGCTTTTGGATTATCTTTTTCAATTTGAACAAGTTGACAGGACGCAGACCTATACGGTTACAAAAGAAAATCAGTGTGTTGTTTTTTTGTACGTTGTCAAAGGATTAAAAGGTTCACAGATTGATGTTTTTTGGTCAAAGTTGCGGATAGGTTTAAACGAATTTAAGGTGGATCTGCCCGCTCAGGTTCTTTTATTGGAAGGCGACAACGATTTTGGTAAAACGTCTGCGGTACTGCTTTCGATTTCGTCGGAGGAACGTTCATACCGCGAACTTGAATCTTATCTGAACAAACTTTCCGATATGATAACCGCGTATCCTGCGGTTGCCAGCGTTGAAAAATACGGTGTGCAAAAAGAAAAAGTTACCGTTTATGTTGATAGGCAGAGTCTTGCGTTTTACGGAATTGAACCGGCTGTACTTATTTCGCTTTTTCAACTGGAATCGCTTGCCGAATATGGAGCGAAAATTGAAACACCAACGGTTACGCTGCCTATTCATATCGGGCGGCAATACGCTTCCGACGCGGAACTTGCGGATCAGGTTATCTGGAGTGCGCCATCCGGTAATGTTGTGCGCCTTAAAGACATTGCCCGCATTGAGCGCGGCTACGATATTGACGGGGCGTTTGTGGAAAGCGACGGTATGCGCGCGGTTGCGCTTTCCATGGAAATGGCCGGTGGAAACAACATTGTTGAATTTGGAAAACGTGTTGATAAAATAATTGAAACATTTAAGAACGGCGCGCCCGGAGATATAAAAATTGTCAAAATTTCTGATATGCCCGGTATCGTCAATACAAGCATCAATCACTTTTTCCGTGACTTTGCGATTGCGATTGCATCTGTAGTAATTGTTATTATTCTGTCGCTTCCTCTCCATATTGCAGCTGTTTCGGCATTTACCATACCTGTTTCGATGTTGATTGGAATGTTGGTACTTCGTTTTATGGGAATGGAATTAAACACGGTAACCCTGGCAAGCCTTGTATTGGTGCTTGGTATGGTTGTTGATGATTCACTCGTTGTTATTGATAATCACATTGAAAAACTCGACCACGGCATGGATCTGTGGACGGCCTCGTACCGCAGTGCGGAAGAACTTTTTATACCGGTGATAACCGCGACGGCGGCTATTATCATGGCTTTTCTGCCTACAACTGTGTTTCTTAAAGGAATGTTTAAAGAATTTATCGCGCCTGCTCCTGTAACCGTTGCGGTATCGCTTATATGTTCATTGCTGGTTGCGACGCATTTTGTCCCTATCCTATCGCATAAGTTTATAAAACATGGCGTCGCGCAGGACGCGGCAAAGGGTAAAAAAAATTTTTTAAGCGTCATGCAGGGTTTTTATGAAAAACATATTTTGCCCGCCGCTATCGACAGGCCAAAAACCGCGATTTGTATAGCAATTATATGTATTGCTGCGGGCGGGGGCGCATTCGCGTTTCTTCCGCGTCAACTTTTTCCAAAATTGGAGCAGAACCAGTTTGCGGCGGAGATTTATTTTCCCGAAGGTACATCCATCAAAAAAAACGCGCAGGTTACAAGAGAAATATCCGCGATGCTCCTAGAAGATGAGCGGGTCCGGAATGTTATCGCATTTGTCGGGCAGAGCTCACCGCGCTTTAACACATTGTATACACCGCAGTTACCTGCGGATAATTATTCACAAGCAATAGTTGTTACAGGAACTTCGGAGCAGACGGTTCAAGTTTTACAGGAATATGACGCGAAATACCGCGACGCTTTTCCCGATGCGCATATAAGATGGAAGCAGTTGGACTTTCTGCCGGTTGACGCCCCTATAGAAGCGCATATATCGGGCGCCGATACGAATACGTTAAAAGCGTTTGCCGAAGAAGTGAAAAAAATAATGCGCGAAGAAACAGATGTAATATGGGTGCGCGATGATTGGCGTAATCCGCGTATGAGTGTTGATGTCCGTTTAAAAAAGGAACAGGCGATGCGTGTGGGCGTTACCCGTGCTTCAATAGCGCTGTCCGTAGCGGCGGGTAAGTCGGGTATTCCTATGGCGTCAATTTGGGATGGCGGTTATGAACAGCCTGTAATCTTGAAATACCAAAACACCGCCCCCGCCGGAAGTGAAAACTCCGCCACGGATATATTAAATTCATTTGTGATTGCTCCCGCATTAAAATCTCATGTGTTATTGAGTGAAGTGGCTGATATACAAACAGGTTTCAGCGAGGGGCAGATTGTCAGGCGTAACGGCGTCTATTCAATAACGGTTTCCGGCGATGTCGAGTTCAAGAAACTTACCGTTCCGGTCTTTTCAACAATCAAAAAAAAGATTGAAAAGCTGCCGGATTATAATAAAGTCAGCGTTGCTTACGGCGGTGAACATCGAATGGAAATGGAAACTTATATACCATTTGCAAAATCAATCGCTGTAAGCGTTGTCGCGATCTTTTTGATTATGTTGTTTCAGTTTAAACGCGTAAAAATGGCGCTGTTGGTAATGTTTACAATGCCGCTTTCCATAATAGGCGGAGTTGCGGGCCTGCTTATTATTGGTTACCCATTCGGCATGACAAGTTTTATGGGATTCATCGGTATAATGGGAATTGTAGTACGCAACGGTGTTATCCTTGTTAGTTACGCGAATGAGCTTAGGGAGCAGGAAGGCTTGGATGTACGCGAAGCCGCGCGTGCGGCGGGCAAACGGCGTATGCGTCCCATATTCCTGACTGCGGCGGCGGCCATTGTCGGCGTAGTGCCTCTTATAACATCAGGATCTTCCCTATGGGGGCCATTGGGAACTGTAATCTGCTTTGGTTTAATAGGCGCTACCATTCTAACACTTTACGTACTCCCCGCCGCATATTATTTATTCTGCAAAAACGAAGATGTGCAAAAGGAGCAGCAAATTGCCGCGGGTAATATATAAAAGACGGGTATGTACATTCCTTTTTTTGGCGGTATGTTTTTCACTTTCCGCACAGGGAAAGGTTATCAGCATTGATGAATATTGTACAATGGCGCTTGAGGGAAACAGCGGCGTGAAAAGTGCGCGTTATGCGCAAACAGCCGCAAACGCGCAAAGCTGGCAGGCGTTCACTAATTTTTTTCCGAAAGTATCAGGCACAGGCGGCGTTCTGGCTCTCAATCTTTTTGGCGGAAAGGCGTCCATCGATTTGGATCGCATACTAGGCACAAATATAACCATGAACTTCGATGATAAATTAAGCGGTACAATGCTGGGACTAACCGTATCGCAGGTTATATTTGCCGGTGGAAGAATATTTAGCACAAATATACTTGCACAAAAGGGAAAAGAGGCATCGGCTTATCAACTTGTTATGAAACAAAACGAAGCTGGGCTTACAGCCCGTCAAAAATATTTTCAGTATGTTTTATTAAAGCAGGGAATTGAGGTTTTGAATGTGTACAGCGAAACATTGGATGCGTTGTACAATCAGGCGAGTCAGGCTTTAGAACGCGGCGCCATTTCAAGAACAGATACCTTGCGTGTGGAAGTGAAGCGTGAAGAAATAAATATTCAAAAAGCGGAAATGGAAGATCTTTTTGTATTGAGCGGAAAAGATTTAAAATTATTCGCGGGCCTTAATGAAAACGCGGAGCTTAATGTTGTAGAAGACTTTGATGTGTTAGGCGCAATAACCGAGCCTTCGTTAGATTACGCGGATATTTCGTTCCGCCTGTCGTTGCGCCCTGAATATAAACTGCTTAACATTCAAGCCGAAGCCGCAAAATTAAACGAAATAATTGCGCTTGGCGAATACGCCCCTTCTATCGAGGCCGGTATCACGATGTTTCGCTCAGATTTTTACAACGGGTATTGGACACCCAGCAAGGCGTTCTATCAAGATGCAGCGGGTTTTATTGTATTTAACCTGCCAATCAGCAAGTGGTGGGAAGGCTACCACAAATACGATCAAATGCGCGCGTTGACTCAGGATGCCGTGCAAAAACGCGAAGACGGAAATAAATACCTGCTTCTTGATATGGAAAATAAATTCATCGCCTACAAAAAAGCATGGCGCAATGTACACCTTGCGGAGCTTGGCGTTAAATTAGCGCAGGCGAATCTTTCCGCATACAAAGACGGGTATAGGGCGGGAATCAACTCAATGAGCGATTATCTCGAAGCGCTTGGCTTGGTTTACGAAAACACCACAAAACTCAACCAGTCCAAATCCGATTACTGGCTTGCGCGTACCGCCTTTGAACAATCCTCCGGACAATGATATTCTTTTGTTATCAAATTTTAAATTATTATGGAGTATATAATGGCGGATGCTGATATAGGCCTTATCGGGCTGGCTGTAATGGGGGAAAACCTTGTGCTGAATATGGAAAGCAAGGGTTTTAATGTGTCTGTTTACAATAGAACAACTTCAAAAGTTGATGATTTTTTAAAGGGACGCGGCGCCGGAAAAAAAATTAGCGGGCACCGCAACCTTGCCTCTTTCGCGCTTTCGTTAAAAAGACCGCGCAAGGTGTTCATAATGGTAAAAGCCGGTCAGGCGGTTGATGACACCATTAACCAGTTGCTTGGGGTCTTGGAAAAGACCGATGTTATTATCGACGGCGGCAACTCCAACTTTGGGGACACAATACGCCGCTGCGCCCTTGTCGAATCCAAAGGCCTGCTTTATGTGGGATCAGGCGTTTCGGGCGGCGAGGAAGGCGCCTTAAACGGCCCAAGCCTTATGCCTGGCGGATCCCCGGCGGCATGGCCGCTTGTTAAGCCCATTTTTCAGAAAATTTCGGCGCAGGTTTCAGGCGAGGGCCCCTGCTGCGACTGGGTTGGCGAAAACGGCGCCGGACACTTTGTAAAAATGGTTCACAACGGAATTGAATACGGCGATATGCAGCTTATCTGCGAAGTCTATCAGATTATGAAAGACTACCTTAAATTGTCATACGCCGAAATGCGCGATGCTTTTGATAAATGGAATAAAGGCCGGCTTTCCAGCTACCTTATCGAAATTACGCGGGATATTCTGGGCTTTAACGATACCGACGGCAAGCCGATCCTTGAAAAAATTCTGGACACGGCCGGACAAAAAGGCACAGGCAAGTGGGCCGGCATAGCCGCTTTGGACGCCGGGGTGCCCCTTACTTTGATAGCCGAAGCGGTTTTTAGCCGCTGCCTTTCGGCGGCAAAAGATGAGCGCGTCAAAGCGTCAAAGGTATTTTCCGCCCCGAAAATTACCCCGTGCGCCGACAGAAAAGCCTTTATCGACGACTTGGAAAAAGCCCTCTATGCCTCAAAAATCGTCTCGTACACACAAGGATTTTTACTAATGCGCGAGGCCGCCAAAGAATATAAATGGAATCTTAACTACGGCGGCATCGCGTTAATGTGGCGCGGCGGCTGCATTATCCGCTCGTCATTTCTGGGCAAAATCAAAGAAGCGTTCACCAAAAATCCAAATCTGGAAAACCTGTTATTAGACCCGTTTTTTACATCAATGGTGGCAGATGCGGGGGACGCTTGGCGGCGTGTTGCGGCCTCCGCAGCCCTAAATGGCATTCCCGCACCCGCTTTAACCAGCGCCCTTTCCTATTTCGACGCCTACCGCAGCGAAAGACTGCCGGCTGCTCTTTTGCAGGCGCAGCGCGATTACTTTGGCGCCCATACTTACGAGCGTACCGACAAAAAACGGGGTGAATTTTTCCACACAAACTGGACAGGGCACGGCGGTTCAACCAGCGCTTCAACATATTCGATGTAAATTGCCGCTATTGCCGCATCCCTGCCTGAAAAAAATATTTTGACGTATCGGGTTTTTTGGTTCATAATAAATGTAAGCGAGGGGGGAACCCCGTAACATATAATGCTAGGAGGCATATTTTATGGAAAAGTTTGGTCAAATTGTTTCAACTATTAACGGTTGGGTCTGGGGTCCGTGGCTCTTGATCCTGCTGTTTGGCACCCACCTGTACCTAACCATCAGGACAGGATTTATTCAGAAGAAGCTTGGTTTGGGTATCAGGCTGTCGGTGACTAAGGATGCCACAGGCGAAGGGGACGTATCCCAGTTCGCAGCCCTCACCACGGCATTGGCATCGACCATCGGGACCGGGAATATCATCGGCGTCGGGACGGCTGTGGCAGTGGGCGGCCCCGGGGCGGTGCTCTGGATGTGGCTTACCGGCGTATTCGGGATCGCCACCAAGTACGCAGAGTCTCTGATTGCGGTAAAGTACCGGGTGAAGAACGAGAAAGGGGCCATGTTAGGGGGCGCCATGTTCGCCCTGGAAAGGGGCCTTAAAAACAAGAAAGCCGGGCGTATACTGGGTATCCTCTTTGCACTTTTTGCGGCCCTGGCAGCCTTTGGTATTGGGGACATGACGCAGTCCAACGCGGTTTCGGGCCTTGTTGCCGAAACCTTTAAAGTTCCAACATGGATTACCGGTTTGGTATTGACGATTTTTGTGGGGGCGGTGGTTATCGGCGGCTTAAAGTGGATTTCCAAGGTCTGTGAAGCCATTGTACCGTTTATGTCAATTATCTATGTCTTAGGTTGTATTATTATCCTAATTATTAACGCCCGATACATAGGCCCGGCGATTTCTGTCATATTAAAAGCCGCATTTAATACTAGGGCTGTTGGCGGCGGATTGGCCGGCTTTGGACTTATGGCGGCGGCCCGCTTCGGCATTGCCCGCGGCTTGTTCTCCAATGAATCCGGTATGGGTTCCGCGCCTATCGTTGCCTCGGCTGCAAAAACCGCAAACCCTGTCCGTCAGGCATTGGTTTCCATGACAGGCACCTTCTGGGACACCGTTATTATCTGCCTTATGACAGGCCTTGTCATCGTAACTTATGAAGTCGCGCCTAATGGGAGTGCACATTTTGAAAACGGCGGAACCCTAGTGCATGAAGCATTCGGATCAATACCCGTTATCGGCACCATTATCCTCACATTCGGCCTGTTCTTCTTTGCCTTCTCCACCATCCTCGGCTGGTCCTACTACGGCGAGCGGGGCGCGGAGTATCTGGTCGGTACAAATATAATTGCCCCCTACCGTGTGATCTATACCGCTGTTGTATTTGTCGGGGCCACCATTCCCCTGAACCTTGTGTGGAATATTGCGGACACCCTGAACGGGCTGATGATTTTACCGAACCTTATCGCGGTACTGCTTCTTAGCGGGGTAATTGTCGCAGAAACGAAGAAGTATGGGAACGTCGAACACATTGATGATGTTGATACGGAACCGGTTCCCGATTTGACGGATATCAAGAAAGCAAGAGGTTAGTTTTAATCGAATTTTATTCGGGCATAAGGATGGCAGTATCGTCTGCCATCCTTATGCAAAAAAATACGCCGCCTCGTATTGTGCGGGGCAAATTTAAATCAGTATAGGAGAACACCATGAAAATAGGTTGCCCAAAAGAAATTAAAAACAATGAATTTAGGGTTGGCTTAACACCTAATGCCGTGCACGCATACAAGGATGCGGGGCACGAAATTGCCATCGAAAAAGGCGCGGGCCTTGGTTCGGCAATTACCGATGAAGAATACAAAGCCGCCGGTGCAAAGATCCTTGCCACCGCCGACGAGGTTTGGAAATTTGCGGATATGCTCGTTAAAGTAAAGGAACCGCTTGAGGAAGAATACCCGCGTATGAGGGAAAATCAGCTTGTTTACACATACTTCCATTTTGCGGCGGATAAACCCTTGCTTGACGCCTGTTTAAAGCAAAAAATTATCGCTTTGGCGTACGAGACTGTGCAGGAAGGCCGAGCCCTGCCATTATTAAAGCCTATGAGCGAGGTTGCAGGCCGCATGGCGATTCTTATGGGCGCTTTTTATTCGGCAAAAAGCCATGGCGGACGCGGACTTCTTCCAAACGGGGTTACCGGCGTCGAGGCGGCCAATGTTGTAATTTTAGGCGGCGGCAATGTAGGCGCCAATGCAGCAAAAGCGGCGGCAGGCTTGGATTGTAATGTAACGGTTTTCGATGTAAACCTGCCGCGGCTTGAATACCTGGGCGAAATACTACCGGCCAACGTAAAAGGCATTTACAACGATCCCGTATCGCTTGAAAAATACCTGCGCACCGCCGACATCGTTATCGGTTCCGCACTGATTCCGGGAGCTAAAACCCCAAAACTAATCACAAGAGAGCACCTCAAGATAATGAAGCCGGGCGCAGTTTTAGTTGATGTCGCCATCGATCAGGGCGGTTGCTTTGAGACATCAAAGCCTACAAAACACGATCACCCGATATTTGAAGTAGACGGCATAATTCACTACTGCGTAGCAAATATGCCCGGCGCCTATGCCCGAACATCAACCTTCGCGCTTAACAACGCGACGATTGGCTACGGGCTGCAGCTTGCAAACAAGGGCGTGGAAAAAGCCTGCCGCGAAAACCCCGCTTTGCTTTTGGGACTAAACACCTACAAAGGCGAAGTAACGTATCCCGGCGTTGCCGAAGCATTTGGCTTAAAATTAAAACCTGCCGCAGAGGCAGTGAAGTGAAGTAAAAAGCTAATACCGCGTGGCTCGCCGCGCGGTAGTTCATTTTAAAAACACCGGTGCGCCCCAACAAGGGCGCACCCTATTTTTTTTCATATACCCCTGTCGCCGCCTTTAGTATACGGCGTTTAACGTCGCCGGAATTGCCGGTAAGGTCGGCAATGCGTTTTCGGACATCGCGCCGGGCGGAGTTCACGCCGTAGGGACAGGTGCAGGCGGCTTTTAGGATGTTATTTTCCGCGGCGCAGGCAATAACCTGCCGTTCTTCAATATAGGCAAGAGGGCGGATAAGACTTAACGGATATTTATCATAATCAAGACGGATGCTCATTGTGGAAAGAACGCCGGAGGCTGTCATGTTCATAAAGAAAGTTTCAATTATGTCATCAAGATGATGCCCCAGCGCAACCTTGTTAAAATTATTTTCTTGCGCATAACGCAGCAATTCCGTACGGCGCTGTGTGGAACACCAATAGCAGTTCATTTTCCGCCCTTCTTTTAACCTGCCGATAACCGGAACAAACAGATCGTTAAACGGAATACCCCATTCATGCAGGCGCCCGGAAAGCGCGGCCTTTTTACAGCATGAACAAAAATCGCTTGATATATGCAAAGCGCATAGCTCATAATTTTTCTTAACCGCGCTGCGGATAGCGGAAAGCGTCATCGCCATTACGCTGGAATCTTTGCCGCCGCTTGCCGCAATCAAAATACGGTCGCCGTCCTCTATCAAATTGTTTTCAAAAACCGCCTTTACAGAAAGTTTTTGTACAATTTCTGTCGCGCTATTTTTACGAAAGAACCGGCTGCCCATTTAATTTTAACAAGACGTTTTCATAAAGTTTTCTATACCGGTTTCGCAG
>BOBI01000071.1 GCA_026002305.1 Spirochaetia bacterium
CGAATTAGAAATAACTGCAAGGGTTTTTTGCAAAAAACTGCTAAAAAAGGCAAAAATTGCCAAAACTGGACCTGAATGAAGAGGGGTATTAATAGGCGGGGTATATCATAGCGGAGTTAGGGGTTAAACTTTTAATGCCGGAATTGGAAAGGGTGTAAATTGTAAGCCAGGAAGGATAAACCGGAACCGCGCCGCGTAATTTGCCGTGCACCTTTTTGCCCGTCCACTCGGCTTCGCCTTTGGTTGCCTCTAAAAGCGACGATGTCATAACGATACCAAGCTCGGCGTCGCCTTCTTCCAGCATACGGGCATTTGCGGTGCCGCCGCCTGTAGTCTCGGATGTCCACAGAAAATAGTGCGGCAGGTGGTTATTTAAAGTTTGGGCAAGGCCGCCGCCCATCAGGTAAAAATTCCCGCCAACGCTGCCGCTTGCAAGCGAATACCTATAAGGCGACGCCGGCGGCGCAAGCGTGTCAGTTATAGAAACCGAAGTTTCCGTTTTTTTACCCTTGCACGAAGCAAGACCGAATACCAGGACGGCTGCAGCCGCCACCGCAAATACTTTTTTCATATAAAAATCCTTTTGCCGGTATTTTCCGGCTTTTAATTATAAAAGTGCTGTTACACTTTGTATTTCTCGATAACGCCAAGCTCGCGCATAACGGTTTCCAACTTTTCAAGATGAGGTCCGCCGTACTCCTGATACGGTGCACGCAGACTTCCGCCGGGCAAACCCAGAATGTTCAGGGCGGCCTTTATCACAATCGGGTTGGAAAGCTGGTAAAGCTCTTTTAACAGAGGATACCATTTAAAGTATTCACGGCGGCATTCCTCGATAATTTTCATATCGGTCCACCCGCGCGAAAAAAGCGTCTGCTCCTGCGGAATGATATTGCCGCCGATATTTGCCGTGCCGTTGCCGCCAATGGCAAGCGTCGGGATAACAATAGAATACTTGGGAAAGTCGCAGCAGAGAATATTCACCTTATCGCCGCATAGTTTTTTCACCTCAATAAGCTGGCTAACCTGCGGCATGGCCTCTTTGTCGGCAACAAAATTCGGGTGGGCATCGGAGAGACGCTTAATAGTTTCCGGCGTAAGATGCACCCCAAGCCGTGAAGGATTATTGTAAACGCCGCAGGGAATTTTAACCGCAGACATACAGGTATCAAGATGAACAAACGCCGATTCCTGCGGAATAAGCACATAAGGCGGCGCCGTAAAAACAACACCGTCCGCCCCCTCGGCCTCACAAAAACGCCCCAAATCCACCGCCCCTTCCGTTGTAGGCGCCGCGCACCCGAAAAATACCGGAATCTTACCCTTATACAATTTTATGATATTTTTGATAACATCTTTTTTTTCTTCAGTAGAGAGCAGCGTAGTCTCGCCGGCAGAGCCCAGCACAAAAATCTCGTTTGTGCCGTATTTTATCTGCCTGTCAATCAGCACCTTAAAGGCGCCAAAATCAATTTTATTTTGCTTATCAAATGGCGTAATCATCGCCACCCAAGAACCGGTAGGTCTAAACATACAAACTCCTGTCCCCCAGTATTTCAATAAGGTATATTATTCAGGTGTGTTTTTCAATAGATAGACATCAGTTACTGCAGCCGGGCTTAATATACAATCAATTTCTTAGTCTGATGCATTGAGTGATTTATTCTCCGTGCGGTTTAATACCGCGCCGCTCTGCGGCGGTTCTTCTAAAGCGGTAGTAAACCGCACACGTACAATCACTTCCTATAGAACGACAGCTTTGGTTTTGTATCCATTCATAAGATTGGAACAAAAACAAAGCTGATACCGCGCTGCTCTGCGCTAAACTTGACCCATAAAATTCTATGTTTCCCCAATGTGCTAAAAGATGTCAAAAAAATGTCAGGCGATTCAGAATTTTTGACCCCGTGCAGGTGGATAAACAGATATTTTCATCGTTTTCAGGAAAAATTTGATGCTTTTTGGTTTCCAGATTGGTTGAACCTACCTGAATTTCGCCAAAAAGTCGAGCGCGTTTACAGAACTAAAATTGTGGGTCAAGTTTAGTGCTCTGCGGCGCGGTAGTTCATTTCATGTTTGGGATATGTTTTAAGATTGCGCCTACACCAATTTGCGCGAGCCGGGTTTTACAAATGGCAGGCCTTTGTTACAGAGGTTGCATTCACCGGCGGCCCAGTTGGCGGCGGTAACTTTGCAGGCGGCGTAAAAGGGCAGGGCGGCGGCTTTGCCGTTACCGGCATCGGAGCGGCGGTCTACTATGCAGGCTAGGGCGGCGACTTTTGCGCCCGCTTTTTCAAGTGCGGCGGCACATTCCTGCGACGATTTTCCGGTTGTAACAACGTCTTCGGCGATAAGGATATTTTCGCCATGGCGCACGGTAAATCCGCGCCGCAGTATCATAACACCGGCGTCATCACGTTCGGTAAAGAATGCCGGTTTTTGCAAGAGGCGGCCAAGTTCGTAGGCCACGATAATTCCGCCCATTGCCGGCCCCGCAATAGAATCAATTTTAAGGAGGCCCGATTTTTCGTCAGCGCGGATACGGTCCGCCACAAGGGACAGAACGGCGGCGGCTTTATCGGGGTACTGCAAAAGGCGCGCGCACTGAAAATATTTATCCGAGTGTCTGCCGGACGATAACAAAAAATGTCCTTCCAGCATCGCTTCACATTCTTTTAAAATACTAATTACGTCTGTCATACAAACCTCCTGCGTTTTTAAGAATTTTTTACTTTGTTGTCATTGTTGTCTTTTAATTTTTAATTCATTTAAACATGAAACCGAATTTTCTATCATATACCCTTTTATACCTTCTATAATTTCTATCATTGTTTGTGGATGACAAAATGTGGCGGCGCCTACTTCGACCGCTGCGGCTCCGGCCATTAAAAATTCCAGCGCATCGCAGGCGGAGGCAATTCCTCCTAATCCGATTACCGGTACATTTACGGCGGCGGCTAATTCCCATGTTATGCGCAATGCGATGGGGCGGATGGCCGGGCCGGAAAGTCCGGCGGTGATGTTATTAAACACAGGCGCGCGTTTTTTTATGTCGATAGCCATTCCTGTAAAAGTATTTACAACTGAAAGAGCATCGGCGCCCTTATTTACGCAGGCGGCGGCGACCGCTTTTATATCCGGTGCGTTAGGCGAAAGTTTTACGATGAGGGGTTTTGAACACGCCTTGCGGACGGGCGCTACAACAGAAGCGGCGCGCGCCGGATCCAGCCCAAAGGCCATGCCTCCGTCCCGGACATTCGGGCATGAGATATTTAATTCGATCATGTCGATGGATGTCCCGTTAAGCAGAGCCGCGCCTTCGGTGTATTCTTCGATAGTTGCGCCGGATAAATTTGCAATTACGACGGCGCCCATTTCGCGTAACGCCGGTAATTCATGCCGGATAAAATGTTTTATTCCCGGATTTTCCAGCCCGATAGAATTTAACAAACCCGAAGGTGTTTCCCAAATTCGCACACCCTTGTTTCCTGTGCGCGCCTTTAGTGTAAGTCCTTTTGTACAGACGCCGCCTAACTCCGCAGCGTTTACCATGCCGGCATATTCTTTTCCATAACCGAATGTTCCCGATGCGGCGATAACCGGATTTGAAAATTTCACCCCGGCAATACAGACGCTTAAATCGGGATTATTGTTATTCATAAAATATTTCACCTGCCGGAAATACCGGGCCATCGGCGCAGCAGCGTTTGTTGCCGTTAATTGTTTTTATTGTACAGCCAAGGCAGGCGCCCACACCGCAGGCCATGTTTGCTTCCATACTGATAAATAGCGGCGTGTTTGTTTTATTACATTTGTTGTATAACGCGTGCATCATGGGGAGGGGGCCGCAGGAATATACGGCGCTGTATTTTGATGTGTCTACATAATCTGTAACAAGACCTTTCTTTCCCTCACTTCCGTCTTCTGTAACTATACAGGCATCTTTAACATTCAGCACTGTGTTCCCGTCTTTAAAACCTGCAAAGAAATCAAAATTTTTGCTGCGTGAAACAGATAATTCAGCGGCAAATGCAAACAGAGGCGCAATTCCTACGCCTCCTGATACAAGGGCGATTTTTCTGTCCGTGTCATTTTTTTGTTTAACACCCCCTGCCCTGAAATCGTTCCAGCAATTTCCCAAGGGGCCTGTAAGGCAGGCGCTTTGACCCTTTCTCATGTCAATAAGTTCTCTTGTTCCTCTGCCTTTACCCGCTATGAAAAATGTTACCGAACCTGTTCCTGCTGCGGCTGCACTGACAGGCCGCGCTAGAAATGTGCTTGAAACACAGGGTTTAACCATAAAGAACTGTCCGGCGCGCGGTTTTGCGCCGTGCCATGAAAATTTCATCCGCGTTATGCCGTCTGACACACGCTGCGTGGAAAGCAACCCTGTAATTAAACTTTTTTTTTCCTGCGGCAACTTAACGCACCTGTTTTGACGCAGCCCGTATTTCATCACGCATGGTAATGGCGGCAAGATTTGCGGCAAGGGCTGCTTCCTGCAATGTGCTGATGCTTGGGTCTTTTGCTTCCCATGCTTTTAATATAGCGCGCGACGAATTGACAATGCCGCCGTTCCCGTTTTTGTCCAAGAGGAGCGCCGCCTCCGCCGCGCCGCCGCCTTGAGAGCCATACCCGGGAATTAACAAAAACAAGCGGTCGTAATTTTTGCGAATGGCGGCACTTTCCTGCGAATCTGTGCAGCCCGCAACCGCACCAAAAGAACCATAACCACAGGCGCCCTTGTGCAGCGCGGCAAGCTCTTGCAGTTTAGCGCCTGCCGTCTCGTATAACATTTTGCCGTTTTCCAGTTTGGCGCATTCAAAATCATTCCGTCCGCTGTTCGATGTACGCAGCAACACAAACGCCCCTTTGCCGAGCCGCGCCGCCTCGTCAATCCAAGGGGTAAGGGTGTCCATACCCATGTAAGCGTTAAGCGTAACAAAGTCCGCCTCAAAGTCGCCATTGTAATGGGCTTTCGCATAACGGGCGGCGGTGTCGGCAATATCGCCGCGTTTAATGTCGGCTATCGAAATACAATCACGCTTGCGTATATATTTTAACGTTTCCGAATATACGCTTAACCCCGCAATCCCCAGCGATTCGTAATATGCAATCTGTACTTTGTAGCAGACGGCACTGTCGCGGGTTGCGTCAATAACCGCCTTGTTATACGCCAGCACCGCTAAACTTTTATAATCATAATTTGACAAGACATCCTGCGGCAGATATTCAGGGGCGGTATCAAGACCGACACAGACATTTCCTTTTTCTTCTACAGCTTTGTAAAGTTCATCAATTTTTAACATGATAAAACCGCCAAACTATTTTAGCGGAAGTTTCTTAATAATTTCACCTAACGCTTTCTTGATCGGACTATCGTCGGGAAGAGAAATTGTCGGTTTGCCCGCGCTGTCGTATTCATAAACAGAATCATCATGCGGCAGAACACCAATCAAATTGAGCTGTTGATTTTTTATTTCTTCTTTAACGCCGTCGTTAAGAACGCCGCCCGGGGCACGGTTCACAATAAGAAAAACATCTTTCGCTTTAAGATCAAGCTGTTTGATCATTTCCGCAATACGTCCCGCCGCCTGAATACCGCGCCGTGAACAATCGCTGACAAGCAGAATAAGATCCACCGGTGGCAGAATACCCCGGCTTATATGTTCAAGCCCCGCTTCGTTATCAACAACAAGGTATTTGTAATTTAAATAATACTTGCGAATTTGTTCACGCAGAATATCATTTACAAAACAATAACAACCGGCACTCTGCGTGCGCCCCATAACAAGAAGATCAAAATCATCTTCTTCTACCAAGGCCTGCGCGAATTTTGAATCCGCATACTCCTGCTTCGTTATACCCGTAGGAATCGGACTAGGCTCCGCCTCGGCATTCGCTATATTCTCTCTTATATCGCCTAACGTCGCTTCCACCGTTACGCCCAGCACCTCGTTAAGATTTGAATTAGCGTCCGCATCCACCGCAAAAATAGGCCCCATTCCGGCCTTCGCCAAATAATTAATAAACATGCCGCACGTTGTGGTTTTACCAACGCCGCCTTTACCTGCAAATGCAATTGAATAAGTCATGTATCCAATTTAACAAAATTCGCTAATCAAAGCAACCTGCCTTTTAAATCACATAATACCAGAATTCATCCTGCTCAAATTCGGTGCGCTCCTGCTGGCGGTCTTTAATTTGCAATTCGGGGTTTCTAACGCTTACGCGGGTGCGTTTGGGCACGGACTTTGTTACAAAGGCATTACTGCCTATAACAACGCCTTCGCCGATTACGGTGTTTCCTCCAAGGATAGAAGCGCCTGAATAAATGGTAACGTTGTCTTCGATGGTGGGGTGCCGTTTAACATTTTTTAAAGTTTGCCCCCCGCTTGTGGAAAGACCGCCGAGTGTAACGCCCTGATACATTTTTACATGGTTACCGATAATGGTTGTTTCGCCGACCACGATGCCCGTGCCGTGATCAATGAAAAAATGATTGCCGATCGTTGCGCCAGGATGAATATCAATGCCGGTTGTACTGTGGGCGTATTCCGACATAATGCGCGGAATAAGCGGAATATTAAGTTTATATAATTCGTGTGCAATGCGGTATACCATTATCGCGTAAATACCCGGATATGATGATATTATTTCGTCTTTACTGTAGGCTGCGGGGTCCCCGTTAAAATTCGCGTCAACATCGGTTGCAAGAATTTTCCTGATATGCGGAAGCGTTTCCAGAATAAGGCAAACGGTGTTTTCCGAAAAATCTTTTAGCTCGTTGTCGCTAAAATTTATACCGTCGGGTCTGTGGCGCAGCGCAACGGCGATTTGTTTTGATAAATCAAAAAATATTTCTTCGACAAGCTCACCGGTGTGATATTCGATAAGGCTTTTTATAATATATTTTTTTACAAAATAACCCGGAAAAATCAACCGCCTGAATTTTTCAATAATTTCGATTATAACCGACCGGTTAAGTTGATACACCGAATCAATTTTTATTGTTTCCTCAACTTCTTTATAGCTTTGCACTATAATACTTACCAGCGACTTTATTCTGGAATTAACATTGCTTTCCAAGTGTGCCCCCGCATATTTTGATATTCTAAATCTTCTAACACTATAAGAACAGTGGGAACTAGTGTCAACGTTAAAAAGCTGGTTTTTTTCAAAATATTGACGATAATAGGTTATGGATCTTAAAAAATATTTTAGAAACGCCAACATTTTTGGCCTATTGATTTCCGTTGCGGCATTTTTCTTATTTACCGCGTTTTCGCTTCAGGATATACAGATTCCCGCAGGCGGGGATAGCAGACAAACAACAGGCTGGCCTTTAGGGCCGCAGACTGAAGAAGAAGCGGCGAAAAAAACCATGCCGTCCGCCGCTGTAGGCAACTCGGTTTTGTTGAACAACGACATCCTTGCCTTCTACGGGCACCCAATCTCAAAAAATATGGGTATTTTAGGGCGCTATCCAAGAGAGGAACTTACACAAAAGCTTTCCGATTTGGCTACGGAATATAAAGAGGCAAGCGGCGGACGAAATATAAAAAAAGCATTTTATATTATTTATGCAACGGCGCAGGGAAAGCCCTGGCGTATTGATCCGGCAACTAAAGATTTACCCAAAGATCAACAGAAAAAAATCTTCGAAGATTTTAAATCGCCCAGCCAGAGTGTTTTAACTATTGATCAAATAGATAAAACACTCTTACCTGCTTGGATAGAATTTGCGCAAGCTAACGATATGTTAATTTTTCTTGATCACCAGATTGGATTGCTGGATCCGGTTGAATCTATAAAAACAATGTTTAAGTATCTGCAATACCCGAATGTACACTTGGCGCTGGATCCTGAATGGCGGACAGCAAAGCCCATGCAGGAATTCGGCAGCGTAAGCGCGGACGAAATTAACGCCGCACAAGAAGCAATGCAAAAATATTTGATAGAAAATAATATGGAAGGTGAGCGTATGCTCGTTATTCATCAGTTTAGGGATGTGATGATAAAAAACAGGAAGAATGTAAGGTCCGACTTTGAATACGTGCGTCTTGTACACTGCATGGACGGTGTTGGAACACCTGCGGAAAAATTAGGTACATACAAATTCAACGCGCAAGCCACGAATATGCCTATAAAAGCATTTAAACTTTTTTATGATTTTAAACTTCCCGGCGTCTTGGTGGATTCACCTCTTTTAACGCCAAAGGATGTCTATGCGCTTGAGCCGCGTCCTTATATAATTATGTATCAATGAGAATCGGCGCCGGATGTTTAGGCAGCTGCGGGACTCTTAAAGCACGCTTACCCCCAATTCATCCATCCGTTTAGAATTCTTGTAACTAAAATAGCAGTCCCTTGTAAATATAACGTGATCCAAAAAATTGATCCCCAGAATCCCGGCGGCGTTTTTTAGCTTTATTGTTACTTCGTCGTCCGCAGGCGAGGGGTTTGTATTGCCGGAGGGGTGGTTATGCGCAATGCAGATTGCCGCTGCTCTATCCTGCAGCACGTCGGCAAAAATTTCGCGGGGGTGAACAATAGACCTGTTTACAAGGCCCACGGTAACGATCCGGCTTGAAAGAACCTCGTGGCCGCCGTTCATCGAAATACTAAAAAAACATTCCTGTTTGGAATCGGCGTGATGCCTTATCATATTAAAAACATCTACCGGCTTTTCTATAATCACGCCGCGCACACCCCAGCGCCTTCTGCCGAATTCCATCATGGCGGCAATGGCGCAGGCTTTCGATTCACCAATACCCGAAAGCCGCATAAGATCTTCAATATGGGGACTCTCTCTTGCGGAATTAATAAAGGTTAATAAATCGCAGGACAACGCGGAAACATTTTTACCCTTAATGCCGGTGTTGATAAGCACCGATAAAAGCTCACTGTCGCTAAGCGCCTGCGGTCCGCACATAATCATTTTTTCGCGCGGCTGCCATTTTTCGTCCGGCAGGAAAATATCGGAAAGGTAAAAATTTTCATTTTCCTGGATATCTTTGATTTCATCTATTAGCGAATTTGTGTATCTTTTTTCCATATCCATAATACGGTTCTGCCGTGCGTAACGCTTTAAACAAAATGAAAAAATGCCGATATTTTAGTATAAATGTCAAGATTTATATTCAAATTCACGTTGTTCCTGCTGATACTTTGGCGTACCGCCGGAGTTTTTTCATTAGACGTTCAGGTAAAAAAAATAAGTGACGATTCGTCGATACGGCGGAATCTTTACCAAGACTGGTTTATCGACGCGCCGGTCAAGGTGCTGACAAAAATTCCTTTTATCTCAACATTGCCCGACGGCGCCCGTGTGGAAGTTCGCACCGAAGTTTCAGGCGGCGATTTCAGCATTGTTTTAGCGCGGCAGCTTAACGCCGGTTTTCCCGGCTGGGCGCAAGGCTCGTGGATTTTAACACGGCAGCGCTCCAACGGGCTTCCCGTACGCATCCGGTTTTTCCCGCGCAGCGATCCCTACACGTATATACAATTCAGACCTTCGCCCTCGTCGGTGCAGACATCAGTTATGGATATAGTTGTTTACGACGCCTACATCGGGCAGTCGATAAGCCTCCATTTCCCGTTTGACAAGCTTTTAACCATGCAAATTGAAGACATTCTTGCCGAAGTCGGCGATAATTTTCCGGTCCGCTATTTTGAGCCGAAACGCGAAGATTACAGGGACGTCCGTTCAATAATAGACAAAATCCGCCTCGCCCTCGCAGGCCTTTCATTCGCCGATGACGGCGCAATAGACGAAAACGGTGAATATGTTTTTATTGATACGCAAAAACCGCAAGAAAGCAACGCCGGTCTTAACTGCTCCGGTTTTGCAAAATGGACAATCGACGGCATATTACGTCCGGTAACAGGAGGTCGGCTTGCCATAGCCCCTCTAAAAGCCCCATTCGGAACACGCGGCAGCGATTTTACCGGCCCCTACGAGGAAAGCCGCGACCCGTTCTTCGGCTTGGACTGGATAAGAAACCTCGCCGCCGCCTGCGGCGCCGCCTTTAAATCGAGCGAATTCGGCACATTAGACGAAATAGAAGTGCGCCAAAGCCCATTCGCGCAAGTTATTGTGCGCGCAGGCAAAACCATCGCCGCCAAAGCCTATCCGGGCTTTCTACCCAACGCCGGTTACGGCTTCGAAGGCCTCCATGCCCTACTCTACACCCTCGCCATCGACGAACCCGGATTTATCTTCCTGGGCGCCGTCAACAACGAAATGCTCCCCAAACCCCGCATGAGGCAGTTCTACCACATCGCCGTCCTTATCCCCTATTTCGACGACACAGGCAGCTTCCACACCGCCGTCTTTGAAAGCGCCGTAGAAACACCCTTTACACGCTTCAAAAACCGCTACCCTTCCCAGTATATCAACCTTGTACGCATCCCCGTGGAATCAGCATTTGAACCCTAGACGAAATTCACTAACACAAGTGTACACTTTTACATTGTTTCCAAGAATGGGATACAAACTAATTCCAGCGCGTCTTTTAGAACACGCAGTACCGCGCGGCACAGGTTAAGGCGCGCGGCTGCAAGATCTTCTTCGGCGTTTAATACCGGACAATCGTGGTAAAAGCGGCTAAAGTTTTTTGACATTTCGTATAGATACGCAGTAATTACCGACGGGTTTATTTTTTCGGCGGCAAGTGTCAATGTTTGCGGCCAATCCGCAATAGTTTTTAACAGTTCCCATTCGGCATCATTTGTTAAAAGCTCGCAGTGTTTAACCTCATTTTC
>BOBI01000072.1 GCA_026002305.1 Spirochaetia bacterium
GTATCAGGAGATATACCTTTACAAACTCGTGTTGTAATAAAATAAAAATATTTATCCAAAAATGCGGTAAATTCGGGCAGATCAACTGCCCCATGTATCCAGCGTATTGCCATATCAGGAATAACAAGCCGTTCCATATCATAGGATGCTTTTTTTTCATCTTCGCGAAAATTATAGGGAAATACAACCCATTGTTTCATCGAATCAGGAAGCAGACGGGCAAAATTGTATTCTTTATTTAGTTTTGTTTTATCGGCAGATGTTTTTGTAACTTCATAGTTATTACCGGTGATCTGATTAAAAAACCTGGTATCAAATCCACCGGATATGTATTGAATGAAATTTGAATAATTTGATATATCTTTTAAACAATAGTTGGGTATTTCTATTTGTTCCATCAAGCCATTGCGATTCGCAAAATCATTGACATCACTGTAGAAAAAAAATACGATTTTATCCCCGTCATATAAAAAGGCAGAGCTGTTGGAAAAAAACATTTTATTCACTAAAATTTGGAATTGTTCAAAATCGGTAATAGCCGCAGAGGAAGGAATCCGGATTAAACTATAGCCGTCATAATCATGGACATTAAAATTCTCATATACTATTTTACCCCCGGAAACTGCGGATTCAAACCATGATCGAAGCGTCCGCTTTTTGTATATAATATCAGAAAATTTTACATTTCCAATAACCTTCTTCAGTGTGTCCGAAGGAAGTTCTGAATCATCATACATAAATAGAATATTATGCCGCATGATTTTTTACTGCCCTTCTATTCAAAATTGAAAGGATAGATACAGTGATACATATAATAAAAAGTGAAAAAAAGGAAAATTTGTAATACATTAGACTAATATCTTTCATATTACCGGCGGTGATAGTATAAAAGAAATTGGTAACCGATCTAATATCAATTGCTGAATTTGTTTGTGCCAGCACAATAATGATAGCTAGAAAATCAAAAATCCATGATATTGCGGTCAGAAAAACCAGGGCATTGCGTTTATTTTTTAGTATTATCTTTTCTTTATTGTATATAGTATCTGCAAAATCAAGAATCTTTAATGCCGTAATATCCAATTGCTGCCCTTTCTTAAGGATTATAAATTCATTTATATTGGCAGAAATTGACGGAAAAGCTTTGTATACCATGAAGAAAACCAGAGCAAGAATACACATAGAACTAATAACAAATGGCTGCGTAAAACCATGCATATATCCCGTCGGTAAAAGAAATAATAAAAGTGTAATCGAATCAAAGAAACGCTCTGTAAAAATTACAAGTAATGACATGCCAATATCTTTTAAAAGGAAAATGAATATAAGCAGCCTGAGTAATTCACCTAATTTATATGGAATAATAGTGTTTAATACGGTTGTGAATATATAAACAAAACAGAAAAAGCGGAACGATATTCGTTTTTCCATAACAAGAAAAAAACATCGTACTAGTTTTGCGGTATGCGTAATAAGAAGAAAAAGTATTCCCATGATTAACATTGATTTTCGCCTATTGTCCTGTATTCATATTTTTCAACTATAATTTGCCGTAATTCGCTTTTAATGTATCTTCCGCGAAGGAAAAAATATTTTACAAGCATACCGGCCATTTCAACTGCCTGCCGCATAATCTTTACATTGGAAACCTGATCTTCTTCCTGCCATGAGATGGGGAAGAACCGTATTTTCTGTTTAAGATAAGAAGCTGCCATAAGCATTGTGTAGTTAAAGGACAATTTGTCAGGAAGCTTGTACCACCAGGCGCCTTTAAGTGATGCTGCACGGTACATGTTTAAGCCGGACCCAAGATCCGATATAGGCCGAAACAGTACTATTGAAAACAACAAATTGTAAACAATGTTTCCAAATATGCGAAATTTTGAATATCCGGGAAGTTTCGAGCCTTTCATAAAACGTGAACCGAGTGTCATATCGGCATTACGGTACATTTTCGATTCCAATATGGGTACAATATCATTGATGCTGCCCTGATCATCACCATGAAGAACTATAAGATAATCAAAACCATTTTCAATCGCATATTGAAAGGCGACCTTATGCGAGCCGCCTAAACTGTAATTATCAACGTTTTGAACAACCTTCGCTTTTACGGTGCAATATTGTATTGCCTGTAATGCGGCGTTAATCGAATTGTCAGGCGATCCATTGTCAATTACCAAGATTTCTGTAATATAACTTAATACTTTGCCTGTGATTTGCGCTATAACACGAGGAATCTGCTTTTCGCAGTTATACATTGGAATAAAAATAAGTATTTTATCCATTTTTTATCTCCCTATAAAGCACTATTAACGGTATCGATTTAACTTTAACAGTTCTATTTTTAATTTGCCTCTGGAAACAGAATTAAATCCTTTGGTAAGCTCAACATTTATTTCTTCGATGTCGTCGTATAACCATCTAGTATCATCACCGGCCGGTAAAAGTAATCGTCCATCACCATAATCTACATCCCAAAAATCCCACTGCCCGTTATGTTTAAAATTAAACCTTATACCATATTTTGAAAAATCCCATGCTTCAAAATACCGGTTCTGAATAATTGCTTCAGTTTCAAGTTCCAAATATATATAATCAGCTTCGGTTCCCTTTATTCCCAGCGGAATAATCTCTCCCGTGTTATTAGCATCCATGGTACGCACGCTGTCAAGAATTGGACGAAGGCTCTTTAACGAGCGGCCATAAGCGCTTGGATAAAGACCCATAGCAGGCGCGTGTTCCGGCCTTCTTAATTCATCGGGGCTGTATTTATCTTTGATGAGTTCCGGTGTTACCCAAAATCCCTCCGGCGTCTGAACCAGTCCTTTGTCAAGGGCAGCCCAGTACCAAAGATACGTCTGAGGCAACCCTCTTAAAACCACAGGCTTATCTTTAAAGGCAGTATAATAGAGCCGCGCAAGTTTATACCCACCCGCTATACCCATTTGTCCTGATCCGGGAACAGGAGCATTTAAAATATAAGAATCTAAATAGCCGCTATGATAATCATAACCCCATAAATTATTCTTATCCAAAAAATTATATTGATATAATATTGAATCAAGATTGCCCTGGTTAATAAATCCTTTTCCAAGGCGGGGGATTTTTGCGTTGATATCATCACTTATGCGAACGGTATTTTCCGGTACATTTATTTTGCTAATATTCTTTAATGAATTAAGCCGCCCATATATCCAAGGCGATGGTAAAGCCAGAGTGAGTATAATGATAACAAGTGATAAGTTTTCTTTATTTGTAAAAACAGATTTTGAATATTTTAGCAGAGCAATTATACAGAGTACGGCTGTTATGCCAATCGGACCGGAAGCTCTGTTAAAGGATCCATCATCCAGACGAATAACTCCAAAGGTATAAGCTGCCGGTAAAAAGAAAAGACAAAGTGTTGAGAAGTAAAACAATGGAGAACTAAGCTTTTCTTCCGTTGTCATTTTTGATTTAAGTGTACGTATAAGAATATATGCCGGAATTATTATAGCCAGAGCAAGTCCGGTTAATACAACGGTATATTGAAAAATCCGGGCCAGGTAATTATACCCGTCACTCACACCTAATAAATAATTGGGAATAGAAAGATCATTGGTGAACAACGCCCTGCCATCGGCTTGTACCGTTCCACCACCGCTTATTGCAGAAGTTGTGACCATACGCAATAATAACGGAACAAATGGAATAATTACCGCAAATTCTATAAGCCATGTGATATAAAAAGAAGGTTTACGAAACCATGCAAGGAATTTTTTTTGCTTTATCGCAAGATAAATCCCGGTACAGGCATAGGGCAGGGCGCCGACAGCCAAAGACATCCCAAATAGAGGATAATTGAGCATATTCACTACAACAAGTAGGCCCCACACTTTGAGCCATCTGTTGATATCTTTCCAGATACCGGGCACAGCCAGCAAGGCAAGTGAAAAGAATATCAAATGGAAACGTTCATAACTCATTATAGGGAGAAGATAAATTACAAATAAAGCAACAAATGGACCTGCCGCCAATGAGAAGGCAATCGCAATAAGTACCGCGTAAAAAGCCTGTTCAAATGTAAGAGCGGGTAATATACTTGATGCCGTACCATCAAAAAGGGTATGCAAGAAAAATCCATTTACTATTGAAAATAACCCGCTTGGCGCAAAAAATTCTTTGTAAGGAATTCTGTCAAGTTCAATTATTTGCTGCCATGAAATAACACGCTCGCCAAAATGATGGAAATCTTCTGGTACAAAACGCGACACATTAATATCAACATGAAAAGCGGATATAATACATAAGGTTGATAGTAACACCAAGTTGTTTATTTTATCGTTTGTCATGGAAATATTGTCTCTTGTATGACGGAATGACTTTACAAACCTGAATATCGCATAGGCGGTTGAAATAATTATTATTGAAGTAATAAGGTAGACATAGCGGCGTCGAAAAGGTATAACAACAACCTCGCCCCCTGCAAGATATTTATTTTTTAGAAATATAAAAAGACAAAGCGGAATAAATATTTGAACGCCAAGTATAATCTTATCTATTAATGTAATGGCCTCTTTGTTTTTCATAAAAACAAAATAGAATACAGGAACAAAAATTACACAGGACATAATAATCACTACTGTAATACGAGCCTTTCCCAGAGGTGTTATTATTCCCATGCATGCATGATAAATCAAAAAATAGGCAAGGACGGATTTTAATGAATATTGTGGGCACACTAAATTAGAAGCCCAAAAAACCATTCCTAGAACAAGTATAAATTGCGGAATGTACCCATGAATAAAATAACCCGCAAGCAGCGGAAGAATTACAAGCGACAAATAAATGCTTTTTGACGGCTCTGAATCCTTATCAATACTCTGTTTTCTGTCGAGCCAGGCAACAAGCGCAATTCCAAGCACCGTAAGAAATACTAAAAGATATAATTCTCCGCTCTTATTGGTATTGGTAAAGAGAAAATCATAATAGAAATCGGTAATTTTTTGAGGCAATTTTGCTATAGGGGGATAAATAAACACGGTAAGAACTGCAATTATTGTTGCAGTTATGCCAAATACACCAAAGATATTCAGTCCCGGCGTACTATTTTTTTGTACGTTCCTTCGCGCCATCATAATCTATAGGTGAGCATAGCTAACCTATAGATTATTGTCAACAGGTTTCTGGTAACTAAAATAGATTTTATTAACTGGTAGTTTATGGAATGACAAGTCTAAAACACATATTAGCCACCAATATAAAATCGCAGCGGTATGTTCTTGGTCTTTCTCAGGCAAAACTGGCGGAAGCAGCCGATATCGCCACTGCTTATATAGCCATGATTGAGGTTGAAAAGAAATTCCCCTCGGTCAATGTCCTGGAACGCATAGCCAAAGCCCTCAAGATGGACCCTACGGAGCTATTTTCAAAAGCCTGCTATCCGGTTGAAGCGGTTAAGGAATTGCATAGATCGGTACTGAAAGGCATTGATTCGGTTGTAAAAAGCCATATCGAGGGGTTCGAGGCACAGGTAAACTCCGGAAACTGGGCCAAACAATGCTCTGATTCCTTGCCTATGAACCAGTAACATACAATTTGAAAATGCATTTTTATATATTTATACCATTACGACCCCGGATCCACCGCATTTGCGCCAAGACCGCGCCCAAAGGCTACCGCTTTTTTGACACCGGCGGCGGTTTACCAGTCAGCGGGAAGCGAAGATGCCGGTTTTCAACGACCAAATTATTTCGACAGAAACCAAAGCATCTGACGCTAACATATATGTGTGTTCAAAGTGGCGGGGTCGGGCTATCGCTCAAATTTTTGCTCCGCCGCGCTCCGCAAAAATTCTGCTTCTATCCCTTGCGGAAGAAATTTTCTGCAACATCTTGCGTTTTCTACATACTATACAAAGAATCAAGAGAACGCTTTAATAATTCGCCGGGCGGTTGTTTCCTTTATCTCGTTGTGCCTAGGTATTGCTTGCCCTACATTAATATCTTTTTTAACATACCAATCATGGTTAGCCCCATGACGTTCAAAAATCGCGCCTAGTTTAGTGATTTTTTTGATCAAATCGTTTCGTTTCATGCAATTTTTAAGGTGCCGTGCTTTCGGATGAAAGGGAAATCAGAGGTCTTTATATCCTCATGCAAAGAACGAAGCATCTTTTCAAATTCCTCAAGCGTTTCACCTTGGGTAGTATAATCGGGATATTCATCAAGATAACCAACGAACCATCCATCATCTTTCCAATAAGTATACCCTAATTCCATTTTTTACAACCTCATCCGCTGTATTGTATAGCAAATATACGCTAAAAACAATTAAACGTGAAGTAACCTTTAGCGCCTGCCTTTAAACCGCGCGTAACACTTCGCGTGGTTTGGAGCCTTGTGCGGGGCCCACGACGCCGCGGTTTTCCATTTCTTCTACAAGGCGGGCGGCGCGGTTGTAGCCTATTTTTAGACGGCGCTGTATATAACTTGCGCTGGCTTTTCCCTGATGTACAACAATTTCCAATGCCTTTTCGTATAACGGATCATCACCTTCTGTATAAACATTAGTCGCGGTTTCTTCGTCATCCTCGTCGAAAAATATTTCTTCATCTATGTAATCCGGTTCGCCTAACGTTTTTACATAAGCGACAACACTTTCTACTTCTTCTTCGGAAACAAAAGCGCCCTGCATACGAATCGGGAACGGATCGACAATGCCCGAATAAAGCATATCACCTTTGCCTAATAATTTTTCAGCGCCGGTTGTGTCAATAATAATCCTGCTGTCCATCATCGAGGCAACCATAAACGCGATGCGGCTTGGTATGTTCGATTTGATAAGGCCTGTAATGACGTCGATTGACGGTCTCTGTGTTGCAAGTACAAGGTGTATGCCTACGGCGCGGCTCATAGCGGCAAGACGGGCAACTGTGGATTCAAGCTCTTTTCCTGTTGTCGCCATAAGGTCTGCGAATTCGTCAATTAACACAACGATGTAAGGCATCTTTTCTGTTGCTATGCCGCGCTCTTTAATGCGTTTGTTATATGTTTTTATATCACGCACACCCATCGAATCCAGACAGGCATAACGGCGTTCCATTTCGTAAATACAGTATTGCAGAGCCTGAAAAGCGCGTTTCGGTTCGGTAATAACCGGTGTTAAAAGATGCGGTATATCATTATAAAGTTTTAGCTCAACGATTTTCGGATCGATTAATATCAAGCGGCATTGTGTTGGATGGCATTGATACAATATAGAAAGTATCATCGTGTTTACACAAACCGATTTGCCGGAACCTGTGGAACCGGCGATTAAAAGATGCGGCATGGTGGAAAGGTCTACGGTAACAGCTTCGCCTGTTATATCTTTTCCAAGCACTACAGGTATTTCACCTTTCTTTCCTTCGCGGTTTAATTCGCCTTCTATAATTTCGCGGAATGATACGATGTTTCTTTTTTTATTCGGTATCTCGATGCCGACGGCGTGTTTGCCCGGGATAGGAGCTACAATACGGACGGAGGCGGCAGCTAAACGAAGGGCGATGTTATCCTGTAAATTGACAATCTTTGATAGTTTTACGCCCGGTGAAGGGAGTATTTCAAACATTGTTATAACCGGACCCTTTCTAATGCCTGTTACTTCAGCTTGTATTTTAAATTCGGAAAGGGTTTCTTTTAAAATTATCGCGGCTTCGCGTGTCGCGTCGTCAATTATCCAGTACTGTCCGTCTGTGTAGGCTTTTAAAATACCTTCAACGGGAATATTATATTTTTTCGGTAATTTTTTTTTTACCGGTGTATTTTTATTTTTTTTTATAAGCTCCGCTGTACGTTCTTTTGCCTCTTCCTCTGCGGCGTCGATAATGGTGTCAAGGTCGTCCATATCATCATCTAAATCATCATGATTTATAGCACCGGTGTTTAAATCAACTATGTCATTCATGTCGATAACGTCAAGTTCAATGGGAGGGTATTCTTCCGGTTCTACAAAGTCGTCCAATTCCCCTGTTTCCTCTATTCCCTTTGATCCTTCCGACAACAACTCTGTATTAAAAATTTTAATGCTGCTGTCTAATTTTTCTATGTTTTGATCGAGTTGTTTATCTATTGATTTAAAATTAGTATCGAATATTTCAAGTTTTTCGTTTAACACATTCAGGTTGGGGTCTAACTTTTGTAATACGTCGTCTAACTCCTCAATACCGTCTGCCGTTTTTTCTGTTTTGCCCAGTTCTTCCAGTTCTTCAAATGCCTCTGTATAGGCTTCTTTAACAACATCCAATCCATCAACAACATCCAACCCATCAACAACATCCAACCCATCCGGTTTTACCGGAATTGTAGAATGAGACGGAATACGCAATATTTTTATTTCGCTGTCGGGTGTGCGGGTAAAATTATTTATGTCAGGTGGTGTACTTGGATTACCCTTGTTTGCGGGTCTTGTTCTGCGGATAACCGGCGACGGGAAAAGTGTTGTTGTTAGTGTTGTTATAACAAAACATTCTACAACGGTCAACAAAACCATTATGGAGCTAAAGCCCGTTTTTCCAAGCACGTTTATGAGTAATATTTTTTCATTAAAGTATTCATAATCGCGTAGAAACGAAAAACCTATTGATAATGTCATAAACGGAAATATGGAGCTGTTCAGCACAAATATTTTTCCGGGTCTGTAAGAGTTCTCCAGCAGTATATAAGCCGCAAACACAAAATATGCCGGTATAATAAACGATAAAATTCCGTACGAGTTTGCGAAAAAATCTCCAAGCGGTGCGTTAATATCAGGAATCCTGAACAGTGAAGCAGAAATTGAAACAGAAAATATAATTGCCAAAGACACCAAACACATCGCAAAAATAAAGAGCGGTTTTTTAGGATTATTTTTTTTCTTTTGTGGCGTGTTGTTTTCCGCTAAATTGCTTCGTTTGTTTTGTTTCATAAACCTATGTGTAAAATTTTTAACTGATTCCATGTTTACAACAACCTTCCTTGGTTTTTAAAAAGAGACCTTATTTAGTTATCGGAAAATTATTGTATAACTTGAGGATTTTTATGCGATGGGCGCGGCAAGCCGCCAGAGAGCCGCCGCCTGCAGGTTTGACATAAAAACAAACATAAACCATAATGATAAAATCACATTCTTATATTGGAGGATTTATGAAATTTTCTCGTATTTTAGCGTTAACAGCGGTCGCCGTTTTGACGTTTTCCGCTTGTTCCGGCAAAAAGACATCCAGGGCGGAAAGGCCAAAGATCTTCGTTTATACATCAATGAAAGACTCACTAATTCGTGACCTCAAAGAGGATTTCTTGAAAAAGAACACCGATATTGATATGGACTATACATCGGCAGGGGCAGGTTCCCTTATGGCTAAAATCGCCGCCGAGAGGCAGAGCGGGAAAATTGCCGCAGACATCATCTGGACAAGCGAAGTTCCCGATTTCTTTAAAATGAAAGACGAAGGAATCCTGTTACAATATAAACCAAACGGTGTCGATGAAATAAGCAACCCGCTTGTAGGTACCGACGATTATTTTGTTCCGGCGCGTCTTGGCACACTCGGAATCGTATACAATACAAACCAGGTAAAAACACCTCCTACAACATGGGCCGAACTTGCCACAAGGCCGGAATTCAAAAACGCGTTTTCCATTGCCGATCCGGCACTTTCCGGTACATCATTTGTCAGCGTAGCTATGCTGCAATCGAAATTCGGCGACGACTTCTACCGCAGCATCCGGAAGAACGGCGCTACAATAGGTAAAGGTTCCGGTCAGGTGGTTGACGATACCGCGTCCGGTGAAATTGCCGGCTGTATCGGCGTGGATTACATCACATTCGACAAGGTGGACAAGGGCGCAACGCTTGCAATGGCATATCCCAAAGAGTTGTTGTTAGTTCCCAGCCCCATCGCCATTTTTAATGATACAAAACAAGCGGAGGCGGCGAAAAAATTTATCGACTATATCATAAGCCGCGACGCGCAGCAGATCATTACGGGTAACGGCACACTGCCTGTGCGCGATGATGTTCAGATCCCTGCAAAATACAACCTGCCCGCAGTAGATGACGCGGTTGCAAATGGTATCGTTATTGATTATCCAAAACTTGCAGGCGAACGCGAAGATCGCATCGCCTCATTCAAAAAGATAATGACCGAATAGTTTAGTTTATAAGGGGTTGGGATATAGTTCCCAACCCTTTTTGTTTCACGCAAGTGTTTAAGGTTTATACGACATTCAAGCGCTTGCTGCTGTACAGTTTGTAACAATTGTGTAAAGAAAGGGTTAAGGAACGGTGCATGGCAGATATACGTTTAGAAAATATTTTTAAGGCCTACGGTGATCATCAGGTTCACAAGGATTTAAATCTTACAATAAAGGACGGCAGGTGTTTTACACTTCTGGGTCCTTCAGGATGCGGTAAAAGCGTGCTTTTGCGCATGATCGCGGGTTTTGAGGCGCCGGATAAAGGCCGGATTTACATTGGCGATAAGCTGGTTTCGGACGCGGAAAAACAAGTTATGGTTCAGCCTAACGAGCGCGATTTAGGCGTTGTGTTTCAGGAATATGCGGTTTGGCCGCACATGACAGTTTTTGATAATATCGCATACCCTCTTAAAATAGCCAAAAAGAGCAAAGAAGAAATTCAGGAAAACGTTATGCGCATTGTTAATATGGTTAATCTTACCGGCATGGAAACGCGCCTGCCTTCGCAGCTTTCAGGCGGACAGCAGCAGCGTGTGGCGCTTGGCCG
>BOBI01000073.1 GCA_026002305.1 Spirochaetia bacterium
ACCGTGTGTGCCGCTATTCCAAGTTTTTAAACAGCGTAAATATCCGCTCGTGCGGGGCGGGTGCGGATAACGGCATGAACGAGGATTTTGAGAACGGGGATTTTGAGGAGGAGATAGCTATTTAATTGACAATTAACAATTAACAATTAACAATTTCAAGAAATTTTAAATTGCGAATTGATATAGAAATTGAAAGTAAGGAGTTTGAGAAATTAATAACTATCAATTGTACATTGTCAATTGTACATTTGTTAAAGCGAAGCGTATTTGATAATTATTAATTGTACATTGTTAATTATCAATTGTACATTGTTTGAGTCCATTAGTTGGGGCCGCCCGTATCAGTGATAAGAAACCGGACAGCCCCGATTTAGGAAACCCGCAGTTGCGGGTTATATAAAAAGTCTATTAGAAATAGACAAAAGTTTTAGGAGGACTTTTCAATATGAAAAAGTCAAAATTGTTTTTAGTTGGGATGATCGCCGCATTCGTGGCAGGATCATTGTTTATGACGGGCTGCGAAGGGCCTGTGGGCCCCACCGGTCCGCAAGGCCCCGGCGGCGACGCTTCGGGGATACAGGCAATAGAATTAGCCGCTTACGGTTATACATTCGGCGACCCCACCCACGCCGTTTACGGACAAAACGAGTCTTATGCTAACCAGATAGTTGGCACGGTTAATATTAATGTTAGCCCTACTCCTGTTGTAAGCTCTGTTGATATCGAACCTGTTACGGTTGCATATAACAATAAATCCGTAACTTTTTGGTCGGTTGTTACATACACCAACATATCCGACATTACAGGCGCTTTTAATACCGCTTTTACCGCCGGCGAACTTGAATTAACAGCAAGTGCCGTTAACGAAGGTACTAAAACCTATCTTAAAATAGCGGTAACAGGCGCAACAGGCCCGGTGGCAAAACAAATTTCTGTTTCTGCGGGAGCTGCTGCTACATCCCTAGTTGGTAAGGTATTTAATACAACAGGTGGCACGGTAACAAGCGGACAATTAACTACCGGCCAATATGATACATGGGCGTATCCTATTACAAACTACGATGCGACCAGCCTTCCTTCCAGCGCCCACTCTAAAGTAAAGGTTGGCGCTATAGAACTTCCCGTTGCTGCGGGCACCGTCCTTACCGGCTTAAGTCCCGATGGTATTCCAGCCTTGGTGGCCGACGAAATCGGCGCACGGGAATTCGGTGTTGTAAAAGCGGATATTGTTAAAGCTTACGCGGACTGGCTTGTTACTACTAGCCCAAGTGGGGATGCTCTTGTCTTTACCGCCAGAACATACGGCCCCAAGACATTTGACAGGGTTGCGATGCGCCCTGCAATTATTGGCGCCGATGACACCACCTTACCCAAGTACGGTTACGCTTTCCTTACCAAACACACAATTCTTGGTGAAACAATAGTCGCGGCATCCGCTGTACCTACAGTTACCGCCATAGCAACCGCAAATACCGCAGCAGCCGCATTAGCAACACCGGCAGCGGGAAACTACTTAAGGGCTAAGTATGACGGCAAACAGGATACGGTCGTATTCCCGAGTACCGGCACTGCCGCATCCCTCGCGAGTGTTGTTAGCGGCCGAACTTTACCGGCGACCGGCGTTACGTTTACTAACACTGGCGGCACCTACACATTTACAGGGCCGGATCCTAACGGCGGCGATGGCGATTATATTACAGCTAATCCCGATACAACAATTGATACAGGGAGTAACATTGTAGCGCTTGCCAACACCCATAAAACCCTTGAAATAAGCGGTTCCGGTGCGGGCGTGTTCGGCACCGACGGTATCATTACTTCTGCATTATCTGTAACGGACACACATGGTGCGAATATCGTTAACGCCGCCACTCCTGTCGATACATGGACCCTTGGGGTAGTTGGCGCAAATAATGTAAGGCTGGAGAGTACAGCAAAAGGCTCCGTAGTTACCATCGGCGGCGCGGCTACGGTGGTCCCCGCGGGAACCGATGCCAGCACAAGTGCTTTACAGAATCTGTTTCAAGCTAATCTTTCGTCGACCGGCATCGCTAACTACACCGTTACTGGCGGCGCTGACATAACAATTGCCAAAACCGTCACTGGATCCGGCGCTACCAATAACCTACCATCAGTTGCGCCGACCATCGCGGACCTCTAAACTAACACCGGCTGCCGTTTTGGCACGCTAACGCCTAACACAGGCCCCCGCCCATTGCGTTACACGCAATGGGCGGGGGCTTTTTTGTCAATTGTCAATTGATCTTCCCTATGTTAGCGTCAAACGCGTTTTTCTGCTTTTGTTATATAGGCGGCGTGCGGTTTATGCTGCGTGTTCCCTTTGGCTTAATTACCCGATAAAAACAGAGGTGCATCCAGTTCTGAAATTGGTACCATGATGCAAACGCTCGCAGGTTGCATTGCGGAATGGATGGGGCTGCCTGTTTCTTCCCTATGTTAGCGTCAAAGGCGTTTTTCTGCTTTTGTTATATAGGCGGCGTGCGGTCTATACAGCATGTGCGGTGTGCAGTAGCTTGTAAATAATTAATGAAGCGCAAAAAATTTTTGCTGTAGCTCACTTGACCGAGAGCAACGGCATCTTCTGTATTCCCTATGTTAGCGTCAAACGCGTTTTTTCTGCTTGTGTGGTAGAGACGGCGTGCGGTTTATGCTGCGTGTGCGGTGTGCAGTAGCTTGTAAATAATTAATGAAGCGCAAAAATTTTTTTCTGTAGCTCACTTGACCGAAGCGGGGCGAATAAGCAACTGTGTGCCAAAAAAAGTGACTGTAGCAAGCGTGAGCGGAAGGGAAAATATTTTTGCGCTTAACTGCCGATAAAATCTGCACACCGTCTTTGTCTTACAAACCGCACGCCGTTTTTGTGTTAAAGGCAGAAAAAATGTATTTGGAGCGGCTTATTTACTTAAAGCATAATTTTCACTAAAATTAACAGTGAACTATTAGTTTGTCCGGAGGTTTATGTGCGGGGATTTAGGATTTGCGCGGTGCTGACACACACCGCGAATAAGATATTATTACTCAGTTTTTTTTTATTAACGAATTTGTGCCTTGGCGCGTTCGCGGGTGGCGCCAGGGGAAACAATCTTGATAGCGCTTACAATATGCAGTTGCAGGCGCAGATGCAGGAACAATACCGGCGGCAACTGGACCAGGCAGAGGTGCAGGAATCCTTTCAGCAGCAACAGGGGCAGGGTGCGGCGGGTCAGCCGTCACAAACATTACAGACATCCCAGCCGTTTGACTTTATTAAAGACAAGGTTTGGCAGCTTGTTGAACTGCGCATAGGCTATGGCGAGATTAAGCTTAACCGGCAGGAAATGACAAAAAACAATATGGGAAGCGTATACATTATTCAGTTTAGCGAGGAGGGGGTAAACGGACAGGCCGCGCCAAATCGTTACTTTGCTCAATATGCCGCCCGCGAAGGCAAAAATATGACACTTCAGCCGATTGTGGGTACCCTAATGGCCGGTGATATAAACGTAGGCGGCCTTATGGAAAACGAATACTATTGGTATTTACAGCGCATAACGCGGTGGGATGCAAACGGCAATACATTAGATTTATATGCCAGTCCGCGCAAGGATGAAGAAATTATTTTGCGTTACCGTACCGAATGAACCAACAAACCATATAACTAATAAACCATGTCTATTAAAAACGTTAAACAGTATTTTCAAAAATGGCAGCGGGAAAAAGATATTATTGAATTTGAACAACCCACCGCCACTGTCGCGCAGGCGGCCCTTGCGTTAAACGTAATTGAAGCCCGTATCGCAAAAAGCATTTCTTTAAAGAACGGCGGTCTTGCCATGATTGTTGTAAGCGCGGGCGATACAAAACTGGACAACAAAAAGTTTAAAGCGTATTTCGGATTTAAGGCTTCTATGCTTACTCCCGACGAAGCGTTATGTGCAACGGGGCACGCGGTAGGCGGCGTTTGTCCGTTTGCCCTGCCGCCCGGTGTATTGGTTTACCTTGATGTTTCGTTAAAACGCTTTGAAACGATCTTTCCGGCCTGTGGCAGCAGTAATTCGGCAATAGAGCTTACGCCGGACGAATTACACGAATATTCAAACAACAAAGAATGGATAGATGTCTGTAAACAAGTCGAATAATTCCGCGCAATTTTACGGGAAACTTGCCGTTTTTTTCTGCGCCACCTTGTGGAGCACCAGCGGGCTTTTTATAAAACTTATTGATGCGCACCCTTTTGTTATAGCAGGCTTGCGTAGTTTTATCGCGGCCATTCTGATGATCTCGATCCGCCTTGCTTTTCCGCGCCGATCTTCCGGCCCCGCCGCCGAATCGTTAAAAAAAACGATGCGTATTCCGGCGTTTTGGTTTGCGGGCTTTGCGTATGCCGCCGTGATGATTCTATTTGTTATTGCAAACAAATTAACGGCTTCGGCTAACGTTATTCTTTTACAGTACAGCGCGCCGGCATGGGCTGCCATTTTTGCCGCGATCCTGCTGCATGAAAAACCGGCCGTTGAAAATTGGATTAGCCTGATAATGGTTGCCGGAGGTTTGGTTTTGTTTTTTAAAGATGCCCTTGCCGCCGGATCGCTGTTAGGCGACATCCTGGCGGTAGTCTCCGGTATCGCATTAGGCGCGAATTCTGTGTTGTTAAAAATGATAAAAGACGGCAACCCCGCCGACGGGATGTTGTTGGCGCATATAATAACTGCCGTCGTAGGTATTCCGTTTTTGATTTTGTTTCCATTTGCAATTAGTGGGGGGGCAACCGGGGCTCTGTTGTTCATGGGCATTTTTCAGGTGGGTTTTGCTTCAATCCTGTATTCGTACGGCATACAACGAATTAGCTCCGTTGCCGCATTAATTATCGCCTGTATAGAGCCGGTGCTTAACCCTGTTTGGGTTTTGATTGTAACCGGCGAAAAACCGGCCCTCTCCGCAATCATAGGCGGCGCAATAATTATAGCCGCCGTTCTGGTTTCTACACTTACCTCGGTAATTAGAAAACGTTAACCCGCTGGCGGGCCTAACTACTTACAATTTCGCCTTTAAACACATTCTTAACAATAGCAACTTCCGGCGGCAGCGGGGCGGTTTCCGGTTGCGGGGCGCCGTTTTGCATGTTTTTGGCGGTGTTCATTTCGGCAATTTTCTGATTAAAGCCTTCGGTAAGCGACATTTCGGGTGGGTGCGCATCAAAATTAGTGGCGCTCCCGCCTATAATACCGCGAATATTCTCGATAGATAGGCGCAATTCTTCGTTGCTGACCCATTCCGGCAGTGAACAAAGGCGCGCTATGGCAGTTTCAAGCTCGAAACGCGGCGAAATTGAATACTGTACAGAGCGGTAAAGTTCCAAAAGCAGGCGCATTGCCTCTTCCAACCGGGGGAAATCCAAAACCTCCCGCGCTTTCGCGGAAAAACTTTCTACAGGATAGCCTAAAACCGATTCGCGGGTAACGCCGCTTTTTATTAATAGTAAATTGCGGTAATAACCGGCCAGATCGATAATAAACTGTTCGGTTGATACGCCATTCTCGACACTATCATTTACCGTTTTTAAAGCCGCCTGAAAATCGCCCGATGCGCAAAACTCTGCAAGCAGGGTTAAATTGTCCTGCCCCACAAGAGCCAGCTTTTCGCGGATAACCTGCGTGGTAATATTGCCCTGAGAAAAAGAGGCAACCTGGTCAAAAAGCGTGTAAGCGTCGCGGAGGCTGCCGCCTGATTCGCGGGCAATCCATAACAGGGCCGCGTCCTCCGCCGTAATCTGCATTTCGGCACAGGCTTCCTCTAGCAGAGCCGTAATTTTTTCAATGTGGATAAGTTTGAACGAAAATTGCTGGCAGCGGCTTTTTATGGTCGCGGGCACCTTATGCTGCTCGGTTGTAGCGAATATAAAAATCACGCGGGGCGGCGGCTCCTCAATCGTCTTTAACAGAGCATTGAATGCACTCGTGGAGAGCATGTGCACTTCGTCAATAATGTAGATTTTGTACTTGCAGGAATTCGGCGGGAACATAACCTCGTCTTTAATATTCCGTACATCGCTTACACCATTGTTGGAAGCCCCGTCAATCTCGATAACATCCAAACAGCAGCCGGTTTTTATCTCGCGGCATGGGGAACATTCCCCGCACGGAGTCGCCGTGGGGCCCTTTTCGCAGTTTAAAGAGCGCGCCAAAATACGCGCCGCACTTGTTTTACCGCAGCCGCGCGGCCCGCAAAAAAGATAAGCATGGGCAACCCGCCCCGATTCAATCGAACTCTTTAGTGTGGCGCTTACAAATTCCTGACCTGCAAGCTCATCAAATGTCCTAGGCCGTTTCCGTGTAGCCGTAACCTCAAATTCCATACACATTCACCATCATCTTGCGTATTCTACTATGCGGGTTTCCCGGATGATTGTAACTTTGATGCGCCCCGGGTAGCGTAGATCGGTTTCGATTTTTTTTGCAACATCACGGGCGATAACTTTGGTGGTTTCGTCGCTTACTTCGTCGCTGTGAACGATTACGCGCAATTCGCGGCCGGCCTGAATAGCAAAGGATTTTTCCACGCCGGTAAAACTGGTTGCAATGTCCTCAAGATTTTTAAGGCGTTTGATGTAGTTATCCATGGTCTCTTTGCGGGCGCCCGGACGCGCGGCGCTTATCGCGTCGGCAATCTGAACAATGACACTTTCTATACAAGACGGCTCAATATCGTTATGGTGGCTGCCTATCGCGTTGATGATGCGGGGGTCCTCACCCATTTTTCGTGCCATGTCCATGCCAATTTCGGCGTGGTTAAGCTCGGAATCGGTTTCCACACCCTTGCCAATGTCGTGGAATAATGCGCCGCGTTTTGCAAGCTCTGTGTTTGCCCCTATTTCCGCCGCCAAAAGGCTGGCAATGTGCGCAACCTCTTTTGAGTGGTATAGCACATTCTGCCCGTAGCTTGTACGGAAAAAGAGCCGCCCCAAAGCGCGAATACCTTCTTGGGAAATATTGTGAATCCCAAGGTCGTAGAGAACCTTCTCGCCTTCCTCGAAAATCTTTTGCGAAATATCTTTGGAAACACGGGTAACCACTTCCTCGATCCGCGCGGGGTGAATCCGCCCGTCGGAAATAAGCCTTTCCATCGCAACCTTTGCGATTTCCCTGCGCACCGGATCAAAACAGGAAATAACCACAGCTTCCGGCGTGTCGTCGATGATAATATCAACACCGGTAATTGTTTCCAGCGTACGGATATTACGGCCTTCGCGCCCGATAATGCGCCCCTTCATCTCGTCGTTGGGCAAATTCACGGTGGTTACCGTAACCTCGCCCGTAATTTCGGTAGCCACACGCTGGATGGTGGATAAAAGAATGTCGCGTGCTTTCTTTTCCGCCGAAAGATTCGCTTCCGATTCAATTTTATTGATTATCGTTTGCGCATCGTGCTTTGCTTCGTTTTCCAGCTCACTAATAATCAGCGCTTTAGCCTCATCAACCGAGAGTCCTGAAATTCGCTCTAATTCTGTCCTAAGCTTGCACCCTTCCTGTTTAAGCGCATTCTCGCGCTCGACAAAAACCCGCTCTTTTTCAGCAAGCTGCTGCTCAACACGCTCTACCTGACGTAGTTTCTTGTCAATAGAGTCTTCTTTTTGTAAAACACGGTGTTCAAACCGCTGTAATTCCGCCCGTCTTTCCCGAGTCTCCCGTTCCGCCTGCTTTTGCTCGCTGATTATCTTTTCTTTTGCTTCAAGAAGCATCTCTTTTCGAGCCGCTTCTGCTTGCTTTACCGCATCCTCTTTAATCCGCGTAGCTTCTTGTTCAGAAGCCGTTAGTTTTAATCTGGCAAACAGCCATCTAATAGTCCAGCCTAAGGTTAACCCGGCAAGAGGTAGGACAATCCAAAATATTATGTCCATTATATAATCCCCTTACCATTAATAAACAAAAATTCTACTTATTATACTGTATCGGCTTGCACACCGTCAATTATAAGAAAAGCACGGGCGGCAATTCTAAATTTGAGTCCCCTCCGAAAATCAAGCCGTTTGGAATACCGTAGACCGCATTTTGATGCGGATACTGGGAAACCATGCAAAGACGGCGTGCGGTTTGTAATACAAAACCCTTTGGCTGCATATTGCGGCAGACGCAGAGGTGCTTTTTAAACTTCAAGATTAGTGCAATTAGGCAAGCCGCTCGCAGAACCCATCGTTCCGCGTTGGTGCTATTCGGACGTTATCTTTTCCTTAATCGCCAGTAGCGGTTTAACCGACATAACGCAATACGCTTCACGATGGAACCCGCGAGCACCAGCCGCCTATATAGCAAAAGCAGAAAAACGCCTTTGACGCTAACACAGGGAAGAAACAGGCAGCCTCTGTCCATTCCGCAATGGAACCTTTGAGCTTTACCGCCCTTACGACAAATGCAGAAGTAAAAATGCCTTTGCGTATAAGCCGCACGCCACCCCTACCACAAAAGCAGAAAAAACGCATTTGACGCTAACATAGGGGCTTGGTTCCCAAACAGAGACTGGAAAACAGTCATTGCATGGAAACCAAAGTGCTTGGTGCACCGCATTTTTTACTTTTGCACACCGGCTTTAAGAACTGCTGTTATAACCGGAGCGCCGCGTTTTTTCTTTCCTTCAATTCGTAGTCGTATGAAATTTAACCACTAACGACACAAACAGCACGAACAAAATGCAAAAAATAAAAGTTTTCCTTTGAAATATTCTGTATTTTTGCTCGTTTTGTGGTAAATTGCTTTGTTTTCTACCGCGAAAGCGCAAAGGAACAGAAAAGAAAGGTGTGTTCTCTTAAAATCTTCGTGTATTTGGTGTAGCCTGCAGGAAATTCTTCAATTTTTGTACACGGCTACGAATTGAAGATCAATATATTACTTGCCTCTAATGTTTTTTTTTCTTGCTTGACACAATCAACACCTATCATTATATTATAAACGTATCGTATCGCTTGTTAATATATACAATTCGAGGGTAAAATATGACCACAAAACGTATTCAAAGACTGGAGGGACTTTTTAAAGCAAATGGGCCAATTCTCAGGTCGGCTAACCTGCGGTCTGTTAAGTTTTGCAGTAAGGATATAGCCGAAATGATTAAGGCGGGGCAGATTTCACAAGTCCGAAGGGGTTACTACGCTTGGGGTCCGCTTATGGAAACCCTAAACGATATGGAAGTCCTTGCCTCCCTCATTCCCGAAGGCATTGTCTCATTCTTTTCGGCCGCCCAATACCATGACCTGACTGCGGTAATCCCGAGGTCCATCGAAATCACCCTACCATCATCCATACGAACACCGGTGCTGCCGGGAAATCTGCATGTTACAGTCCATAAGTCCGCTAATCACATCTATCCGGTAGGGATTGAAGCCATTCAAGTCGATAATCATACCCTAAAGGTCTATGACCGGGAGCGTACCGTATGTGATTTTATCCGAAATCGGCTGAAAATCGGGAAGGATGTGGCTCTGGAAGTGCTGAAGAATTATATGTCCGGGAAGAAAAATCTGCAAAAGCTCTATGAATATGCCAAACTCCTACAAATTGAAGGGGTAATAAACCCCTACGTGGAGGTGCTGGTTTGACCGTAGATAGTGTCAAAGCGAAACTCAAAAAGGTAGCCGCTACGGAGGGCAAGGATTTTAACTATATCCTGATGCACTACTTCATAGAGCGCCTCCTTTATCGACTCTCTGTATCCCCCTATGCCGGAAATTTCATCCTAAAGGGCGGGTTGCTCCTTTATACCGTACTGGAGCAGCGGGCAAGAGCAACCCGCGATATAGACCTCTTGGCCTATCATATTCAGAACCTCCCGGATGAACTGGTCAGGATATTCAGAGAAATCGCCGTAATACCCAGTGATGACGCTGTATCCTTTGATACGGAAGGCATCACCGTGGAACGGATTAAGGAAGATGCCGATTGTCAGGGAATCCGTATAAAGCTCACCGGGTTCCTTGACCGGAGCCGCCATATCTTGCAGTTTGACATTGGGTTTGGGGACGTTATCGTCCCCAAACCTGTTGATATGACCTACCCAACACTTTTGAGCATGGAACCGCCCCACCTCAAAGCCTATACCCTTGAATCGGTGATTGCCGAGAAGTTTCAGGCCAGCATTTACCTTGCGGAAGCCAATAGCCGGATGAAGGATTTTTACGACATCTACGAGCTTTGCAGTAGTTTCGAATTTGAGGGTTCCACATTGTATGAAGCCATTGCCCAAACCTTTGAACGCCGGAAAACCGAAATGCCGGAAGTACCGACCATATTCAAAGATACCTTCCCACTATTGGCTGATAAGCAAACCCAATGGAAGGCTTTTCAGCGGCGCTTAGGCGTTATCTTGAACAAGGACTTCCCGGCTGTTATGACGGCCATTAAGGACTTCCTGCTGCCTGTTTACGGTGCCCTTTATCGAAAGGAATCGTTTTCAGGGCATTGGAACAAGGCGGGGCAGGCTTGGGAAGGATAACCTAGCCTGGAAATATTGGCAAAAAGTGGCACATGGATTTTGGTTCAAGGTATGTCTTGGTAAGTCAAGATCATGTGAATCACAAGTGATAATGTCCCCCCTAAGAACCACGAGGGAAAATGTCACCCCCCGTGGTAGCTTAGGAGGGTGAAATACACTATGAGCAAAGAAGAACTGGGGCGGCTAACCCTGATCACCGG
>BOBI01000074.1 GCA_026002305.1 Spirochaetia bacterium
CCTAGGTCAGTCGCTACGCTCCTTCCCACGGCTCACTCCACCCACATTTTGTCCGCCCTGCAAATGCTTCGCATTTGCTTATTCGGGCGGCCAAAACGTCGCAAACCTTTCACGTTATGTGCCATAAGAACACCAGAACTTTTCAGAAGATTTCGCCGCGCGTCCATGCGCGGCAAGGATGGAAAGAAAAAAGTTTTTATAAAGATGGCAGAAAAACTATTTTTGGAGGTATTTATGAAAATCTTAAAGAATGGATGGAACAAAATGTTCCTGTTCGGATTGTCGGCACTGGTACTGACATTTGGACTAATAGTTATAGGATGCGACAATGATCCGGAGCCAGATCCTACATACACAGTCTGGACGGACACAACATTTTATTCTGAGTATTCTAATAAACTTGGAACATTGAATAATGGATATTATATACATGTGGAAGTGAATAACTCTCAATGGAATGAGTTGGTAACATCATTGACAAATGAAGGTAAACATTCATGGACGGAAAAAGAAATTTACAATTGGTTTATTGGTCGAGGTTTTGGTAATACTGAAGCCGACCAAGAAAAGGCGTGGCTTTTGACAATTGACCATGGTTTTATTGCAAGCAGAAGTGGATCGATTGTGTATATGCTTCTAAAATGAATCATGGAAACAATTAAGAGAAATATGGCGGTGTAAATTTATCGGTTATAGAGAAGCCCGCCCACGTCCGTCTGGGCGGCTAACGTAGCAGGTGTTCTTACGGCACATAACATACGGTTGGCGCAAGGGTGCTACGCACCATATTTTTATTTTTGCTTGAATTGCTTACGCAATTCTCTTTCGCAAAAATAAAAACATCGCCAACCTTTCACGTTATGTGCAATAAAAATGCAAATTTTTTTCAAAAAAGTATTGACATAAAAATAATATTATGTTAGTATAAATTATTGGAGGATATTTATAATGAAAAGGTTCCACTCTATGAAACTCTCTTTTTTATTAATTTTCTTGATTATGGGTTCAGTAATATTTACGGTAAATGCAGCAGATTATGGAAAAGATGATCTTGGTGGTTATATTATATATCGCGGAACAAAATATTATTATGATAACCTTGAGTTTGAAAAAAGAGTTACAATTAAAAAAGAACACATTATATTTGGTGATTTGTGGTTACATTTTGAAATGAGATCAAAATCAACGATTGATGGTGGTGCTACATGGAGTAAATGGAGAGAATTTGCAGTGCCACGTGTTTGTCCTCCCGGATATAGTAAATATAATATGCAACAAGAACTAGAAGCTGTTGATGAAGAATTTGTATTTGATGTTATTAATGGCAAGCAAGTTCTCTTGCACAGATACGCGAATTATGATCTGGCAAAGTCACCTAATCGTATGATGTTTTGGTGGGAGGGTGATTCTTTGCATTTTTACCAGAGTGTTTTTTGTCTATATTCGGATCTTCGGAGGTTAAATAAATGAAATTTAAAGAGTCAAAATATGTAAATCCTCAAGAATTGACAGAATTTTCCAATCAACTATCTACTGCTATTTCAAATTTACAGCAGAAAACATTATCGGTGAAAGCATCTATTCATTTTCCTGGAAAGACAGGGCTTGAACTATGGCCGTTGGCGCATCATACAACACATGGTCATTATTATTGCTATACACCTATTGGAAAAAATCCTATTGAATTTTGGATGGGTTTAGATTTTTCAGAGGGCCATGTAGCACTAATTGTTTGGTTTGATATTATTAATAATTCAATAATAGTACCCTCATTACTTGCTACTCTTTTTCCAACGCCTACTGCTAGATTCTATGATGATTTTAGTCGTTATCATGTTCCTCCGGTAAATCAATTTTGGATACCGCTAAGGGAAAATGATTTTACCACTTTTGAAAAAATGAATAATACAGTAGCAGCAAGTAAAGTAATTGAAGATTTTTTAAATGAAGTATTAAAGGTATTATAATTTAAATAAATATAAGAGGCCCGTGCGCCGTCCATGGCGCACGGCTAACGTAACAGCATTTTTACTGCACATAACATACGGTTTGCGGTTCGGGGCTAAAGCCCCTCCGGGTTCCGTTCGCCTAGGTCAGTCGCTACGCTCCTTCCCACGGCTCACTCCACCCACATTTTTGTTGCCCTGGTCTTTGCTTCGCAAAGCCCTTATTCGGGCAACAAAAACGTCGCAAACCTTTCACGTTAAGCGAAATGCCAAAGAACTTATCCCCATGGGCATGGCGTAAGGCTTAATTGTAAATTCTCAATCCAACCTCTGGTTGTCAAAAGTTACAAAATAATATACGATGTAAGTCTGTACTAAATAATGGGGTTAGCATGAATTTCATGGAATTACGGGCTGAAATAAAACAAGAATCATCTAGCGGGAATTTTGAAAATTCCTCTGAAAGTATACAAAAAACCATCTTTGCGCTTGATCGTAACGATCTTATACCAATTATTACAGAAATCGGGGCTATTCCCGAAGATATTGGGCATGATTCAACCGAAGAAAAACTCTATGCAAAAGTTTCGGATATTGTTTTATCAAAATGCTTTCAGGAATTAGGGTTAAAATCAACCGTAAACAAAGAACGCGCAAATTGCGCCGATGTTGTGGCAAAAAGTAAATTTCATGAATATTCACTTGTAGGAGATGCAAAATCTTTTAGATTGAGTCGCACGGCAAAAAATCAAAAAGATTTCAAAGTGAAATCAATGGCTGATTGGCGAGGGGCAAGTGATTTTGCAGTTTTGGTATGTCCTTATTATCAGTATCCTAAATCAAAAAGCCAAATTTATGGACAGGCGTTAAATGATAACATTACATTGTTTTCATGGGAGTATCTTGCAATATTATTAGAAAACAATATCATTGAAAATGAGGAAGTAAATATTTCACATTTATGGAATGTTAGTTATGCTATTGCTGGAAATGTAAAAGTTACAGAGAGGAATAATTGTTTTTTAAGCAATCAAAATGAAATCATTCGGTTGCTTTCGAGAATTGATGAAAACAAATTTAATGACTATTTCTTAAAATATAGAAATAACATCATTGCCAGAGGCGAGACGGAAATAAAATATTGGGATTCCAAAATAACTGAAACTCAACAATATACACGTGAAAAAGCCATTGAAGAACTAATCGTATCACTGAAACTAAACGAAAAAATTTCTTCAATAAGAAAATATATTGATTCATTGAAGATTTGTTAAGGATTGGTTTAATGTATACACCTAACAACATATATAATGGTGATTCAATCGAATTAATAAAAAATATCAGCAAAAGTAGCATTGACTTGATTCTCAGCGACATTCCGTATGGTATAGGTGTTGATGACTGGGATGTATTACACGCTAATACAAATAACGCATATCTAGGTACGAGTCCTGCACAGGAAAAAGCTGGTGCTATATTTAAAAAAAGAGGAAAGCCTCTTAATGGTTGGTCAGAGGCGGATAGACTTATTCCAAAGCAGTACTACGAATGGGTACAAACATGGGTTAGTGAATGGTTTCGGATTGTAAAACCAGGAGCCAATATATTTGTTTTTGCTGGAAGACGTTTAGCTCCTCGTTGTATTTGTGCTTTTGAAGATGCCGGTTTTACCTATAAAGATATGATTGCATGGGATAAAGAGCGTGCGGCACACCGAGCACAAAGAATTAGTATTATTTTTGAAAGACGTCGAGATATGTATTCCGCTCTAAAATGGAACGGCTGGAAAGTTGGAAACTTACGTCCTGTGTTTGAGCCTATATTGTGGTTTTGCAAACCCTATAAAATAGGTGGAACTATCGCTGATAATGTTCTTGAACACAGTCTTGGTGCATTTAATGAAACAATCCTTAAAAAATATGGGCAAGAACCGGATAATATATTCCATATGCCTTCCCTTCAATCTGATTCAGGATTGCATCCAACCCAAAAACCATTAAAACTTATGGAATTGCTTATAGAATTAACAACAATCGAAAATCAAACTATACTCGATCCGTTTTGCGGAAGCGGCACTGCATTACTGGCTGCCTTGAGACTGAATAGAAAATATATAGGCATTGAAAAAGAAGAGACATATTATAATATTACGTTAAATAGAATTAACGAAGAAAAAATAAATGCCGATAACATGCTTGCTTTTGCGTAGCTTTGGCACTTCGCTTAACACACGGTTTCTGCTGCGCCGCAGTAGCGGCTTGGTGCTGCAAAATGCTAGGTCGGTCGGGCTGCGCCCTCACTCCCACGCATTTTTCCGCACACATTTTTGTTGCGCGAAACACTACGTGTTTCTTTATAGCGCAACAAAAACGTCAAGAAACCTTTTGTCGTTATGCAACATAAAAATGCACAACTGGTTCAAAAGACCGCCCGCCGTCCTTGGTGGGCGGTGAGAAGAAACTTTGTGTTTTTTAAAAAGTTTAACTCCAAAATTATTTTGGAAGGTAAAAATGAAGAAAGTAAAGTTTTTTGGCGGTTTTATTGGATCTCTTTTGCTTGTTTTTGGGTTAACGAGTTGTATTTCTATGCTCGGTTCATTGTTTTCTGATCCGTATGCAGAACAAAAGAAAGCAGAACAGTTGGCGGCAGAGGCGGCAGAACAGAAAAAACAGGCGCGGACAGCATTGTTAGCAAATATTGCCTACAAGGAAATTCCTATAGGTAATTTGGAGCAAAGCATAAAATCAACTACAACTGACGGTAGTGGGTTTATTGTAAAAGCCTATGTATTACATCCAGATTGGATGTATTTTTCGGTTGGCAGCAAACAACCAGAAGTCCAGATTGTGAGTTATGGCGGGTTTTCAATTAATGCGGGAGATAAAATTCCTGATGGCATTTCAGTAGGTGCACAGAGTTTTGATGGAACCTATCCCAATATCTATAAACAACTCGAAAGCGATAGGCAATATACTGTCTATATTGCTGTTCTTAAAGAGGATAATTATGGTCGAGACTCTGAAAGTTACCATGGCATAGTAACTAAAATTGACGGATTAAGGTCTGTTGAAGAAGTTGTGGCTACTGGAGAAGCAAAAAAAGAAGCTTCTCGAAAAGCAGAGGAGACGGCAAACAAATATGACGCTTCAAAATTCACCATCGTTCCATCAAGTTTTAAGCCCGCAGACTACGAGAAAATAGATTTGTTCGCGGCAGTTGCAAAAGTGGAAAAAATGCCACGAGGAAGTGCGGGGACACTTGATGCTGTATTAAATGTTTATGAATTTGTTTCAGACGTTACGTTTGTGAGTCAAAATGGCACGAATATACAGTTCAAAACTTCGGATGGAGCTATTTCACAATACATGAAAGTGGAATCTCGATCTGGTTTAACAACAGGACAAAAAGTTAGACTGTATTATAAGGTTTCAAAAAATCCATTGACAGAATGGACTGTCGTGGCGATACAAAGGTTATAGGAGATTTTATGCAAGTAATGATTGGTGCCGATGAGCTTATTTTATGGTTGCGAAAAAACAACAAAGCCATCGGTGTAGAAAACATCGTGTTGGGACGCAGAATTATTGAGTTGGTAAAAACTCTAGGAGGGCAACCTAAAGTTGAAGATCACCTCTCTCTTTGGGCTGATGATTTGAGTGATGTCGCTATGGCAAAACTTGGTTTGCCAAAAACATCAGAGCAATATCTCATAGATATAAACATATTACCGGATGTTTACAAAGAATTGAGTACATGGTGAAAAAAGAAGTACGCCTGCCATCCTTGGCAGGCGCTTCGTAGGTGCATTTTTACATCGCATAACATACGGTTTGCGGTTCGGGGCTAAAGCCCCTCCGGGTTCCGTTCGCCTAGGTCAGTCGCTACGCTCCTTCCCACGGCTCACTCCACCCACATTTTGTCCGCCCTGCAAATGCTTCGCATTTGCTTATTCGGGCGGCCAAAACGTCGCAAACCTTTCACGTTATGTGCCATAAAATCTGAAATTTATGGGGACGGCGGCATCCATGCCGCCGAAGAAAAAGTTGAAAAAAATACAAATGTAAAAATACTGTTGACATAAAAAATAAAATCGTGTATAATCTATTTAGAAAAACATCCGTTGGGTGTTAGTAAATATTTGTCGGCGGACGCTAATCGCGGAGGAACAATATGAAGAAATGGGTTTGCAAGAAATGCGGGTATGTTCACACGGGAAGCAGCGCTCCGTCCAACTGTCCGGTATGCCATGTAGCGGGAACGCAATTCAGGGAACAAACTGCGGATGATGAAAAAAGAGTCTTAACCTCGATTACCAAGCTCAACATCCAATATGCCCATCGGTTTTTAGGGTATATTGGCGAAGCTCAGTATCTGCATGGACATACGGGAACATTGACCATCGAAGTGGAAGGCGGCGTAAACACTTCAAATGGTTTTGTGGTGGCTTGCAACAGCATCAAAAACCACACATGGGAATACCTGGTAAATTTTGACCATGCAATTATTTTGCAGGAAGAAGATCCTATTCTTCCTGAGCTTCTCAAAGTATATGAAGCACAAGGAATCAAAGATGGATCGCCATTTAATACAAGTACTGGCGTAGTTTTTGATACGGAGCTTGCAAAAGCCTATCCAAAATGCCGTCTTGTAGTTGTTAAAAAGGTTGCAACAGTCGAAAACTTGCTTGAGGTTTTCTATTCTTTATTGAAAGATACTCTCAATATCAAGAAGCTGACATTTACATCCGGTGATAATGCCGCCACACTAAATGTCAAATAAGGAGTATTAGGATGCAACCTAAAGGCAATTATAAAGGTAGCATGAGTCCAAATATTCTATAAGAATCCGCCGTGCCGTCCGTGGTACGGCGCTAACGTAGCAGATTTTACGGCACATAACATACGCTATACGCTGCGCCGCAGTAGCGGCTTGGCCTACGAAAAAACGCAGTCGGCCTACGGCCTTTGTGCATTTTTTCTCCGGCACATTTTTATGGCCCTGGAAACCTACGGTTTCCTTTATCGCAACTGCAAAAACGTCGTATAGCTTTCACGTTATGTGCAATGCTTATTGACATTTATTGGAAAAGAATGTATTATATCATAAATGGAGGTTTTGTATGTGGTTTTTTGACTTATTTAAAGGAAAAGATAAGAAAAAAGGTGTAAATAGTGACAAAAATACAAATTTACCAGCTTTGCCTCATGAAAGTAAAAATATAGATAAGTATGAAAATATAACGCAAATAGATGCTATAAAAGGAAAGGATGTAATTACTTTCCAAAAAATAAGTATTAAAGATATTGAAAAATATAATTACCAAGAAATAGCACCGGATAAAATTAAAGGTGGCTTATCAAATATTATTTCTGGTGGAACACAAATTGCCACTATTTCTGCATTAAATTCTAATGGTTTATTTAGTGCAACTGTGTCTCCACAGTTATTAACAGCATTTGCTGATGGTACGTTTAGTACAATGATACATCAGGGTGGACATATAGCCGCTCATGCTGGATTTCAATCTATTTCTGCAACTGTTTTTGCTCCTATTGCAATTATGCAATTAATGTCAATGGTAACGGGACAGTATTATATGAATGGAATTACAAAACAATTGAAAAGTATTGATAAAAAAATTAATCAATTAATAAAATTTCATCATACAGAAAAAATAGCAAGACTAGAAAATGCTCAAGAAATCATACAACAGATATGCAATGTTCAATATCCGGGAATTGAACACCTAACACAATTAAAAACTGTTGAGATTGAGGTTGGTTCGATATATAGAGAATATTCTAAATATTTGGAAGACAGTAAATCAGCAAATTTGAAAATTCCTGAAACATATAAAATGTCTTCTCAAAAACATCTTGATAAATTATTTTTATTAGATGACGAAAGTGGTTTTTCGTTCAATTTTTATATGGTAACGACTTCCGATGAATTATTGCATTTAATTCCTGTTATTGAATTTATGCTAAATGTTAAAATGAGTCAAATGGAAATAAATAGAAGTCATCAAATTGAAGAATTATATCATAAGATAGTTCAATTACAAGAAGAAGATTTTTTTGTATATTCTTCAGGAAAGCAAATGCTTAATAATTATTATGCACCATTTATTAAAGAAGCAAAGGAAATACTAAATAATACCGCCTTTCATGAAGAAGAATGCAAAGCCAGATTAGGTATTATGAAAAAACGGAAAAAAGATTTGGAATCTGATGTAATAGATAAAGCAGAAACATTAAATATAAAAACAAAATTGGTTGAACAAATGAATAAACCAATTGAAATAGTATATTCCATAAATGATGACGGAAAAAATTTAGTCTATGTGAAGCAATAAGCACTGCACATAACACACGCTATACGCTGCGCCGCAGTAGCGGCTTGGCCTCCGAAAAACCCCAGTCGGCGCAGTAGCGCCTTTATGGGGTTTTTCTCCGGCACATTTTTGTGCCCCTGGAAACCTGCGGTTTCCTTTATCGCAACTGCAAAAACGTCGTATAGCTTTCACGTTAAGCGACAATTTTTTAACACACACCGTTATCTACGCAAGCTGCATCCGTGCCGCATGAATTTTATACACCATTCTATCTCTTGATTTTTCTATGGGCATAGGCTAATATACAAATAGGGGAAATTCTAATGGTAAACAAAGACTATTCAAAACTTGACTTTAAGATACCAATTGAGGCGCAAGATTATCGGGATTGTTCTGATTTTGTGGTTGGACAAATTAAATCAATTGTTGACGATGCAATAAAAAACAAAAAAAACAAGATTATAATCAATACAAATCTAAAACTTGGTTTACCAATGGAAAACATCAATAAGGTTGCGGGTCCATTTGTTGAGGCATGGGCAGTTGAGATTTTTACTGATGTTTTGGAAGATGAAAATAATAAATATGACCTTATTAATGTCGAGGCTGGTGAACGTCTTAATATGGCTGACATAATTTTACAATTCAAGAGGAACAGAAAGCAACAAAGTTCAGTTACAGGTTTTGTTGATGTAAAAGCTACAAGCAACGATATTAAGGGTAGTGGAAAATCGCCTAATATTACTTCATTTGCAAGAATCAGAACCGAATATGTAAAAGATCCTGATTATTTATTTGTTATTTTATCCATTAAACATAAAGTTTATAGCCATAGAGATAAAGCTTCGAACATGATGTTTGGTGTAATGGAAGCAGTAGATTTTAATGCATATGATTTAAAATTTTTAGGTAAAAATGATATAAGTTATAACCTTGCATTAGGTAGTGGACAATTACAAGTGCGTGATATTCATTATGTATCGCAAGAGATAAGAACTACATGGGAATTTTGTCAATTACTAGATGCAAAGTGTATTGCCTCACGAAAGGGGTTTTCGGAATGGTTACGATACGCAAAACAAAATAATTGGATAAAGGACGAATAATGAAATTAGATTGCATAACTGGTGATGCTATACAATATTTAAAAAATATAGAATCAACTACGGCGGATGTCATAATAGCCGACCCACCATATAATCTTGGGAAAGATTATGGTAATAATACAGACTCAAAAGAATTTGATGAGTATATTAATTTTTCTCATGCTTGGTTAAAAGAGGCAGAACGTATATTAAAAAATACTGGAACGATATATATATTTATGGGCGTTCGTTTTATTTCATATCTGTATAAAATACTCGAACAAGACTGTAATTTCATTTTTAACAGTTGGATAACATGGCATTATACGCAGGGACTTGGTAAAACAAAAGGATTTTCACCACGACATGATGACATTCTCATGTTTACAAAATCAAAGAAATTTAATTTTTATTTAGATGATATAAGGGTGCCACAAAAATATTATCGATCTGTAAACAATATGCGGGGTGCTAACCCAGGTGATGTTTGGACATTTTCTCATGTACACTATTGCAATGCTAATAGGCAAGATCATCCTACTCAAAAACCAGAGGGGCTGATTGAGAGAATGATTTTAGCATCGAGTAAAGAAAATGATTTAGTTGTAGATCCTTTCTCCGGCAGCGGAACCACTTTACGGGTATGCCAACAATTAAATAGAAATTGTATAGGTATTGAATTAAATCCAGACTATGTTGAATTAACAAAAAACAGACTTGCAGAACCGTTCATTGGTTTTGATAGTATTGATGAAAGAATGGAACGAGTTCCCAATGATCTTAACGATGAAAAAATACGCAATGACTATCTAAATAATCATAAGGAATGGTTTTTTAAATACCATCAAGACTCTTTGGACTATTTCGAAAAACAGGTAGAAATAAAATACACAAAGAAAAACCAATACAGTGAAGCAACTTTATTTAACTAATTGTGAAATTAAGAAAAAACAACAGCTGGATCGTGTATTTTTTGACGTCCGTGTCAAAAAATACTTTGGTAGTTGTGTGTTAAAAAATCGCCGCTTAACACACGGTTTCTGCTTCGCCGCAGTAGCGGCTCGGTGCTGCAAAATGCTAGGTCGGTCGGGCTGCGCCCTCGCTCCCACGCATTTTTCCGCACACATTTTTGTTGCGCGAAACACTTGCGTGTTTCTTTATTGCGCAACAAAAACGTCAAGAAACCTTTCACGTTATGCAACATAACGGCTTGGTACAGGCGATACAGATTTCCAGCGTTTATCTACGATAAACGCAACAAATCCCAAACTATTGCCTTTACTGTAAAAAGCCTTAACTAAAAAATAATATTTAC
>BOBI01000075.1 GCA_026002305.1 Spirochaetia bacterium
CGCGGTAGTTCATAGCTAAAACAGATTAAGTATACTATAATAATACAACATTCCGGCCAAAAGTTATAATTACCCCTTGCCGCCTGAAACCTCTTCCGCTATATAATCCGCGATAAGTGCGGCGGCTCGGTTGCGGGGGGCGGGGTATTTCAGGCGGGGCCTCAGTCAATAAATGTGAATCCCGCGCTTACGGCGCCTCTTCAGCGGGTGTCGGCGGCGCTTGGCTGGACGGGGCTAATTCAAACCCGCTACGGATACAAATTTGGCGACGCATTTTTTGTGGGGGCGCTTTTGCCTACACGCTTTGGGGTGTGGACGGCTACTTTTAACGGTTCTTTTATTCCGGTATGGCAATTACCTTACGGCAACTCGTTTGTGGGGCGCGTAGGCTGGTCGCGGGATTTAACAGACAATATATTTTTGGGCGCGAGCATTTATTCAGGCGGGTTGGTCGGCGATTCTGATTCTGATTGGGCGCTTGCGGCAGACCTTGGTTTTACCTACGTGTTTGGGGATTGGAGCATTTTTAAAAACATGAGGGCTTCCGCTGTGGCCGCAAACTTGGGAAAGAACTTTAATCCTAAAACCGGACCGGGGGAATTTCCTTCAATAGCTACACTAAAATTGGGCTTTGCCTCGCTCTTTGTTGAAACCGGTAATTTTACGGCCGGTTTTTCGTTTGATGTAGGTTTTCCATCTTTTCAGAATTTTACGCTCGGCTTTGGCGTCGATATGAAAATAATAAAAATTATTACGGTATCGGTGGGCTGGGATATGAATACGCGCGAGATTGTCCGTGATATGGGGATGAATTTGCCTTTTATAGGAATAAGCGTTAATTGGACGGCGAATACGGGCAAATCGGGGTTAATGACAAAGCAGGGTTGGCAGACGACGGACTTTGCCTTCTCCGGTTTGTGGCAGCAAAATACCCGCGGTTTGCAGACGGTTTCCGTTGGGGCTCAGGCGGATTTCGGCGGCAAGGATACCGATGCTCCCGAAATTATAATCGGGGATTAGCAATAATGAAAAATATATTTAAGTTTGTGCTGCTTGGCGCGGCGGCCGTTCTTTTTACATCGGCCGGCGATTCGGCTGCGGATACGATAGCGGACACAAGTAAAACAGTTTACATTTCGCCTAACAACGACGGCGTTAAAGATAGGCTTGTGGTTCCGTTTAAAATTGCGGACAAACGCTACATTACCGAATGGCAGTTTATTATTTCGGACGCAAACGGAAAAACCGTGCGGACGATTCTTAATAAAGAAAGCCGTCCCGTCCCCGTGAGCGTTCAGGAATTTTTCAAACGGCTTATAACCCCTAAAAAAAGTGTTGATATACCTGCCAATATAATTTGGGACGGCACGGATGACATGGGCTCCGTAGTGCCCGATGGCAGCTATTTTTACCGTATTGCCGCCTTTGACGATAGCAAAAATAAAAGCGAATCGCCAAAATCGGAAGTTGTTGTTGACTGCACACCCCCTGAAATTGTGCTGGTTCAGCCTACAAGCACGGAAAAATTCTTTGGCGAGGGGGCTAAAGCGGTTTTGCGGATAAAACAATCCGGCAGTGTGGAAGACCTTTGGACTGCCAATGCGGTAACTGTTGCCGGAAACACGGTGCGCAGTTGGCAGGTTAAGGATAGCAGCCCCGCCGACATTAACTGGGACGGCACGGACGCTTCAAATGTACCGGTTGCCGACGGTGTTTACGGGTATTCTATCGAAAGCACAGACCGCGCCGGTAATAAATCGGCGGCGCGTATCAATAACATTGTTTATTCAGGTGAGAAGCCCGTTCCTGCAATTTTAATTAGCGGCAGCAGGTATTTTTCACCTGAAACCGATAGCAGTCAGAAAAATATCACCCTTGTACCGCAAATTCCTGCGGGAAGCGCGGGAAATTCGCTGCAAACATGGACTGTTGAAATTGTAGACGGTAATAATAACGTGAAAAAACGATTTTCCGGCAATGGTAATGTCGTCAAGAGCATTGTGTTTGATGGTTATGATGATGCGGGGAGGCTGGCGGGCGAGGGCGAATACCGCGCTATAGTCAGTGCCGTGTATTTGAACGGGTATCAAACACCGGGTGTGGGTTCGCCGGATTTTATCCTTGACAGAACAAAACCGCAGGCATCCATTACCTTAAAAGACAATATTTTCAGTCCCGATGGTAACAGCGATAAAGATACTATCGTGATTACACAAAAACTTTCAGACGAGAATGCGCCGTGGTTCGGCGAAATTCACAACGCGCAGGGACAGGTTGTCCGTCTCTTTGAGCTTGGCGGCAAACCGCCGGAGTCGCTGGAATGGAACGGCATTGGAGATGATGTCGCGCTTTGCCCCGACGGTACTTATACTTACCTTACCCGTTGTACCGATTTAGCAGGAAACTTTCAGGCGGCGACAAGCGCGGTCTTTATGCTCGATACAAGCAAAACGGAGCTGCTTGTTTCGATAACGCCTGATTATTTCTCGCCGAATGGCGATAGCGTTCAAGATACGGTGCGCTTTAGCCCGCAGGTCAAAAGCGAAAGCGGCATAGCCGGTTATGAATTAACCGTGAAAAATAGCGCAGGGACTGTGGTTCGCACATTTTCAGGTAATGGGCCGCTGCCCGCCTCGATAATATGGGACGGCAGGACCGGGACGGGGGCTGCCGCGCCTGACGGTGATTACAGTATTGAGTTGACGGCAACCGCGCGGAACGGCAGCAGGTCCAGGGCGGGCGGGCAAAAGTTTGTACTGGACACGACGCCGCCTTCCGCAGAGGTTGCGGCTGAATACAGTCTGTTTTCGCCGGATAACGACACATTTAAGGACACAGTGCCGCTTGTTATCAATACAAGTGTGGAAAGGCTGTGGACGCTTACGGTAGCGCCGGTAACTTCGGGGGCAAAACCTGTTCGTACGGTTGCATGGTATAACACAAGCGTCCCATCATACCAGTGGGATGGTTTTGACGATTCCGGCAATGTTGTGCCGGACGGCAATTATACGATAACGCTTGCCGCGCAGGACGAAGCGGGAAACCGGGGAAGCGCCGGTGTGCGTAATATCATGGTTGATAACAGGCCGGTACGCGCATGGGTAACCGCGCTGCATGAAACCATTGCGCCTAACGGTAAAACCAAACAGGAAAACTTCGCGTTAACGGCTTCGTTAAAAGAAGGTATAGAAAGCTGGAGTTTTAACATTGTTTCGGCGGAAAACTTAAACGAAAAGCCGGTGAAAACGGCGGCCGGTGGTGCGGCGGATTTTCCTGTTTCGTTTGACTGGGACGGCAAAAACGAAAAAGGCGCGATAGCCGAAGGCATCTTTACAGGCGAGCTAAAAATTGTTTACAACAAGGGTAATCACATTGTTACCGAGTCCCCGGCCTTTGTGTGCACGGCTCTGCCGCCCTCCATTGCGGTAAAGGTAACGCCTGAATACTTTAGCCCCGACAACGACGGCGTTGACGACGACAGTTTTATCGGCCTTTCAGTTTCAAGTCTCCTGCCCCTTTCATCGTGGACATTCACCGTGTTTGATCCGCAGGGTAAGAATCCATTTTGGGGTACAACGGGAAAATCTCAGATTACAAAAGAGCTTGTTTGGAACGGCAAGTCTTCGTCGGGCGGCGAGTTGGTTCAGTCGGCAATGGATTATCCGTGTACATTTACGGTAACCGATGTTGAAGGTCAAACCTCCAGTGTTAATTCTATAATTCGTGTTGATGTGCTTGTTGTACGCGATGGCGACAAGCTAAAAATGCAGGTTCCCGCGATTATTTTCCGCGCCGACCATGCGGACTTTGTCGCAAAGTCGAAAGACCCGCAGCAAGGTTTGGAACAGGCGGTTATTGATAATAATATCCGTGTACTGCGGCGTATCGCGCAAATCCTAAAAGATTTTAAAGACTACTCTGTTGTTATCGAGGGACACGCAAATAGCATGACGGGAACAGAGGCAGAGGAAACAAGAGCCTCGCCACAGTGGGGGCCGGCGCTTGGGCAGCTTTCCAAGGATCGCGCCGAATTTGTAAAGACGCAGCTTTCCGGTATGGGTATTGCAAAAGCGCGGTTAAGTACCGAAGGTGTGGGAGGCCGCAAACCCGTTGCCGATCGCAATGACAAAGACGTGAATTGGAAAAACCGCCGTGTAGAATTTATTTTGAACAAGTAAGGAAAAATGAAGGGAAATACTAAAGTGAAAATTATGATAATTTCGGATTTGCACGGCTCTTTTGAATGGACAAAAAAAGCTATTACACAATTCGATACGTTAAATGCCGACTATCTTTTTATTTTGGGTGATGTTCTTTACCACGGGCCGCGTAACGCGCTGCCCGACGGACATTCACCAAAAGATGTGGCGGCGCTTTTGAATCAATATGCGGATAAAATTATAGCCGTGCGCGGGAATTGCGAGGCGGAGGTGGATCAGGTAATGCTGAAATTTTCCTGCATGAACAATTACACGCTTTTTGTGGACAATGGCCGCCGCCTTTTTTTAACGCACGGCCACTTGTTTGATGAGACATCGCTTCCGTTTGCGCTGCCGCCCGATAGCATTTTTTTAAGCGGTCACACCCATATCTGGCGCCTGTTGGAAAAGGACGGTACAATTTGCTGCAATCCGGGCTCCGTGGCGCTGCCAAAAGCCGCAACTCCGCAGACAGGGTTGCTGCACACCTACGCCCTTTACACGCCAAATTGCATATCGGTCTTTGACCTTGCCGACACCGCAGCGCCGCCGCTAAAGACGCTGGCGATATAGCGGCGGTGTTAAACCGCTACTTAACAATTTTTAATTTTTTAGATATTATGTAGACGTGGCAGAAAAGAAATATCCTTTTAAAATAAAGCAAAAAATCGTTTATCCTAGTCAGGGTGTTGGGTTAATTAATTCGATAGAAGAAAAAGAATTTAACGGCAAAAAGACCCCTTACTATGTGGTATATGTGGAAGTTACCGACATGACGATTATGGTTCCGGTGGAAAAGGCCGAGGAGCTTGGGTTGCGCGCTATTGTGCAGCCTTCCGAAGCGGAGCGGGCGCTGGACTTTATCGGCGAGGAATTTGAACCGAACCCATCCGACTGGAAATTGCGTTACCAGATGAACATGGATCTGTTAAAAAAGGGCAGTATTATTGATATTGCGGCTATTGTGCGCTCGCTTTACCACCGCAGTAAGGTCAAAGAACTGCCTATTCAGGAACGAAAGCTCTACGAATCCGCAAAAAAGCTCTTTGAAGATGAGATTTCCCTATCCCTCAAAAAATCAAAGGTGGATGTAGACGCGCTTATACATAGCAAGCTAGAAAATAAGTAGAAAATGATGCCGTGCAAGGTTGCCGCTATTATTACAGCAGCGGGTTCTTCGACACGTATGGGCGGGATAAAAAAGGAATACTGTGTACTAAAAGACTACGCCGGTGTTCCGGCTGCCGGAACCGAAGCATTGACGGTTTTAGGCGCCTGTGTTACAGCATTCGCCTCGTGCGCTGAAATTAGCGCGATTGTGATTACGGTTCCGGCAAATGCCGAGCAGGGTGAGTGGGCGGCGCGAAAAGCCCTGCCGCCGTCTTTGCTGGGCGGTGCAAGCAGCGGCGCGCGGACGCCGGTTTTCTTTGTACCCGGCGGCGGATCACGGCGGCTCTCGGTGCATCATGCCTTATCATTTTTGCAAACCGACCCGCCCGATTATGTTTTAATTCACGATGGCGCGCGCCCTTGGGTAAGCCCCGACCTTATTAAAAAGGTTATGGAAGCCGCGTTGGAAGCGGGCGCAGTCATTCCTGTTCTGCCCCTTTTGGAAACGCCTAAAGAACTCGACGGCAAGGGTTTTGTGGTGCGCCACCTGAAACGCGCCGCTTGCGTGGGGGCGCAAACACCGCAGGGCTTTAGATTCGCCGACATTCTTGCGGCCCACGAAAAAGCGGCGGCGCTGGAGCTGGAGGACGCAAGCGCCGAATGGACGGACGACGCGGAAATATGGGGCGCCTTTACCGGCCCCGTTGCCGTTGTTACAGGCGAAAAACAAAACAGAAAAATCACCTTTCCGGAGGATCTATGAAGCCGCTAACCGGCAGTGCGCCCTCCCAATGCCAGCGCAAAGGCCTGCACATTGGTCTTGGGCGCGACCTGCACCGCCTGGTTCACGGACGCCCCTTTATTTTAGGCGGGGTTACCCTCCCCTGCGATTTTGGCGAGGACGGCCATTCGGACGGCGATGTGCTTACCCATGCAATAACCGACGCGCTTTTAGGCGCCGCGTCGACGGACATAGGCGAATTGTTCCCCAATACCGACCCGAAATGGAAGGGCGCGCCCTCAATAGAAATGCTAAAAAAAGCGTGGGGGCTTGTTTCGGCAGAGGGTTGGTCCATCATCAATATTGACTGCGTTGTTAGCTGCGAAAAGCCGGCGGTGCTGCCATTCAGGAACCAAATACGCGATTCACTTGCGGGGGCGCTTTGCATCAATATAGAACAGGTGTTTTTAAAAGGCAAAACAGGCGAGGGAATCGGCATTATTGGGGAAGGCAGGGCGGTTGAGGCGTTAGCCGTCTGTTTATTGGAGCAAAAAAGTGAAAAATAACAGCAAAATCGAAAACAACGCGATAAAATGGGACGAAATAATCGAAATCCTTGAAAACCGGCAGAAAAACCCGGACGGAAACGCCGATAAAGCGCCGTCGGTTAGCACAATAGCCGAGGTATTTAACCACAACCCTTGGCCGGTTCTGCTTTCCACAATTTTAAGCCTGCGCACAAAAGACGAGGTAACCCTACCCGCCAGCGGTCGCCTATTGGAAAAAGCCCCCACCCCGGCACGGCTTTTGGAAACCGACAGCCGGTTAGCCGAAAAACTCATATACCCCGTAGGTTTCTACCGGAACAAAATAGCAAACCTAAAAAAAATAGCCGCAATTCTAATCGATCAGTATGAGGGCGCTGTACCGCGCACCATGGAAGGGTTGCTTGCACTACCGGGGGTTGGCCGCAAAACCGCAAACCTCGTGCTTATCGAAGCGTTCGGCTTGGACGGTATCTGTGTGGACACACACGTACACCGCATAAGCAACCGCGCCGGCTGGGTAAGCACAAAAACACCCGACGACACCGAAATGGCATTACGCGAAATTCTCCCACTCAAATTCTGGAAACGCTTCAACGGCCTACTCGTACTGTACGGTCAAAACACCTGCCGCCCGGTAAGCCCGTTCTGCTCAAAATGCACGCTGGTATCCCACTGTGCCAGAATCAATCTAAGCACCACAAGATAAAAAGTTTACAGGAATATTTAACCGGCAGTTAAGCACAAAAATATTTTTGCTTTCGCTTTTTTCTGCCTTTAACACAAAAACGGCGTGCGCCCCCGCTCCAAATACATTTTTTCTGCCTTTAACACAAAAACAGCAGGGCGGTCAAAGAACACATTGCTCCGCGTTAGTGCTATCTGGACGTCATCTTTATTTTGATCACCAGTGGCGCTTTAACCAGCATTTACGCAATACGCTACGCAATGCAACCTTTGACCGCCCTGCCGCCTATATAGCAAACGCAGAAAAACGCATTTGACGCTAATATAGGGGGAAGGCGGCGGGGCGGGCTTTTCGACAAAAGGTTATAAACGTCTTTGTAAAATATTTTGACATCTTGCTTGTCTACAAAGTTAAGAATATCTATTTTATGGGAGTTAATTATGAAAAGAAGATTTCAACACCCGCTCAGGTTTTTAGCCGGTATAGCTTGGGTAGCGGTACTTGCAGCAGGATTCGGATTGGCCGTTATGGCGTTGTGGAATGTATTATTGCCTGAAATGTTCGGTTTGCCTGTAATAACTTGGCTGCAAGCAACCGGATTGCTGGTTCTTTGCCGCGTGTTGTTCGGTGGAATTACAGGTGGCTTTAGACATTTTGGCGGCAAGGGAGTCGGTTACTTTCGTGCCAGGTGGGACGCAATGTCGGAGGAACAACGGCAACGCTTTGGCGAGGAAATAAAAAAACATCACGGCTTTGATCCGCGTGATTTTCGCTGGTTTGAAAATTCCGCAAAAAACAATCAAACGCAAGAAACAAAGGACGTGTAGGACAATATTATGCAATCTGTTGCGCGGACATTTAATATTTTTAAGGAAAGATTGTCTGCCTTTATTAGCAAGCGGGTTTCTATTGTGGAAGATGCCGAGGATATACTTCAAGAAGTCTTTTATCAATTTACCCGCGTAAACGACTTGGGAAAACCCGTGGAGCAGACTGCGGCATGGCTTTACCGTGTGGCGCGTAACCTTATTATCAATAAATATAAAAAAAAGGGTGAGGTACAAATTCCCGCTTTTTATGATGAAGATGCAGATGAATATTTTTTGCAAGAAATTGCAGATGTGGTTTTTTGTGAAGAAGTAACACCGGAAACAGAATATTTGCGCGGCCTTGTTTTAGAAGAAATAAAAAACGCGCTAAATGAATTGCCAAGTGAACAACGCGAGGTTTTTGAGTTAACAGAATATTACGGTATGCCTGTAAAAGAAATTGCTAAAAATACGGGTGTAACTGTCAACACCGTGCTATCACAAAAACATTATGCGGTTATTCGTTTGCGAAAGGTGCTTAAAGGATTGTATATAAATGTTGTAGAAAGATGAAAAATATTTTGTTCACCATTGGTACAATTAGGCAAGCCGCTCCAAATACATTTTTTTCCGCCCTTAACACAAAAACGGATGACGCTGAAAGAACCCATTGCTCCGCGTTAGTGCTATCGAGCCGTTATCTTTTCTTTGATCACCAGTAGTTTTTTAACTCGTATAACGCAATACGCTACGCAATGGAACCTTTCAGCGTCATCCACCTCTACCACAAAAGCAGAAAAACGCATTTGACGCTAACATAGGGAAGAAACAGGCAGCCCCTGTCCATTCCGCAATGGAACCTGCGAGCGTTTGCATCATGGTACCAATTTCAGAACTAAATGCATCTCTGTTTTTGTCGGGTAATTCAGCCAAAGGGCACACGCTACATAAGCCGCACGCCGCCTATATAACAAAAGCAGAAAAACGCATTTGACGCTAACATAGGGAAGAAACAGGCAGCCCCATCCATTCCGCGATGGAACCTGCGAGCGTTTGCATCATAGTACCAATTTCAGAACTGAATGCACCTCTGCTTTTGTCGGGTAATTCAGCCAAAGGGAACACGCTGCATAAGCCGCACGCCGCCTTTACCCCCAAAAGCAGAAAAAACGCATTTGACGCTAACATAGGGAAGAAATAGGCAGCCCCATCCATTCCGCAATGGAACCTGCGAGCGTTTGCATCATAGTACCAATTTCAGAACTGAATGCACCTCTGTTTTTGTCGGGTAATTAAGCCAAAGGGCACACGCCACATAAGCCGTACGCCGCCGTTCTAGCAAAAGCAGAAAAAATGCCTTTGACGCTAACATAGGGAAGATCAATTAACAATTGATAATTGAGCCAGTTCCAAAATTAGTGCGCTTGCCAGCAATTTTACTTTTAACCACAAATTATAAGGAACTTAACCACGAACCACACGGACAAATCCAATAAGCAAGGAATTTATACCGTAAAGTAACCAAAGTCAAAGAAGTTTTTGGGGATTTTAACTATATTTTCCTCTTCTTTTTCGACTTCTTCGACATTGCGGTTGTTTTTTCCTCATGGTTTTTGCGTCTGTGGGGTCGGTGTGGTCGGTGGTTTTCTTAAAAGTAAAACTACCGGAATCCCGCATCCTTGAATTGTTTTTTCAGCTGGTGTACACTCTTTTCAGTGAAGCTGATTTGTTTAGACCTTGAGGGGGTGCTGGTTCCCGAAATATGGATCGCGTTTTCCGAAGCGGTGGGCGTTCCTGAATTACGGCGCACGACGCGGGACGAGCCGGATTACAACAAACTGATGGCTTTTCGCCTTGAAATCCTTACGAAAAACAATTTTAAACTCGCCGACATTCAAAAGGTAATTTCCACACTTTCGCCGCTGGAAGGGGCCGCCGAATTTACCGCCGCCCTGCGTGAAAAGGCGCAGCTTATCATCTTATCCGACACATTTGAGCAGTTTGCCATGCCCCTGATGAGGGCCCTTAAATACCCAACCTTGTTTTGCAATACCCTTAAAGTTGATTCGCAGGGGAAAATCACGGGATGGCAGCTACGTCAGCAAAACGGCAAAAAAGAAGCGGTCCGCGCGTTTAAATCCTGTAATGCCGATGTCTTTGCCGCAGGCGATTCCTTTAACGACCTTGCTATGATAGAAGAAGCCGGAAAAGGCTGCCTGTTCCGCGCGCCCGGGGCAATCCGCGCCTCCCATGCCCACATACCCTGTGTCGAAACATTCACCGGATTTATGGCCGAGATCGACAAATTTCTAATAGGGTGAAGTTGATTGATGACGTTGATTGTAAAAAGAATCGCGCTTCTGTTTTTTTTGCTTGTTGCTGCCGCGGTGGTTCCGGCTCAAACTTCCGATCCCGAAAAAGCGCAAGACCCTAACGAAACAAAAAAAACTGCTTTAAAAATGAGCGGCGG
>BOBI01000076.1 GCA_026002305.1 Spirochaetia bacterium
TGCCGATGCGGAGAAGCTCGTAAAGGAGTACGAGAAGGCTTACGAGTTTGCCCAGCGGATGCACTTCGACGCGCGGCTTTTTCCCCTCTCCGCTATTGTCGGGCAAACTTCCAGCATGTGCGCGCCAAGGGCGGACTCATTGCCGGGCTCCATGTGGTAGGTGTAATCCTCCATGAACGAAACACCGCCGGGTAACCCCTGCGCCATAACCTTTGCCGCGCGCAGCAGCATGGATTGTTTCCAGTCGCCTTCCGCCCCAAAGCCGTAGCCCTGCTCCATAAGGCGCTGGGCGGCAAGGCCGGGAAGCTGCGTCAACCCGTGTAAGTCTTGAAATGTCGTTGTAAAGGCGCCGGCATTTTCGTTTTCAAGAAGTTTTTTAAGGGCAATTTCAATTTTTGCCTGTTCAAGCACGGCGGTTCGTCCCGCGCCTTTTTGTTTCAGGTCCGGGGCAAACTCGTAAGCCTTCTCGTACTCCTTTACGAGCTTCTCCGCATCGGCATCGCTAACCTTATTATAAAGGGCGGCAACATCGCCAACGCCCCATGTATTTACCTGCCAGCCGAATTTTACCTGCGCCTCAACCTTGTCGCCTTCGGTAACGGCAACCTCGCGCATATTGTCGCCGATTCGTACAACCGTCGAGGTCCAGCCGTCGGAGCGGGCACAGGCGGCGCGAACCCACACGCTCATGCGGCGGCGAACTTCCGCGTCTTGCCAGAAACCGGCAACAACTTTGCGCGGCAACCCCATCCTTGCGTAAATATAACCGTGTTCCCTGTCGCCGTGGGCGCTCTGGTTAAGGTTCATAAAATCCATATCGATGGTAGACCACGGAATATCGCGGTTAAACTGTGTGTGGAGGTGCAAAATTGGTTTTGTATTTATCGCCAAACCCTGAATCCACATCTTTGAAGGCGAAAACGTATGCATCCATGTGATAATTCCCGCGCAGGCAGGTGCGGCGGCGGCTTCCTCAAACAATTTACGAATACCGGCGGGGTTTATAGCCACAGGTTTTAACACTATTTTAGCCGGAAAAACCGGATCCCTTGCAAATTCTTCTGCCATAACACCGGCATTTTTCGCTACCTGCCGCAGTGTTTCCTCGCCATATAAATCCTGACTGCCTACGATAAACCAAATTTCGTAGTTCTTTAAATTGACCATTGTTTCCCCCTAAAATACGCAACTAAAAAGATTTTAATATTATATGTAGTTAAGCCCGCCAAACATCCCTGTCTTACACCCCGCAGGCCGCCCGTTCTATCGCAAGCCCTGCCGTGTAATATTCCATAAATTTGTTAAAACCGGCCGCATCTTTTGCATCCGGTGTAATCTGGGTCCCTGTAACACCGGCGAAAACCGTTGCGAGAAAGTTTTCAAGCGAATCCTTGGAACAACGCCGCGTGTATTCGGCAAGTATCGCTATGCCCCATGCGCCGCCTTCTCCGGCGCTTTCCATAACGGCAACCGGTACATTCAAGGCGGCGGCCATCAACTTCTGCCCAACAACTTTTGTTTTGAACAGGCCGCCATGCCCCAAAAGCCGTTCAATGTGAACCTGCTCTTTAACAGTTAGAATATTCATGCCGAGTTTTAACGTGCCCATTGCGGAGTATAAAACCGTCCGCATAAAATTGGCAAGGGTAAAGCGGCTGTCAGGTTTGCGGACAAACAGAGGCCTGCCTTCAGTTGTACCGGTAATAGGCTCGCCTGAATAATAGTTGTAAGCCAAAAGACCGCCGCAATCAGCCTCGCCTTCAAGCGCCTTGGCGTATAAGAGGTCGTAAAGCTGCGGTTTTTCGATTTTGGCGCCTGTAAGTTTAGCCGCCTCGTCAAAGAGTTTTATCCATGCGTCAAGATCAGATGTACAATTATTGCAATGCACCATTGCCACAGGACTGCCGGAAGGCGTTGTTACCATATCGATTTCGGTGTGTACATCCGACAGCTCTTTTTCCAGTACAAGCATTGCGAATATTGATGTACCCGCCGAAACATTTCCCGTGCGCGGAAGTACACTGTTGGTTGCAACCATGCCGGTGGCGGCATCGCCCTCCGGCGGGCAAAGCGGAATACCCGCCTGTAACCGTCCGCTTGGATCAAGAAGTTTCGCGCCTTCTTGCGTAAGGGCGCCCGCATTTTCACCGGCGCGTAAAACTTCCGGTAGAATGCCGGGCAGCTTCCAAGTGAATTTTTTACCGTCAATTAACCCGTTAAATAACTTTATCATGGCGGCGTTGTAATCGGTGCGGGTACTGTCTATGGGAAACATTCCTGACGCGTCACCTACGCCGATCACCTTTTTACCTGTAAGTTTCCAGTGTACATAACCCGCCAGCGTTGTTATAAAATCAATATTACAAACGTGCTGTTCGCCGTTTAGAATTGCCTGATAAAGATGCGCTATGCTCCAGCGCTGCGGTATATTGAACTTGAAAAGGGTTGTAAGGGTTGACGCGGCCTCTCCTGTTGTGGTGTTGCGCCATGTGCGGAAGGGCGCAAGCTGCGTTCCCTCATGTTGGCCGGAATCGCCAAAGGCAAGATAGCCGTGCATCATCGCCGAAATACCGATTGAACCTGCCTTTACAAGCGGCGCCCCATACCGGTTTTGCACATCTTCGGTTAAGCGGCGAAAACTGTCCCTAAGCCCTGCCCACACATCATCAAGTGAGTATGTCCATATACCGTCTGTTAAACGGTTTTCCCAATCATGTCCGCCCGATGCGATAGTCTGAAAATTGCCGCTGTCGATTAGTACCGCTTTTATACGGGTAGACCCCAACTCAATACCGAGCGCCGTCCTCCCGTCGGTAATTGCCTGTTTTAACGCCGGATTCATTTTGTTATCACACATTCCCGCTGGTTGCCGCCATTCCCTAACCTAATTTTGTTGACTTTGATTTTGAGTACAAGTCAAACGCCACGGCGGCAAGGAGGATAAAGCCTTTAATTGCCTGCTGCCAATCGGTACTAACGCCCATAAGGGACATACCGTTATTCAACACCCCGATAAAGAGACCGCCGACCACGGCGCCTATAATGGTTCCCACGCCGCCTGAAACCGCGGAACCGCCGACATAACACGCGGCAATGGCGTCCATCTCAAAGTTTTGACCTGCTTTCGGGGTAGCGGCGTTCAAACGGGCGGCAAATACCATAGCCGCCACCGCAGCAAGAATTGCCATATTTGTATAAATCCAGAACATAACCCAGTTGGTCTTGATACCGGAAAGTTTCGCCGCCTTTATATTTCCACCCAGCGCATAGATATGCCTGCCCTGTACGGTGTGGGAGGTCATAAATTGATAGCAGACAATCAAAACACCCAAAAGAATTAGAATATTCGGGAAGCCGCGATACAGGGCAAAAACAAGCGTAAAAGCAAAAAGCACTACGGAAATTGCGGCTACCTTTGCAATCCATATACCTTTTGGTATTACATCGAAATGATACGCTTTCTGTTTGTTACGTTTGCGAATTTCACTAATTATAATAAAGACGATAATTACAAGGCCTATTAAAACCGATAACAGATGGATGGTCGCGCCCCCAATGTTAAGTCCGCCAAAAGGGTCGCCGATATAGCCGGAGGCCATAACCTGAAATTCCTTTGGAAACGGCGCTTTGGTTTGCCCCTGCATAATTACCTGCCCAAGACCGCGGAACACCAACATTCCCGCGAGGGTGGCGATAAAAGGCGGAACATGGACAAACGCAATCCAGAAACCCTGCCACATACCGATTATGGCTCCAATCGCTATAGCGGCGGCCATTGCGATATAAGGATTCATGCGCATATCCACGATCATGACACCGCAAACCGCGCCGACAAAACAAACAACGGAGCCAACCGAAAGGTCAACATTACCGGTAAGGGTACAGAGGAGCATACCAACCGCAAGAATAAGAACGTAGCTGTTCTGCAGCACAAGGTTTGTAAGGTTTACCGGCCTAAAAAATGTGCCATCGGTTAGGGCGCCGAAAAAGATCATAGCCACTGCCAGGGCAATCACCATACCGTATTGCCGGAAATTTTTCTTTAAAATTATTAAAAAGGTCTCCATTATCCACTCCTTTAGTTAGACAAGATATGACGCATAATCTCTTCCTGGGTTGCTGTAACACCTGCAAGTTCCGCCGTAATCTTACCTTCGCTCATTACGTAAATTCTGTCGCTCATACCGATAATTTCAGGCATTTCGCTGGATATAAGAATACAAGCCATACCCGCTGCGGCAAGACTGTTGATAATCGTGTAGATTTCAAACTTTGCGCCCACGTCAATACCTCGGGTCGGCTCGTCAAGAATCAGAATCTTGGGGTCGGTAAACAGCCACTTGGCAAGTACCACCTTTTGCTGGTTGCCGCCCGACAGGTTCCCCGCAAGCTGTAAAATCGACGGCGTTTTAACATTGAATTTTTTTCTGTAATCTTCGGCAATAACAATCTCCTCATGCTCGTTTACCACGCCGTTTTTGGTAATTTTTTTAAGTTTCGCAAGGGTAGTGTTTTCTTTAATGCTTTCTATGAGTACCAGACCGAACTCCTTGCGGTCTTCCGATACATAGGCGATACCATGTTCAATAGCTTTTGGAATGGAATCCATAACCACTTCTTTACCGTTAATTATTGTTTTACCGGATATGTCCACGCCGTAGAACTTGCCGAAAACGCTTGTGGCAAATTCGGTACGCCCCGATCCGACAAGCCCCGCAAGTCCCACAACCTCGCCCGCGCGTACATTCAGGTTTACCGCCTCGAGTTTTTTCCGGTCGGGGTCATCGGGATTACCGACGGTCCAGTCCTTTACTTCAAAGACCACATCCCCAACCGGGTTATTCCGTTTTGGAAAGCGGTCGGTAATTTCACGTCCAACCATGCCCTTGATGATCCTGTCCTCACTGATAGATGCGATGCCTTCGGAATTCCGCTGGACATTCAGGGTTTCAATTGTTTTCCCGTCCCGCAGAATTGTAATGTTGTCAGCAACCTTTGCAACTTCATTTAATTTATGTGAAATAAGCACCGACGAAATGTTGTGTTGATCACGAAGTTCCTCCAAAATGCGGAGTAGATGATCACTGTCCTTTTCGTTCAGCGCCGATGTAGGCTCATCAAGAATAAGTATTTTGGCATCCTTTGCCAGTGCCTTGGCGATTTCAACCATCTGCTGTTTCCCAACGCCCAGCTTGTTCACCGGCATATTGGGATTTTCATCGAGGCCTAATCTCTTCATAAGAACAAGCGCGTCTTCGCGCGTTTTGTCCCAGTTTATAATGTTATACTTTGCGCGCTCATCACCTAGAAAAATATTTTCCGCTATCGACAAATAGGGGCTTAACGCCAATTCCTGATGTATGATGACGATGCCCGCCTTCTCGCTCTGCTTAATGTCTGCAAACGAGCAGGTTGCCCCGTCAAAAATAATATCACCCTGATAACTGCCGAATGGATACACACCGGATAACACCTTCATAAGGGTGGATTTACCCGCACCGTTTTCTCCAACCAATGCGTGTACCTCGCGGCGTTTAACACGCAAATTCACATTGTCCAGCGCCTTGACGCCGGGGAATTCTTTGGTGATGCCCTTCATTTCAAGCAAGACTTCTTCCATTCGCCAGCTCCCTTTTTTGTTAATGCTTTTTACCTTTCCCCCAACGGGGGAAAGGTATTTAATTCTCTATACTAGTTAATTCCAAGTTCCGCACGGGTATGGTAACCGGTGTCAACTACTTCTTTCTGCACATTGTCTTTGGTAACGACAACTATATCGAGCAACAGTGAAGGAATAACCTTAGCGCCGTTGTTGTACTGTGTGGTATCCAAACCGCTAATGGTCTGACCCTTTAGAATTTTATCAACCATTTCAACCGTTGCGGCGCCGAGTGAGCGGGTGTCTTTCAGAATCGTCGCGTACTGCTCGCTGGCCAAAATGGATTTAACCGAAGCTACGACGCAGTCCTGGCCACCGACCACAGGAAGGGGCTTGTTGCCCGATCCGTAACCCACCGCTTTGCAGGCCTCTAATGTGGAAAGGCTGATAGGATCATACGGGGAAAGGATACCGTCCAGTACCACATTTCCCGAATAGTAACGCGAAAGGAGGTTTTCCATACGTTTTTGAGCTTCGGCCGCATCCCAGCGGAGTGTGGCGACAGATGTGAAGGCAGTCTGACCTGACGGAACCTGCAGCGTGCCGTTGTCGAGATAAGGCTTCAATGTGTCCATAGCGCCGTTATAGAAGACAGTGGCGTTGTTGTCGTCAGGCGAACCCGCAAACAACTCAATGATAACCGGCTTTTTCTTAGGCGCATCAAGTGAAAGACCCTTCACGAGAATATTGCCCATCTGCTGACCAACTATGTAGTTGTTGAATGTTACGTAATAGTCAACGTTAGGTGACTGCATCAGCAAGCGGTCATAAGCTATTACGGGAATTTTAGCCGCCGCAGCGTTTTCAAGCTGCTGTCCAAGCGCGGAGCCGTCGATGGACGCGATAACCAGAACCTTTACACCCCTTGTGATAAGGTCGTCAATTTGACGGGTCTGGGTGGGAATATCGTCATCGGAAAACTGCAACTCTACCGTGTAGCCAAGTTTTTCAAGACCTTCTTTAACAGCGTTACCGTCTTTGATCCAGCGCTCCTCCGAGCGGGTGGGCATAACCACGCCTACAAGATTGGTTGCCGCCTTCTTCCCTTTGCAGCCCGCAAGCACAGCCACAAGACCGGCAGCCGCAATTATAAGCGTAGCCGCCACAACAAATTTCTTCATGTTTTTCATCTGAAAATCCTCCAGCATTTCGATTTTTCACGCTTATGCGTGTACGCACATTCTTTTTGCGTGTACGTACACATATTCTAAATGAGGAATTTCAAATTGTCAAATTTTTTATACGAATGTGAATCACAGAGGCAATGAGGCAATGCGAATATTTGACAATGCAGTATTTTGCACTTAGAATCTTAAAATCTAAACTTAGAAAATTCGTGGAGGATTTTATGAAAATCAGGAAAATTGGTTTGGTTTGTTTAGCGGTTGCTATGCTGTTTTGTGTTAGCTGCAGGAAATCGAAAGGTGAAAAAATTTACGATTTAAAGATGTCTACCCAGTTAAACGAAAACAATCCGATGGTAGAAGGTTTTAAGGAGTGGGCAAAAGTTGTAGAAGAAAGGACAAACGGAAAATTGAAAATCACGGTTTATCCTTCGGCACAACTTGGTAGCGACGAGGATGTTATCGAACAAGCGTTGCAAGGCGCTAATGTTGCGGTGCTTACCGATGGCGGACGCATGGCAAACTATGTAAAGGATATTGGCATTATCGGTATGCCCTACATTGCGGACAATTACGATGAATTGCGCAAGATTACCGAGACGCCGACTTTTGCCGGATGGGTCAATCAGCTTGCCGAGCAGGATGGTATTCGTGTGCTCAGTTTTAACTGGTATGATGGTCCGCGTCACTTCTTAACGAACAAACCTGTGACAAAACCTTCTGAATTAAATGGTCTGCGGATTCGCACGCCGGGTGCGCCTGTTTGGGCAAAATCGGTTGAGTCTATGGGGGCGACACCTATCGCGATGGGCTGGAACGATTCTTACAACGCTATTCAATCGGGAACGATTGACGGGGCGGAGGCACAGCACACCGCAACCTTTGGAGCGCGGCTGTACGAAGTTGTAAAATACATCGACAAGACCGGCCATTTTCAACTTGCAAACGGTATTATTGTTGGTGAAAAATGGTTTAAAACTTTGCCCGCCGAATATCAAAAAATTCTGAGTGATGAATGCAAAGCGGCTTCGTATAAAAATGCGGCGATCATCGCACAAATTGCCGACGATTATGAGCGACAAATGGTGGAAAAAGGCATGGTTGTGGTGGAAGCTGACCGCGCGGCATTCAAACAAGCGGCGGACAAGGCTTACGACACGCTGGGATTTAGACAGTTGCGTGATAAAATCTATCAAGAGATTGGTAAATAAGGCAGCTGCTTAACAGTGACCTTCCAAAAAATTACTTTTGGAAGGTCATTTTTTTGCAATTCTTTTTTTAAAAAACCGATCAAATTTTAGAACACTAATCAAGTTTTAAAAGATCGATCTAATTTTAGAACACCTATCAAGTTTTAAGATCGATTGAATTTTGAACATCGATCAAGTTTTAAAAGATCAAAGGAGGTTCTTTTGAAAGCGCTTAAAGCATTTTATAAGATCTTTTGTAAAGTAGAAGAAATCTTGGTTTCTGCATTTATCGCATTTATTACATTTTTAGTATTTGCATCGGCAGTGGCGCGTACTGTTAAACACCCGATTAACTGGGCACAGGATATTTCGCTTTTGTTATTTGCATGGGTTGTATTTTTTGCAGCCGATGTAGCGCTGCGCAGGGCGGATTTTGTGCGCGTTGATATGCTGGTAACACGGTTCCCCGCAAAAGTACAAAAAATACTATATTATATAATGTATGGTATATCGATTGTTTTTTTAGGGGTTTTAGTACGGTTTGGAATTCCTTTAAGTATGGATAATTCAAAACGTCTTTTTCAAACACTTGGAATTAGTTATTCATGGGCAACAATTAGCGTGCCTATTGGAGCCATACTTTTAATAATAACAATTGTGCTAAAACTAATTGCTCACCGGAAAGAGGAAAAAATAGTAGTGCAAGCTAAGGAGGCAATATAATGGGCGCCGTTGCAATTGTTTTTTTGGTATTATTGCTTTTAGGTATGCCGGTTGCGTTTGCGATTGGCGTTGCCGGAACGATGTTTTTTGTTGTTACCCCCGCTCTGCCATTTTCAATTGTTGTACAAAAAGTAGTAAGTTCAAGCCAGAGTTTTACATTATTGGCAATTCCCTTATTTGTGTTTGCCGGTAACTTGATGAACAACACCGGCATTACATCGCGTTTGATGAAACTTGCCAATGTTTTAACCGGTCACATGTACGGCAATTTAGGACAGGTATCCTGCGTTATGTCCACGTTAATGGGCGGCGTTTCCGGCTCTGCAAATGCCGATGCCGCGATGGAAAGCCGTGTGCTGGGACCTACCATGATTGAACGCGGTTATAACAGAGGCTACGGAGCGGCTATTAACGGCATTTCGTCGCTTATTACGGCAACGATTCCGCCAAGTATGGGACTTATCATTTACGGTTCTGTAGGCGAAGTTTCCATAGGGCGGCTTTTTGCAGGCGGCTTTGTTCCCGGTTTTTTGATGATGGCAGCCCTTATGATTACCGTGCGCTTTACCGCAAAAAAACGCGGCTATCTGCCGGAGCGCAGCAAGAGAGCATCGTTTAAAGAAATTTTAACATCACTTGTCGATAGTATATGGGCGCTGCTTTTTCCTGTTATCTTAATTGTAGGAATTCGTTTTGGTATTTTTACACCATCAGAATCCGGAGCCTTTGCCTGCGTATACGCAATATTTGTCGGCGCTGTTATTTACAAAGAATTAACATTTAAAGTGTTTTTAAGCACACTCAAAGACACCGCAGGAGACATAGGCATCATTATGATACTGGTATCGCTTTCCGGTATTTTTGGATACGGCATTGTCTACGACAGTATTCCGCAAACTATGGCGGCTTTCCTTGTCAATATTACATCAAATCCATACTTGCTGCTTTTTATTATTGTTTTATTACTCGTTGTATGCGGTATGTTTATCGAGACAACAGTAATCGCACTTTTACTCACGCCAATTTTGCTACCGGTTATTACCAAAGTCGGCATCGATCCGGTACAGTTTGGCCTTATCATGATGACCGTTGTTACGATGGGCATAATGACGCCGCCTGTCGGTATCGCGCTCTATACCACATCAACCATAATGAAATGCAAAGTTGAAGAAACCGCAAAAGAATCTGTTCCGTTTATCATCGCGGTACTCGCAGTTGTTGCAATTTGTATATTCTTTAAAGACCTTGTTTTATTTATACCAAATTTGATTTTTGGTAAAGCGTAAGAAACAAAGTGAACGGCAGAAACATTACGCCGATAATACGGCATGGCAACTAAACCTGCAAGGAAGACGAAAAAGGCGGCAACAGAACCAAAACGAACAACCGCCCAGGTTTTCGATCTTCTCTTCAAACAGCTTTTACACTTATCAAATAAGGCGGTAATCTCTCTTATAAATGGACTTTTCGGAACAAATTACCCGCCAAACACTAAAATCGAATACCTCAATACAGAAGCGGTAACTAAAAAAAATCGCCGCCGGACAAGCGATATAATGTTGCGGATTAAAGGCACTATCTACCATCTTGAAGCGCAAATCAATTTTGATGCCGACATGATGATTAGGGTTTTTGAGTATGGCTACGATGCCGCAGTTTTGAAAAAAACCTACGAGGGCAAAGTGCGCACCCTTGAATTTCCGCAAGCGCTGTACTGCCTAAGCGGAACTTGCCGTTTTTAACGGTAGCTTATTAGGTGGTTCGGAGCGCGGCGGTTTGGTTTTGCCAGTAGCTCCGTCTGTTAATATTTGCAGTATGCAGTTTTTCCCTGCGCTC
>BOBI01000077.1 GCA_026002305.1 Spirochaetia bacterium
CTGTAGGCGTTGCACCATACAATAGCGTCATGCCAACTTATCATGGTTACAGGACGTAGCGTCCTGTTTGCGGCTCCCGGCGCGCCGGTTCCGGTCGTTCCGTGTCCTTCTACACCCGTGTTTGCAAATGTGTAACCGTGTGATGTTGCCCAGTTGTATACCTCTGTCCACAGGCTCCATGTGGTTTCGTAAGCGGCAATTTTAAATGCGAATATGGTTGCCACGCTGGTACGGCCCGCTTGGAATACTGCGCTGCCTGATGTTCCTTGTGTTATGTTTACGGTTCCGGTTGGTATGGTTACCATTACCGTTGCGGGCGCCGTCGGTGTAGACGTTGGTGTTGGAGTCGGTGTCGGAGTAGGCGTCGGCGTTGGAGTGGGCGTTGGTGTCGGAGTCGGAGTCGGAGTAGGCGTCGGCGTGGGGGTAGGTGTTGGTGTCGGAGTTGGTGTCGGAGTCGGCGTAGGTGTCGGAGTGGGTGTAGGTGTAGGTGTTGGTGTCGGCGTTGGTGTCGCGGATGTTGTTGGTGTAGAAGTTGGTGTACCCGACGGTGTGGCTGTGGGTGTCGCGGATGTTGTTGGTGAACCCGACGGCGTAGCCGTGGGTGTTGCGGACGCTGTTGGTGAACCCGACGGCGTAGAACTAGGTGTCGGAGAAGAAGTCGGCGAGGCTGTCGGTGTACCCGACGGTGCCGGCGTTGGCGAGGCTGTCGGTGTTGCCGTTGGATCAGGTTCCGGTGAGTCTGTCGGTTCCGGCGTCGGTTCCGGTGCCGCTAAAAAGGCGCGCACGGGCCGGACATAATGTGTGCCGTATTTGTTGCCGTAGTAATATATATCCCCGTTATCGAATCTCTGGTACCAGGCTTCGTCATTAACATCCTGATTCTGCGAGGATGACCAGTAGAAGCTGTCGGCAAAATCGCCGCTTATAACGGCCCTGTTTTCGTACATCGCGTTAAGTTCCCCGCTGCTTGGAAGAAACCAGTCGGTAAAGCCGTTAAGCTCGTACCCTGTAGCAGCCTTTGCCGCCGGTGCGTTCGGGTCGCCGTTAGCAGCCAGTATCAGTTCCGTGTTTTTCTGGCCTTCGCCTATATCAACGGAAAATTCCCCGTCCAGCCGAACACTTGTAAAAGCATTTGATGCCCATGCAAACAGCCCCGGAACATCCTGGGGGGCCGCTTCAAGGTAATCCCAGTTCCTGTAGGTATCAGGGTCATCATTAACAAAGAATATTGTTCCGCCGGCGGGGCCTTGCTCGCCTATTAACCACGGCTCGTCCGGGGCATGGGTTACTACCGGGGTAGGTTCCACGGTGCCGATGGTTGCGGAGGCGTTTTTTACCCCCGAATAACCCGCGCGGCTAACGGTTACCCTTATTACTGAGTTGTTATCGGCCTCCGCAACCGTATAGGTTGGACTTGTGCCGATAACCGCGCTGCCCTCCCTGCTGCTTGTCCATTTATAAGCTATGGCGCCCGAACCGCCCAGCGCGGACGTTTTTGCCGTTAATTTTCCGTCGACGGCTTTTGTCCCCGTAATGGAAATGCTTCCCGTTAAAGCGGGAAGTTTGCCGGAATCCTCATCCATGGCATCGGTCTCGCCCGCGGGCTGCGAGCAGCCAATAAAAATTGCCATGGCTATAACCGTAACAACACCGCCTAGTAATAAAAATTTCTTCATAAAAGCCTCCAAAATATTTTTCTACGTGAACGTACCGTTCACATCACATATATAAAAACCATATATATACAAAAACGCGGCGACAAAAACGCGGGAGCCGTTAAGCCCTGGGAAAAATCGTTTGAAAAGGTAATAAAACTGGGATATTTTTCGTTTGTTTGAAAGTAAGCCGGTGTACTGTACGCCTGTACCGGTAGCGCTATTGCACGGGGGGGGGGGTAAAACGCAGTGCGGATAAAAATTTCTTCATAAGATCTCCAGAATGAACAAATCCCCGGGTGTAAACCATTGTTGTATGTTATTAGTATAGGCACAAATTTAATAAAAAACAAGTAAAATTTGCAAAAACCCGGGAGAAACCCGGCCTTCCAAACACTCCGGTTTCTGCTGTTGTTTAGAAAGGCGGGTTGTGGTCAAAGAACGCATTGTTCCGCGTTGGTGCTATCGGAACGTTGTCTTTTCTTTGATCACCAGTAACTTATTAGTCCGCATAACGCAATACGCTTCACAATGCAACCTTTGACCACCACCTGTTTTTGTTAAAGAGGCAGAAACCGGAGTGCTTGGAGCGGCAAATGCCGAAAATATTGTTTACAGCTTGTGTTCCAAGCTCAAAAACTGTGCCTGGCACCAAATTTGTCAATTGTTAATTGTTAATTGATCTTCCCTATATTAGCGTCAAATGCGTTTTTTCTGCTTTTGTTATATAGGCGGCGTGCGGCGGGTGTGTCAAAGACATTTTTAGTTCTGCATTTGCCGGAACGGCGGTAAAAGGTCAAAGGTTCTATAGCGTAGCGTATTGCGTCATGCCGGTTAAACCGCTTCTGGTGACCAAGGGAAAGATAACGGCCGGATAGCACTAACGCGGAGCTATAGGTTCTTTGACCTTTTACCGTTTTTGTTTTTAATACAGAAATAAAATATTTTTGTAGACCGTTACGCACGCCGTTTTTTGTGTTAAAGGCAGAAAAAATGTATTTGGAGCGGGGGGTATGGTATGGAAACAGCCCTCCTACTTTAACCCTCCGCTATGCGCGAACCGGCGCGGTATTAAACCGCCCTGCGAATAACCGGTAATCCTATTTATGAAAATGGAGTTTGCAGGCCGCGCAGCCGCCGGAGATTGTTTCGTCGAGGCTCAGTGTTAGGCCCATTGTTTCGGCGATACCGCGATCCCCATCCATTGCAATATCGCAGAGGAGGGCGCAGGTTTTGTCATCAAAGCCCAGTTTCTGCCAAGCGCTGACCAGGGCGCAATAATGAAAATCCACACGGAGGTTATCCTTATCCGCCTTTATAGACCTCATACCAAAGGTTTTGATAACCAGATCGGTTAAAAAGTTGTCCTTGAAATCCTCGCAATTATTGGGATCGGCGCATTTGCTCTTGATATTTTCACCGTGGATACGCCCGCATCGTTTAATTGCCCGTCGTATAACCGGCTCGGCGTCAATTCCGGCTTTCTTCATCTCATCATAGATAAGCCCCATCCATGTCGCCCTGTGTTCAATTTGAGCACGGTTTACATCCCCAACCGCATCGGCGGGCACGGCGGTATTTTTTATTTTCGTCATAAATTCCTCCCCTACAGGCAGATCGGCGCCGCCTTTTTGGCGCCCTTTTAGTTGTATCACTTAAACTGAAAAATGTTAATGCGCGGGTCATTTGAAACAGATAACTATAAAACATTCCGATAAATAGGTAATGGCAAAGAAGCGGTTTTACGGGAAAAGGATGGCGGGGGCGATTTTTTTTGTTTTGGTGGGTTTTTCGCTTATCAGCCCGCCTGTCGCGGACGCCTACCTTCTGCGCTACAAGGAGCAGTATTACAAATTGTATCACTTGCACCTTATTCAATACCCCGATGACACCATGGAAAATATTTACTGGCTGGAAAAAGCGCTGGCGGCGGATTTTTGCAACCCGCTCTATGCCAACGCGCTTATCGAGAATGAGGTACAGTGGGAAAAGTACCGCTATCTTTTTATGATGCACATTAACTTAAAACTTATTGAGCAGTATATTTTTTTGGGTAACAAATGGAACAAACGCAATGCCTATTTTTACAACGCCCCGTGGAAAGAGCAAAATTTGGACAGCCTTAAAACCGCGGAAACCTGTTACAGGACAGCCTTATACTATTGGCAGAACGCAAAAGGGCAGGGCGCAAAGGACTGGGCTGTAAAACTGGACGACAAACGCTTCCGCTTTATGAATCTAAAGCGCGTGCAAAACTGGGAGGACGAAGCTTTCCGCATAGGGGAGGGCTCGCTTGATTACGAAAAAATCCTAACACGCGAGCTGGCCCTGTTGCAATCCGTACGCGAAAGGTTCGAGGCTATGGACAGGAATACATATTAAGGCGCATTCATTTCTCTAAAAGATAAAGGTACTCGGTAACATGAATTGGACGGTTTGATAAATTTCTGCAGCCGCGGAATGTATTATATTTTGTTTCCAGCACTTCCACCTTGCCGATTTTCTCTAACAGTTCTGTCATTTCGCCCGCCTTTATAAAACCTTCCGAGTTAAAAGATATTAATTCATATTTAGCTTTTACATCGTTCACCAATTTTGTAAGTGATGATAACGCATACTGTCTTTTATTATAAAAAGAACGGTTCCAGTTTTCGGGGATTCCTGATACCTTGCTTATACTTGCAGGTTCTTTGTTTTCAAGTATCAAATTAAGCATAAAATAATTTGAACCATAAGGATGCTGATTGTACGGCGGATCTATGTATGCCAGATCGACTTCCGGCAATTTGTGAACAATTTCATTTGCATCATCATTATAAACAGCAATCTCGCAGTTAAAATTGCTAAACACGGGAAAGGGCAGGGCAATACCACCTTTTATTCTGAACAAAGAATCTTTATTATTCCCGCCAAATTGACCAATGCCCGTTATTTTGTTTTTATGAAATCCTTTAAACACCCCCGAAGTATTTGAATGTATGGATGCCTCTGAAAGCAGCGGGGCCAAAAAATATTTTTGATACTTAACATAAATATTTTCTATAAGTTCGCGCATGGTATCTATATACATTGCGTTACGCCTTGTATAAAAGACACGTTCGCCTTTCATAATATTTTCATCATCGGTTGGCGCGTAAAGTTTGGTAACAAGACCTGCTTTTAACGGTTCAAATGTTATTTGAGTGATTAGTTTATCATACAATGATTGTAATGTTTCCATATCAATATCAGAGGCATTTGATAAATAACATTCATTAATAATTTTGGAGTATAATTCAACATCATTTACAAACAGGCGGTTTGCATATTGCTTAAAACGGCGGGCAACAATGCCTGAACCGCTAAAGACATCGAAAATATCAAGTTTTTGCTTCCCGGTTTTTTTCTGAACATACAGAACACCCTGTTCTATAAATTGCAGTAACGCGCGCTTATTTCCAATGTAAGTTATTATCTGTTTTGACAAATAATCTGTGTTTTCAACCGGCGGTATTTTCATGTTGGTTTAGAAATTACATACCTTCACACGTTAAATGCAAAGCTAAAACGTAACATATACCTTATATTACAGAAATGGGGCATTTGACAAGTGGTAAAGCCCGACGGGGCTGTAAGGAAAATCAAATTTTCTTACAGCCCCTTCTATACTCTTAAATCCAATACGCTCCAGCGTAAAATGCGAATACTGGAAATTATGACATAAATTCTGATACACTTGTTTTAAAAGTCCTGTTAAATGGACGGGGGCGTATTTGCAGCATATTTTTGTCATCAATCCAAAATCATTTGTAAAAAAAGCTGATATTGATGCGGTTATTTCACAGATAAACTCATTCTTTGACGCGCATACTGAATTGGATTACACGATATACTTATCCGCTTTTCCCCGCGATGCCACAGCGGTAATCCGGAAACGAATGAAGGAAGCCGGGAAGGGGCAGGCCGTGCGGGTCTACGCCGTGGGCGGCGACGGAATACTGTTCGACTGCCTTAACGGGGTGGTTGGTTTTCCTAACGCGGAGCTGGCCTCTATACCCTACGGAAAATCTAACGATTTTCTGCGCGCCTTTGGGGAAGGCAAATATGAATTCTTTAGAAATATAAGCAGAATGGTGGAGGAAAAAGAAACCATCCCCACGGATCTGTTGTACTACGGCAATAACTATGCAATAAATACAAGTTCTGTGGGGCTTGAATCCATTGCCATTATCAAATGTTACGGGTTGAATCAAAAATACCGCAGGTATCTTAACAAATTTCCATTTTTATACAATTTTATGGTTTTATTAGCCGGTATAATATCCCTTTTCGATCAGAAACTTGTCCATCAGTACTATGAGATCAACATAGACGGGGATGATTACAGCGGAAACTATGCCACCATCAATATTGCCAACGGCCCCTGTTACGGCGGGAGTATGTGCGCCGTGCCCACCGCCGTTCCCGATGACGGGTTTATGGATATTCAGCTTTTTAAAAGCACGGGTACCATTAAAATGCTAACGGTTCTTCATCCGTATCTGCACGGTAAACAGCCTAAGAACCTGGTGGTGCTTAAGCGGGCAAAAAAAGTTTCCATCCGATCGGCCGCCCCCCTTATGATCCAATTGGACGGCGAAATTCTTATTGATACAAATATCACGATGGAACTTGTCCCCCGCGCGGTTAAGATTGTTACGGTAAACGGCTTACGTTATCAAGCAAGGGCTAATTACAGTGAATAAAATTAAACCCCCGCCCAACCCCGTAGATAACAAATATTACAGGCTTGCAAACAGTTTGGCGCTTATCGGCACCGTTGTATTTATGTTATTCTGCTCGTTGAGCGCCATTGTTGACGGGCGAATCCGCGAGGGCGTGATTTCGTTTATCGGCTGTTCCATAGCTTTTGTTTTTTTTCCGGTACTCCGTGCCATGCGCCGTTTTTTAAATCCCGCTATTTCGGTCCCTCTGTTTGCTTATGCCCTTTATATATCCATAGCGTTATATACAAAGAGTTTTAACTATTTTTTTACCGTTTGCTTGGGTATTTGCAGCATAGGGGCTGTGTATTTTAACCCACGTAAACTTATACAGTATATTATAATTTCAAACAGCGCGAATTTACTGCTGATATTTCTCCATGCGCCCATGGGTAACCCGGCGCGTAATGTAACTTTTATGGAACTGATGTCAAATTGGTTCGTACTGTTCTTTAGCTCGCTGCTTATCTATCTAATTACGAAATTCGCATCGGATAATAACCGCAAAGCCGTTAAGGATCAGGATTCCTTTAAAACCCTTATGGCGGCTACCCCCGATTATATTGCCCTGGTGGATGAGCTTAACTGTATAACCTATATAAGCAAACCTTTAGCGGAATTTGCCCACATCGAAAATCCTGACCTTGCGAGGGGGCGGCCGATAATGGATCTGTTCCGGAATATCGATTTAAAGATGACAATGTATGATATCCTTACCTCCAAAAATTCTTACGAGGGGGTGTTAAAAATAGATATAAATGATAAAGAGCAGCATTTAAAAATTTTTTCCGGCAAACTCATGGGGAATACCCCGGGGCTTTTTCTAAACGCCAGCGACATTACACCACTTGTAGCCGCCAAGCTAGATGCGGAGCGCGCGGCCTTGGCAAAGAGCGCCTTTCTTGCCAATACCAGCCACGAGATTCGCACCCCGATGAACGCCATTATCGGTATAAGCGAGCTTGCCCTGCGGGAAGATGATATTCAAAAGAAATCGGAATACATCGGCAATATAAGAACCGCAGGGGAAAACCTGCTCTCTATTATCAATGACATACTGGACTTTTCAAAAATTGAATCGGGAAAACTGAATATTATTCCTGCGGAATATTTGTTTGCCTCTCTGGTAAACGACTGCATAAGCATTATCAGTACCAAACTTACCGAAAAGCACGTAGTTTTACTCACAAAGATTGACGGCCGCCTGCCCTCCTCTTTTTCCGGCGACGAATCGAGGATAAGGCAGATTCTGCTCAATGTGCTAAGCAACGCCGTTAAGTACACCCAAGAAGGTTATATTACCCTGACTGTAAAAGGGAGCGCGCTTTCCGGCAAGGGCGGAAAGCAACCCGCCGGTGAAACAATCCTCCTTAATTTTGAGGTCGCCGATACGGGGGTAGGTATACGGGAAGAGGATATTGATAAGCTGTTCGGTAACTTTAACCGGATTGATGAAAAAGGAAACCGGGGGATTGAGGGAACCGGACTTGGGCTTGCCATCTCGCGTCAACTTTGCCGCCTTATGGGTGGTGATATAACAGTTAAATCAACTTATGGTAAAGGCAGCGTCTTTACCGCATCTGTGCCGCAGATGGTTTTGGACAAAAAACCCTTTGCGGCGGTGAATGATCCTGAAACCAAAAAAGTATTGGTATACGAAACGGCTGGGGAATACGCGGATGCCATAGTTTTTTCGGTGGAAACACTAGGGGTGCCATGTACGCTAACCGGTAACAAAGAGGCTTTTTCCGCAGCTTTACAGAATAAAGGGTATAGGTTTGTAATGGTGCGTTCTTCCGCATTTGCCGAGGTGCGGGCAATTATAGAAAAGATTCCGGACGCCGAAAGAGCGGTTCCTGTATTGCTGGTAGAACAAGGGGAAAGTGTCAGCCGGAACTATGCAAAAACAATTTCCATGCCTGCCAACCCCCTTACCATTGCCCGCCTGCTAAACGGCGAAATAGACAGCTCCGGCAGTGCTGAGCTTAAAAAGGTGTCCGTCAAGTTTACCGCACCGTCCGCCCGCATATTACTTGTGGATGATGTACCCACCAACCTGATTGTAGCCGAGGGTCTGTTGGTGCCTTATCAAACAAATATAGAAAGTTGCTCCTCAGGCGAGGAGGCGGTAAAACTTGCAGCCTGCACCCCTTACGATATTATTTTTATGGATCACATGATGCCGGGAATGGACGGCATAGAAGCCGTTGCCGCAATCCGCGCCCTGGATAGGCCAAATGTAAAAAATGTGCCGATTATCGCCCTTACAGCCAACGCAATAACCGGTATGAAGCAGATGTTCCTTGAAAACGGGTTTACCGATTATCTTTCCAAGCCCATAGAGATTTCCAAACTAGACGAAATTATGAAGAAGTGGATACCTAAAGAAAAAAAATTGATGATTGTAAATGAGAAATTGGCAATGCCGGAAGATGATAAAAAATCCCAAGCAGAAAAATTGCTGATTACCGATTATTCATTACTCATTGACATTGGCGTAGACACAGTTAAAGGTGTGGCAATGACCGGCGGAACCGATGCGGCTTATAATAAAGTGTTATCGTCATTTTTTAAGGACGCTACCGATAGGCTGCCGTTGTTTGATGGTATGCCTACAAAACAAAATCTACCGTATTTTACCATCAACGTGCACGCAATAAAGGGCGCCGCAGGTACCATCGGGGCAACGGCGGTATCAAAACAAGCCGCGGAACTGGAAGCGGCGGGGAGATCCGGGGATCTGGAAACCGTTGCAAGAAACATAAAAACATTTTTCGGGGATCTAAAAAATCTTACGGAGCAGATCGCCAATTCTCTGGCTTTGTATAGAGATGAAACCGGCGGAAAAAGCGATAACACCGTGCATACTCCGTTGTTTAAGGAACTTTCGCAGGCGTTGAAAGAGGAGGACATTGATAATATCAGGCGCATAATCGTGGAACTTGAGGGTAAACCCATGGATGTCAAAACAAGGGATATTATTAACAATGTTTCCAACGCAGTTTTGATGAGCGAATTTGAAGAGGCGCTGGGCGCGCTCGGTACAATCAATGCTAAATAGGCCGCCGCGCCGCAAGCAGGTGCGTAGCGTGCAGACGGTATTAAACCGCCCTGCGAATAAAATAGTTCCGGCGAAAAAAAAGCAGCTTTCCATAAAAACTCAATTTGCCCTTTATTTTGCCATTTTCATCGTTCTAACTTCTTCCGTCATAACATATTTGTCCCTTACCCAGATCAAAACACTAACAACAATGGTTTATAACAGAATGAGCCTTTCGATTGGCGAACAGGCCATTTCGCTGATTGATACCGCACAATTCGCGCGGCTCTGTAAAACACTGGACAGCACAGATCCGTATTATGAGGAAGCAAGAACTAAACTTCTGGCGTTTAAGAAGGAAACAGACTGCCGGTATCTCTATACCATGGCTCCTTCTAAATTCACAACAATACCATGGAAAGATAAAGAATTTCCCTGGCGCTTTATTATCGACGGCAGCGTTGATCCAAGCGAAAGCGACTTTTCCAGCATAGGCGAAAACGAAGAGGTGAAAGCTTACGAAGCTGCTTTTTGGAATTGTATGATAACAAAAAAACCGCAGTCCGGCTTCCTTCAGCACTCAGAGCAATGGGGCTGGCTTATAACAACTTTTTTTCCGATTCTTGACCATCAAGGCAACCTGCTTGGGGTCCTTGGCTGTGATTTTGATGCCAGCGAATTGCAGCAAAAACTGCAATTTCAATTTGCAATATTTCTTTTTTCCACAATAGTTCTTTTAGTGATTGCGGGGGTGATATACAGTTCCATGATCGCGGAAATTGATTTACAAAATTCACGTCTTAACGAGCTTACCACCATTGCAAACACGGGTGTAGAAGGACACGGAACGACCGGAACCGGCGCGCCGGGAGCCGCAAACAGGACGCTACGTCCTGTAACCATGATAAGTTGGCATGACGCTATTGTATGGTGCAACGCCTACAG
>BOBI01000078.1 GCA_026002305.1 Spirochaetia bacterium
ATATATCGTATTTTAATGAATTGGTAAGTATATGTGCAGCGCCATCCACTGTTAAATTTTTTTCTTGCGAACAATCACTATGGTCCTTGTATGTTCTGAAATTCGGCTCGAGTATGTACTTGTTTTGCAATTCGCTCAAAATGTTGATAATCTCGTATTTCCGAATCTTTACATACACGACAAAATGGAAAACAATGTTGAAAATTGTAGTTAAAGCTAAAGTGACAAGAACTATTATCACACCTGAACTAATACCATCATTGTTTTCTTGGCTAGGCAAAAAAACCAGACGAAAAACACCCAATACAATTGTACTAAGAAATGGTAATATTGATGCTATAGTTGAAACTTGAGGTATACCTAATATTTTCCAAATTTTTTTCATTGTCCAATACTCCTATACACTTTAAAATTGACGCCATAAATCTATTTTCCCCCCACCCACTCCGCATAATGGTGATGAAAGAGTAACTGCCGAGATACAAACTAATGGCGTTTTTACGGAAGACATTCGGTTGTGGATGCTTGATAACCTTAACATTGTTTGGATTTCGTTTGACGGGATGCGCGATATTCAAGAGCATAATCGCCCATTGAATCCAAAATTCAAAGCTACTTTTAACGGACGCACTTCTGCTGAAGTTTTAGAGGACAATGTGCGTTGGTTAATACAAAATACCGGCGAAAGAAACTTAATGGTCGGCGCACGCGTTACAATCAACGATATAAATATCGACCGTCAGAAAGAAATGGTCGATTACTTCTATAGCCTCGGAATTCGTTATGTGTGGACAAACCCTCTCTTTTATTCGGTAGATCAGATTCCTGTTTCTGAAGATAATGCAAAGCAAGAGAGGTTTTCTTTTAATATGGACAAGTATCTCGATAATTACATAGCCACTTATAACTATGCCAAGGGAAAGGGATTGTTTTGGGGTAGTTTTCTTACAATCAATTTTGACGGAGAGTCGGTGTATCATTGCCGTGCTTGCATGGCGACTGGTGCGCCGCATCTTACGCCCGACGGATACCTATCTGCCTGCGATATGGTAGTGATGGGAGAAAAACCTTATCATATGGAGCCATTTATCTTTGGGAAGTGGAATATTGAGAAAAAGGCGTTTGACCTTTATAACGAAAAAATAGAAACATTACGGAAACGCAGTTCCGACAATATTAAGCATTGTCAAGGATGTGAGGCGCGTTTGCATTGCGGTGGCTATTGTTTGGGTGAAATCGTAAATGAAACAGGCAAACTTGATGGGCAGAAACCCATTGTATGCAAAGCAATAAGGCGTTTGCTTCATTCGATAGGAACAAATACTCCTTATGAATATCTGCATCCATAAGGAAGAGTCAAAATGAAAAAAGACGTTGTTGAAGCCGAAATGAAGTCAATGATTTATGTTGCGACTCCTTTTTCTGCGAGGACGCACGATCTTGTTGATACTGCGATATTCACTAAACCGGCTCGTCTTGATTTGTCACATGGCTCGAACCTACTTGCACCGCCATGTTGTATTCAAGAAGCAATAGCAAAGGCTTCTGTCTGGGGAACTACAATGTCACAATATGGTTCTCCAAACGGGCCATATTCTCTAAGGGAGTTGATTGCTGAGTATGAAAGTAGCATTTTCCAAGATATGGTCAGCACTGACAATGTTATAATTACGCTTGGCGGCACTGATGGTCTTGCTGTGTATTTTCAATATAGGGCAAGTGAAATTACTCAAAAATTTAAGCCGACGGTGTTGTTAATAGGTCCGCAGTATCCAACGCTTGCTCGTATAGCAGAAGCTAATGGATTTACGGTTGCTATGACTCAATTTGCCTATTTTGATTGTCAACTATCAAAAATAGCAATACTTGAGTTGAAACCGAATACTGTCGTTATAACCCAACCTTCAAATCCTTTTGGAACATTTCTTTCTGCTGACGAATTTGCTTTGTTATGTATAACTTGTGCAAAAATTAAAGCGGACATTGTTGTAGACAGGGTTTGCGGCGATTTTGCATCTGCATATTATCAACAGTCTCCAAAATATCGAATAATTGCTCGCAAAAATGGCGTTCGATTGACCGAAGTAGAGAGCTACTCAAAGCGTCGTGGAATACCGGGGCTTCGCATTGGTTATAACATAATGCCGACAGAAATTGTCAGTTGGTGTACTAATGCCGTGATTGGTCGTACAATTACATCAATTGGGTGTGTCGCAGTAGAAGCCGACATTAGGGCTTTCTTGAATAATGATGAAGAATATAAAGCACAAGTTATCAATAATCACGCAATCGTTAATCGTAATGTACGGGTTTTCAAAGAGCTTCTAGGATCAAGACTAATCAGTTCTTCGACCCCAGCTAACGGGGCAAACTTTTTGGCAGTCGTTCGTTTGCCTAAACCAATGTTAGAGAGCGTAGCTGCATTATGGCTTTACAATACGTACAATTTGGGGACATATCCTATTTCGTGTTTTGAGTTATGGACAGAATCTGAGGCAACTGATATAATGCGAATAAGAATAACTGCCGCTACACCACAGGAAGGATTTGACAAAGCTGTTTATATTCTTCTGTCGGCATTATCTGAGTCAAACTTACAAAAGGAGAAACGAAAATGAAATTTTACTCTATCAATCCTACGACTGGTGAATGCTTACACACGCACATTGCAGATACCCCTGAGGCAATAACTGCGAAAGTTAAGCAAGCTCAAGTAGCTCAGTTAGACTGGGCTTCGATGCCGTCAAATGACCGTATCGGCGCGTTGAAAAAACTGAAACATGTCATTGAAGCAAAAATGCCTGAAATCCTTGATTTAATATACAGGGAGACAGGAAAATTGCCTGCCGATAGTTCAGCAGAAGTGTACGATGTGCTTGATGCTTTTGATTACTATGCTAGGCAGTATAGCAATTTAACTATGCCTCCTGTTGAAGTTAACAGTGAGGCTTTTCCTATGACGCAAGCTTGGCTTGAGTATTCACCATTTGGAGTCCTTGCGCTCATCATGCCCTGGAATTTTTCGTTCTACAGCCCCATGATGTTCGTTATTGCAGGTACAACCGCAGGGAACGCTATATTAATAAAGCCTTCTGAGCACTCTACTTTAGTTGGTTTGATGATGCGTGACCTTTGGATAGAAGCAGGGCTTCCGCGTGAACTGCTTCAAATTGTTATTGGAGATGAATCCATAGGCCGCCAGCTGGTTAAGTCTAGTTGCGATAAAATATTCTTTGTTGGTTCTGTAGAGGGCGGAAAGGATGTTATAGCAAACGCAGGAATAATTCCGGTTCAAGTTGAGCTGGGAGGGAACTCCGCGGCAATTGTTATGCCGGATGCTGACCTTGACCTCGCCGCTCAAGCAATTGCATGGGGCGGGACATATAACTCCGGGCAAGATTGTGCGGGAATAAAGAGGGTGTACGCTCATTCATCAATAGCGGCCGGCCTACAGGAACGGCTCGTTAAAATAGTAGGATTACTCCGACAGGGTATCGATTATGGTCCCTACATTTCAGAAGAAGCACGCAGCGTCGTAGAAAATAGGTTGGCAGATGCAAAAGCCAAGGGCGCTGAAATTCTTGTTGGTGGAGAAGCTGTCAATCCGGGATTTTGGTTAAATCCCTCGGTGGTTAGCATCAGTGACGAAGATACAGCATTAATTTCAGAAGAAACATTTGGGAATGTACTTCCCGTAATGTCATTTGAAGATGAAGAATCACTTGTTAAGCGGGTGAATGGCAGTAAATATGGACTTTCTAACGCCATTTTTTCCGCAGATAACGACAAGGCGCTTAGACTCGGACGCAAATTGCAGGCGGGCATGATTTTTGTAAATGACCCGTTTGTCAGTCCTGCCGGTTGGGACCATTGGACAGGCTGGAAAAACTCTGGTTTTGGCACAATGGATTCTAAGCTTAATCAGTGCCTTCGCAAGCGCTTATGTTCTTCTGGTTTGCACAAGGAGAAGCGCTCTTTTTGGTACCCATATTCAGAATAATCGAAACATGGGAGTAGGGTATGCCCAACATAAATACGCGCATTATTGAATGGGCGAAGAACTCTGTTTTGCTTGCAGAGTTACCAATCAAAAGTAAAATTGATAATTTTCTTGCAGATGCATTTTGTGAAAACCAAGAAAAGAGAACGACAGCTTCCTATGATTTGTGGCTTTTGTTTTGGGGCAACTATCCTGAGTTGGGTCCTTGTCCAGACTTTAGTCTTTTGAGTAAGAAAGAATATGAACGTGCATTCTATTCCAAGTATCGCGACCATTTATCACACTCAGTAAAAACACTATTTTTGGGGGTTTATTTATTTGAAGAAAATTCTGTAATAAGAAAAGGCATTAGTTTAAGATTAAACGAATTAGGAGCAACGGATACTAATAGTTCTTTCCTTTTGACTTGGATTGCAACTGCATTATCACACGATATAGGGTATCTTTTTGAAACCGACAAGATATATGATTCAGCGTATAGTTCGGATTTTATGGAAAGCATTAACAGTAGGTTGTGTTATCCGCTTTCATCCACTTCCTTTTTTAATGTATCTAAGGCGATAGAAACACAAATAATTAGTGAATTGGAAATATACACGCCAAGAATCAATGCTATTGATGCATTAGAGGATGAAAATACTTTCCAGATTCTACATTGTTTTTCGGAACGGTCGCAATTGTCTTTAAGTAATAATGGTGTAAAGGCATATTATGATTATGCTAAGTCAACACCGTTGGGTGTGAATAGAACGGTGTATAAAGATCATGGTATCGCCAGTGCTCTAATTCTGTTAAAAACTTGGCTCGCATATGCAAAGTATATTGACCGATTAAAGGAGGCGGCGAAAACAAACAGCATCAAATATTGTGACCTTCTTGAAAAATTGGAAATAACAAATGAAAGAGTCAAACACGTAAAGGACTTAATAATTGAAGCCGCAGGTGCTACTGCGTTACATAATATACAAAAAGACTGTTGGGATAAGTCTGGGACTTTAGCAAAGGATATTCAGCTTGATAATTTCAAGATACACTTTTTAGGAGATAGCAATTTACCTTTTGCCTATCTACTCAAACTCACGGACGAACTGCAGTGTTGGGATAGACCGAAGTTTGAGGCGCCTACTGATGGCGTAATAAGCTTAACTGGTGATGATGTGGACATAGTTCCTACCGACTTAAGCATAGGTGTTTGGTTCAAAAGTGATGATAAATTGAGTGAACCTGATTTAGACACAAAAAGTGAGTATGCGAAATTATGCTCCTACTTAAGTACTGTGCTTTTTATAAATGAAACGCCGATAAACTTTTACAGAAGTGTTGTTGAAAGAGTTGCTATTGGCGGAGAGTCGCAAGGGGCAGATGTTGCTCAATCTAACATTGAGCAACCCATTGACCACACTGATGTTGTTGGGTATCTAAATGACATCGAGGAGAACTACAGAGATGTTGCGGCAATATATGCTGGAATGAGTGCTGAAGAATTGAGCGGAGCACTTGAAAACGCAATAAAGCCAGAAGCTCTGGGCTTTGTTTCAAGAACATTTCTAGTAAACCCACTAAATCAGCTATTTGGGCATTCGTTCGAAAAGTCTAAGAATCCCGTGCAGGTGGAAGGGCTTGATCAGTTTTTTGAATATTTCATCGAGCATAAACGCGTTGCATTGACGGGTGACCCCGGATGTGGTAAATCGACTACACTCGGTGCAATTGCTCATAGACTTGCAACATTATGCTTAAGGGATACCTCAAGCTCAATCCCTGTTTTTATTCCATTAGGTGGAATGGCCGGAGATAAAACTGAAGACTATCTTTTATCGCATATTGATGTAAGGGTGCGTACTCTATTAAGGACAGGACGTTTATTGTTGCTGTTAGATGGGTTCAATGAAATATCAGCAAACGATGCCTGCAACCTCACAGAGTGGGTTAAAAGCAATAGTGCGCAAAGCTTGATTGTGTCTTGTAGGCGTGCAGACTATACCGAAAGACAGTTGCCCTTACGGCGTATTGATATCGAGCCACTTGATGTGAAACAGATTTGGTTAATGATAGGTAATTATCTTGTTAAGGACAAGCAAAATGAGTTGTTTTGGACTTTGGCAGGTGATGAAGCAAAAGATGCTTGGGATTACTATGTTGAGAGATATATTGGGCAAGATGCGTTTACTCAATTCTGGTATGGCAATATTGGTCCTGTTCGACCGACTGACAAAGAAAAAACATTCATTAGAGACCTTCAAAATGACATAAAAAACAACAAGCAGATGCCGGGGATGTTACCGCTCGTTTCAAATCCTTACCTTTTGTTTTCTGCTATTGAGTTAGCATCAAAAAATCAGGCGGTTCCACAATCAAGAACTGCGCTACTCGCTGGGTTTGCTAATTTAACACTTGATAAAGTAAAGAAATCCTCTTTGATTCTAAAAGGAATTACAGGAGGTTCTGTCAAGTTTACTAGTATTTTAACTGAATATTCCCAAGACCCTACTTATTACATTGCCTTTTGTGCATTTAGAATGTCCGAGAATGGTTGTGGCACAGCAGTTCAATTGTCTTGGCTTCTGGAAGACTTTACTAACAAGTTTCAAGGGGTAGATGAAATTGATTTTATTGACAAACTGATCGAGGCAAGTATTCTTGAAAAAACGGGTTATAATGGGCAGCAAGTAAAGTTTCGGCATCAATTGCTACAGGAGTTTTTTTCTGCTGTTCATTTGTGCATTACCCATGATTATTCAAAATTTAAAACCATTTTTGCTAAACAAACTTGGTGGGAAAAAAGTCATTGGGATGAAACTATTAGAATCGCAGCAGAATTACTAAAAAATGCAACCGAACTAATTAAGTCACTTTACAAAATAAAACCTGACCTTGCTTTCTCGTGTATTCAGGGTGATGTGTATTGTAAGCAAGACATAAAAAACGAACTCCTAAATCCAACTGACCTGACGATACCGGTATCTCCACATGCACGTGCCTTGTGGGGAGAGTCGCTTGTTTGCGATGGGCATTTCGATAATCGTAACGGAGTTGGAGTGTTGGACGGGAATCCCGATTTTGACTGGATATCCGTAAGGCGAGGACAAGTCAATGTCGGGATTGAGAGTGGAGAAAGTACAGTAATAGGTGTGACAGGAAATACAATTAGCGTAGATGTTGGCTATGACTTTTTTATTTCCAAGTATCCTGTTACACGAGCGCAATTTGACGTTTTTCTGCAAGGTGGATATGAAGATAAGGATAACTGGTCTGAACTTGGTTGGCGTTGGAAAGGAACACGCTCTTACCCTGAATTATGGGAAAGTGCTAATTTCTCTCTTAAAAATGCACCAGTAGTTGGCGTATCATGGTTTGAGGCTCAAGCATTTTGTCGCTGGGCAACGCGCAAGTTAACGAAAAGAGGCTGGGTAATAGACTTACCATTGGAGGCAGAGTGGGAACACGCAGCACGTTTTCCCGATGGACGAATATATCCATGGGGAAACGAATACGAACCGGGAAATGCAAATATTGACGAGAGCTCGGAGAGTAAACCATGCGGTCCCTTTTCATTGAATAAATATTCATCTGTTGGTATATACAAAAATGGATTTAGCGCACTTGGCATTTCAGATTTGTGTGGTAATGTTTGGGAGTGGTGTAAAAACAGATGGGATGTAAGATATGAATGGCCAGAAGTTACGACATCTGACAAACTTGACCATCGAGTAATTAAGGGAGGATCATGGTATAATTCTATTCTTTTTGCAAGTTTAGGTGTACACGATTGCCTGGATGCAGACCTTGGGGTAAACGATGTTGGGTTTCGAGTTGTAATGAAAATTACTCCAGAAGCCGCACAAGATGTTCAAGAGAGCAGCATATCCGTATCTTCAACCGTTAGAAAAATACTTGTCCTGGGTACATCTAATTCAGGGCGAACCGAGTTTGTTCGAAGTGTTGGTGATTTTCCGCTTCAAGAAGTTCAAAAGAAAGACCTTACCTCAGGTGAACAAATTAAAATGGACTATGGGCGTTGCTTCTACAAGGAACGCATGCACTATTTATACGCGCCAGTAGAAGCAGATGATAACAATCTTGATAGATTTATTGGTGAGATGGATGATGTAATTTTTGTTCATTGTGGGTGTGAAGAATACTTAAAAACTGAGAGCATCATAAGAATGTCAAATGTCTGTAAAAATCAAGGCATACCACTTATCGTTGGATGTAGCAGTGAAGATTTGAGTGGTTTTACTTTGAATAGAGATTGGGTTGTTATTTTGCAACAAAGCGGGATTGAAATAAAAGCATTTAGTGCTATTGAGCGCAAAAGTTGTTTGGACTTGCTTGACAATCTATTTAGGGAGGAAAAACAGGTCAATGAGTAGTATTGAGTTTAGGAAACCTATAATAACCTCGGATGATGCAGTTGCTATTTCTAAGCAATTCAGTCAAGAACAGGTAAATAGAGCGTACTATGCGGGCGGAGTGCCTAATGTCACATTCATAGTAGAGTTCGTCTCAGGAAATCACATTGCACTAAGAGTAGGCAATTTGGGGTATACGAGGAAAGAACATCTTGCGTTTGAATTGGACATTTTGTCATACCTTGAACTGTCTGAGTTCAAATGGTCACCACGTCTTGTTCCGTTGTTGGATGGTTCAGGATGGATTGGAAGTTGGAGGGAGTTTCCGGTAATTGCCACAAAAGTAATCCCGGGGGTTACTGGTGACAATACGCCAACTACGCCGCAATTGTGTTTTGAAATTGGTAAAGCGATTGGAGAAATGCGGCTCTCCCTTGCTAAATATGGCGGGGTAATTCCTGCGGACGAAGATTTTTGGTCTCGCACTGAGCGGCTTTTAGCCGAACTACCAACATTTTCAACAGAACTATCTTGGAATATAATACCGTCAGTAGTTACTGGTGCATACGAATCCGCGAAAAAAATAATTCAAACAACTTTCTGTTCTGACGAAGTTGTTCACACTGATGTTTGGCAACCAAATGTCTTGGTTCTTGACGGTCATTTAAGTGGAATTATTGACTTTGATGACTTATCCGTAGGACCGGGTATATTAGACTTAGCGGCAGCAATAGGAGAGTTTGGTTATGATAGAGAGAGCGATATGTTGATTGTTCAGAATGTCATAGCACTTGTTCAAGGTTTCAATAAAACAATCGATCCAAAAAATTATGAAGAACGGATAATATTCCCACTAATTGAGGCATCGTATTGTTCTTGGTTTGCTTGCAACGCTGTTCACCGTGTCACTTTTGAAGAATCTGAGATTTACTATCGCAGAATAAATAAATTGCAGAGTTCGCCCTTTCGTGAACAACTTGATAAGCAATTATTGGGAGTTATAAAAAATGCCCAAACGTCATTATAAAAATGTTTGGTTACCGAAGCTGATTTTAATTAACCGGAAAGGTAAAGGTGAATATGCTGTCTGAATTTTCATTTTGTGGTCAACTTTGGAAGATTGTTAATAACGAATCTTATGAGGTGGATTCTGGTGTTCATTGTGATAACTATCAAATTATTGGTGACTCCGAACAAGACCTCGCAATGATTAAAGTGTCTCCCAATGCCAGAACGCCCCGTCAATTAGTAAAGTATGGGGAAAAAACTATAGAGGTTTTTCTAGAAGGCAGTGGAAAACTTTTTGTCGAGAATGAGCGTGGAGAAGTAGTTGAACACCATTTTTCTAAAGGACAGAACGGCAATTTTGTTTTAATATCTATTGGTGATAAAATGCAATGGATAGCGGGTGAAAATGGGTTGTTGTTTGCTGAAATATGCAAACCGCCGTATAGAGAGGGACGATTTATTAATATAGACAATGAGTAAGTATATAAAATCTCAATACATTGCAGCCGGATTCGCTAATGGGTAATACCGAAGAAGGATAGTTTATGCAATCAAACCAAATTGAAAACCGTCAAATTTGGGTGTTCATCTCGTCAACATTCCGAGATTTGCAAGATGGGTGGGATTATCTTGTGATGAAGATTCGTCGTCATTGCAAAACGGATGACATATTCATGCTCCTCAAGAGCAGTTGCCTGCTTTTTATCAGGGGAAATAGTGATATCCCCGAAAAAGTAAAAGCTCCACGTAAATATCGCACCCCTAAAAGATCATAGTTATCAAAAGCCGCATTACTGCGGCCTATTTCTTTTCAAAATTTGGAACGGGCGGGTACGGGAAAACGGCTATTTTAGAGCCTGTCAGAAGTTTTGTGTAAATAGCACTTTGCTATAAGAGCGGAACCCGCTCATTTCCGAACAAAATGGCGAATTGGTTTAACGCCATTCCCCACTGCTTTACCGGCATCGTCCACTTTTTTG
>BOBI01000079.1 GCA_026002305.1 Spirochaetia bacterium
GAAATGTTCGCAGGTCTTGCCTTTACGGTCGTATTTAGTCTTTCAATCAGTCTTTTTGTGGCTCTGTTTTTAGTGCCGATACTTTCAAGCCGCTATATGCCGCTTGTTACACGTAAACAGGTACCTCTTACAGGCAAACTTGCAGCTATCGACAGAGTGTTTGAAAATGCTCTTAAAGGCCTTGATAACAAATACCGCGGAGCCGTGAGTTGGGTTATAAGACATAAACTTTTAACTGTTGGTGTAATTTTTGCGATATTTGTTATAAGCATTTTGGGCGCTGTAAAAATCGGTTATGTATTTTTGCCTGAGGAGGCTGCCGATTCTGTAACCTTAAGCGTAAAATTACCGCTAGGCACCCCGCTAAAAGAAACACAGCGGACACTAAAACAGGTACAGGATATTACAAAAACAGTTCTAGCTCCTAATGGCGACCCTGTATATACAAGAATTATTATGAGTTCCGGCGGAGGCGGTATATTTAGTTCGGGCGGCAGCAATACCGGCTCGCTGCGTTTTAACCTTCCGGATTTTAAAAAGCAAACTATGGACGCTAACGAAGTTAAAGCCGCAATACGCCCGTTTTTTAACCAATTCCCAGGTGTAAATTTTAACTTTTCCGAAGGCAATATGGGTTTTGGCGGCTCCGGCAATCCTATTGATATTGTTTTACGCACCGATAACCTTGTAAAAGGCAAGGCTATGGCAGATAAAATAGCGGACTTGATAAAAACACGCCTTCCGGCAGTTACCGAGCCTATGGTGAGTCTTGATGACGGATTGCCGCAATTCGAAATAATTCTTAACCGCGACAGAATGTACGCCTTGGGTCTTAACGCCGCCACTGTGGGGAACGAAATAAAAGCCGCGGTCGACGGCCTTACCGCTTCAAAGTTTAAAGAAGCCGGAAACGATTATGATATTGTTCTTATCTTTAAAGAAACCGACCGTAATTCGCGCCCTGCGCTTGATCAAATATTTGTAAAAAGCGTTACCGGCCAGCGTATTCCGCTTTCAAATTTTGCAAGCTACCGCGAGGGCACAGGCCCTATGACAATAAGCAGGGAGGATCAAAGCCGTGTAATTCATATAACAGCCGGTATTGTTCCGGGTACCACGCTTAACGCAATAACGGATGAGGTACGCGCTCTTATAAATGCGGAAATACCTGCGGAAAGCGATGTCCTTATTATGTACGAAGGCGATAACGCGGAAATGATAAAAATGATGGTGAACTTTGTGTTAATAATGATAGTAGCTATAGCGCTGGTTTTTGGCGTTATGGCAAGTCTTTTTGAATCATTTAAGGACCCGTTCATTATCATATTTACAATACCGCTATCGTTTATCGGTATCGTAGCGATATACGCGGTAACAGGCGACAAATTCAATATTCTAACTGTTGTAGGCCTTTTGGTTTTGGTAGGCGTAATTGTAAATAACGGTATAGTTCTTGTTGACTATACAAACCTCTTGCGAAAAAGGGGGTATAATTTACACGATGCCTGTATCGAAGCCGCGGGAAACCGTCTGCGTCCTATTCTTATGTCAACGCTAACCACGATTCTGGGTTTGGCGCCTATGGCATTCGTGCCGGGCGACGGCTCTGAAATGGTGGGGCCGATAGGCAAAACAGTTTTTGGCGGGTTGGCTATTGGAACACTAATGACATTGTTTTTAATGCCGTCAATTTATGCCTTTATGAATAAAAACGACGAGCGTAACAAAGCAAGAGCCGCAGCACGGCGTGAAGGTATCGCCGCCGGATTAAAAGGCAAGCAGCTTAAACAAAATGCTGCCGGAGGAATATAATGAGAATTGAAGTAATAGCCAACAACTCGGTTGAAGAAAATATTTTCGAGGCTTTTAAGGAAGAAGGCGTTGCAAAATTTTACACAAAATTTAACGGCGCCCACGGCGTAGGCACATCCGGCCCCCGCATGGGGGACGCAATCTGGCCGGAAGAAAACTTTGTACTTGTTATCTGGTGCGATCTAAAAGAAGCGCTGGGTATAGAGCGCGCCTTAAAAAAAATTAAGGGGCAGTTCCCTGCCGAAGGCATTAAACTTTTCGGCCTTCATGAATTATCCACAAGCGCGCTTCTTACCGGAGAAAAACAACGTATGATAGAGTACAAGCCGGATGAATTAATTGAATCCGGTGCATTGGAATCTATCGAATCAATGGAGGGGCTTCCAATAACACCACACCCCGAAACCGGTGTGCCGGATGTACCCGATGTGCCGGAGGAGCCGCCGTTTCATCTGCCGGACGGCTTGGGGCTTAATGTTTGATAACGGCAATTCTGAATTTGAAAAAATTCAACCACGAAAGAAGATTGAAGAAGCCCGGATAGAACGGCTGGCAAGGCAATGAAGGGCTATTTGACGCTATGGGCCAGAGTTTCGGGGCCAGCGGTGGCCATGGCGGGAGCGCGTGTGGGGCGGCCTTGGGGAGTAGCGGGAGATTTGAAACAGCGGCTCTCAAATTCTTTTAGATCTTCTGCGGTTATCCCCCCGCTTTCATAAAGGTCTTTAAATTCCCCGTGGAGGTGCTTATAAACGGCACTCTTGTACTTTCTCATAGCCCTATCTCCTTAATCTTCCCCGCTTCTATAAGGGCGGTCAATTCCTTATCGGTAAATTTAAGATATGCTCTCGCGGCTTTCTTAAAATCCCTCAGCTCATCATCCTCTATGTTTCCCCTGTCGGACTTGGCAAAAACATAGGTATAAAACAACCGTTCATCCTTACGGAAAAACAAAATGGCCCTAAAGCCCCCGGCTTTTCCAGCCCCGGACCGGGCGATCCGCTTTTTGAATACTTCCCCGCCTAAATCGGCCTCATACTCTCCCCTGTTCACTTCATCCGCTGCAACCAGTAAATCCGTATCGGTGATCCGCGCTTTACCAGCCAGCCGGGAAAAGCTCTTTGTCTTAAATATACGCATATTTCCCTTTTTTGCAAATAGGGCGTGATGGCATAGTCCTTCCGAACTGGTTCATAAGGGCAGTATACCATAAAAGAGGCTTTTTTCCAGCTATTTCCTCACCCTTTTTTGTGAACTATTTGTGAACCGGGGGCCTCATATCTCCTCTAATTCATTGTCTGGTATAAAATTAGCAAAATTCATCAAATACGATACTTAAAACTGGTGGCGGCGGTACGATACCCGCCAAGTTTAATTTTTCCGGCGCCACACTAAGCCCCAGCCTAAATATCGTAGCGTCCCGGTATGTGGTAGACGGCGGCATCCTCAGGTCGTTCACCCCCGTAACCGACTCGGATTCGTTTACACATTACGCCACAGCCTATGGTACTCTTGGGAATAAATTGCAAAGCATTACCCCTACAAAGGCTAAAATGCTCATTGGGTCTCTTACATTGGTCGGCGAAAATGGCAGCTTAATCGTGCCCCTCGTTTCTGCGGAAAGCCCGGTACCGGATTTTGACTTTGCCAATCCCGTAACGCTTACCCTGGGGGAGATTCCAAGCGGTCATTATGATATGTTACTATTCCAGATTCAGCCCGGAGAAATGACAAGGAATGGAACATACTACTGTTCAGAAATAAGGTTTCCCTGGCCTGTCGACCATGACAGGCTTGACAGAAGTTATGGAAATGAAACGCCCCCGGACGGCAGTGTAGTTATCCGCTGGCTTGAGGTCTGCAATAATGACCCTGTTAAAACTCCTGAGGGTAATCAGGCTGCTAATACCGGTACTTTGAATCACATCATATTCGCGGGGAACACCCGTAAAATGGTAGTCTATGATGATATTTACGCCGATAATCTTTTACCTGGTTATCCGCATACACTTATTCACTCCAAATGGGATGAGCCCGCCCTTGAAGGTATAGCCCCCCGCCAGAGCGCTCTGGTCGTCCCTTTTGAGGGTATAGATATTCCTGAAGACGCAAGCGCGGTGCGCTTTGAAATCAGCTGGGACTTGGAAGGCCTGATCGAGCTGTACAATAAGGGAACCTCCCACACCACCGACGACATTTTCGTGCTAAAGAACGGCTGGTGGGATGCGTTTTCGATAAAAGCGGTAATTGAAGGCGGCGGCGGAGACACGTGGGCTGATATTACCAATTTGGCCCAGATAAACGGAACATGGAAAGGTACAAGTAATGAATCAGAAACCTTACAACAGTTTTTCGGAGAATACTATAATGCGGCGTCACACAGTACCATAAACTTAACCACAAATGATGTAATAACCGCCACGGTTAATGCAGGCACATCTACCTGGGAGTACTCATTGAAACGAACGAGGACTTTTTTCGGTGGAGATATAAACCGCGAATGGTCTGCGATCAAGACCGAATTTGGGAAGCCAGAGCTGGGCTGGGGAGACTTCAATGACAGCACCCATTCCATGTCGCAAACGTATGGCCCAATTTCTGAACCTATAAGCGAGGCCACTTTTGTCGGTTCAAAAATAAATCAGAATGGGACGAAATTAAAGCTCGCTGCCGGTACCATAGGGAGTGGTTCTCCGGAAATTATCCTTGTAAAACAGCCATAACCTTAACGCAGGCGTGCCCCCAAATGGGTAAGCGCGCCTGATGGTCATACACTTGGGGAGGTTTCTCCGCTTCCTCAAGCATTGCCAGTTCCTGGGTGGTAACCCTGTACCAGCCTTCCGGGAATATCTCTCCATACCAGATATAAGCTCCGTTCTTCGCTTTCCGTTAAACGATGGCTTCTTTATTCTCCGTGCGGTTTAATACCGTCTGCACGCTACGCACCTGCTTGCGTGCGAGGGCTCTGCGGCGGTTCTTCTAAAGCGGTAGTAAACCGCACACGTACAATCACTTCCTATAGAACGACAGCTTTGGTTTTGTATCCATTCATAAGATTGGAACAAAAACAAAGCTGATACCGCGCTGCTCTGCGGCGCGGTAGTTCATTTGGCGCTGTGGCCGTGGGGTGCGGATGCGGCGGCAACCGCAGGGGAGCGCTTCGCGGTAGAGACTCCGGCAGTGTCGGCTGTTGATACAAGACAGGATTGGTCAAACTCTTTCATGCGCGCCTCGGTGATTATACCGTCTTTATAAAGGTCAATGGCCGATTCGTGGATAACCCTGGCAACCGTACTTTTGTACTTTTTCATTTTATCTCCTTCAAACGCCCGTCTTTTAAGCGGGCCGTTATCTGTTCATCGGTAAAATCAAGGTATGCCTTGGCAAGATCCTTGTAATCCCTTAATTCATCATCCTCTATGTTATCCAGCTTTGCCTTGGGATAGGCAAAGTAAAAGTATAGCTTCTCCCCTTTCCTGAAAAACAGGATAAACCGATACCCGCCACGTTTACCTTCCCCCGGTCTGGCAAACCGAAGTTTAAAAACATGCCCGCCCAAGTCATCGGCGCTGCTTTCACCCCGATCTATCAGATCGGCAGCGGCTTTTAAGTCCGTGTCATTAATATTTGCTTTTTGGGCAAATTTGGTAAACCACTTCGCCTTAAATATTGCGCTTCGCCGCTAGGCATTACGTTTATCAAAACAGGTACTGTTTTTTGTAAACCCACCGCGTAAACAAAAAAACAAAAACTGGTAAAAAATAGTATTAACACGCCGCCTCCGATAATGGTTCTCCACCATCTCATCTCGTTCATCTTGTCCAGAAGAATATCGGCGTAGGCCTTGTCCTGTCCTTGTCGAAACGGATTCGGGACATCTATTGTTTTGTAGTTTGTAACTTTGCGTAGTGATGGCATTGTTTTTTTTAAAAGTGGTCTTTTTTAAAGTGAAAAGGTTATAGAGTTATAATTTCTCGTCCTGTTCGCAAGACTTCTTCAACAAAAGGATTGCCGTTTTCGATTTCAGATGTAGGGAAGGCATTAGGCTCAATAAGTAACTCATGGTCATACTTTGTCTTAATGTAAAACAGTTCCGTCAGCACATCCCAATCGCGTCTTGTTTCAAAATCATTTGAGAAAAAACAGAGGTCAACATCGCTGTCATCTCTAGGATTTCCCTTAGCATACGAACCGTAAAGATACACCTTGTCTATGGGCATTTTCTCTTTTACATCTTTGATGTATCTTTGGACGATACTGTAGACGGTTTTAATGTCAGTAACCACGCGAACACCTCCTTTGTCTTTTTAAGGCACGCTTTAGCGTCATCCTTACTAGCAACAGAACTTAACATCGTTTTATATTTAGGATACCTCGTATTGAAGTAGAAAGCACTCACAAAAGAATTCTGCGCATTGTGAGAAAAAGGCGCCTCTAAAGTTACTGCAAAACACTTGCACCGGTTGCAAGGGCGCTGATCCAGTCAAAGTCGGCGGCGGTGGTGCTTGCGGCGGCGGCTGTTGCGGCATCGCCGGATTGATAGGCGGCGTAACGGGCGGCGGCTTCCGCCTGAACCTGCGCCTGTGCAACATTTGATAAAGATTGATTTGAGGCCGTTTTCTGGTTGATTGTTGCCATCGCACGTTTTTGCGCGTCTTTTGCCGCCTGTTCCTGTAATTTAAGCTGTTGATAAAATTCCGCATCACTGCGTTTTGTTTTTGAGTCCGCTTCGCTTTGTATATCTGCATAAGCTACGGCTATTTGTTTTTGTGTCGCGGTATCAGGCAGCTGCCCTATTACGTCGTTAACATATTTGCGTGTAATTTGTGTCCATATCGACTGCGGCATGGTCCACACAATGTAGTATTCATACGTGCGTGTTTTCTTACCATCAACAGTTGTTTCTATAAGCTGCCAAAAATCCGTTACGCGCTCGTTTCCTGTTATCGTTACTTTTGTTGCCGAAGTAATTTCCTCAAGCCGCTCAACCTGACCCTGATCTACACGCCTTGACGCGGCTGTCATAACATATTGTTTTAATTCCTGTGCAAGCTGCTGCGCATAGAAAAGCCCTGCATCTATTCTGGCATTTTCTACATTTCTATCATTGGCGACACTGTACTTAATTCTGTTTGATGAATCGATCCCAAATGTTGATTGTACAGCAGATGTATCTTTATTCATTATCAAAGGTTTTAGCCATGATGGTTGTTGAGACTGTCCCATTGTTCTACCGCTCCAATCAATTATTACCGAATGTAATGGAGCCGATGAAACATTATTGCCTTTGTCGATAATGTTGTTTTCGGTTTTGTTTAGGGCATAGTCGCCAGCTTTTTCCGCCGTTCCGTTTTTCGATGATGTCGCACACGCAGATACAATGAACTACCGCGCCGCAGAGCAGCGCGGTATCAGCTTTGTTTTTGTTCCAATCTTATGAATGGATACAAAACCAAAGCTGTCGTTCTATAGGAAGTGATTGTACGTGTGCGGTTTACTACCGCTTTAGAAGAACCGCCGCAGAGCGGCGCGGTATTAAACCGCACGGAGAATAAATACCGCGATTGCAAATACTAAAATCTGATTCTTTTTCATTTTAATTCCTCCATAGAATTTTTTACTTGTCTTTAGAATTTTTTACTTGTCTTTATTTTTAAACACGTTATTAAACGCGCTTGAAAACGATTTTTCTATCTCTTGTGCAAGCGCCGTATAAGCACGACGTTTAGCTACATCGGGTGTTACGGCGCCCTGACGTGTTGCATTTGCATTATACGTCCACAGCGCCCCTGTTTTACCGGATAACACGGCGGTTACCGTAGGATAATAAAATGTTCCTGTATCAGTCTGCCGGACACCCTCGTCAACTAAAACTTCGCATAACGCGGAAGTTGCGGCACGGTTTGTTATTACAGTAAAACCTTCGGCGTTAAAACTTTTGGAAAAAGCGGTAGTGATAATGCCGTCTGAGTCTGCAGGGCAATTAATAAATATTTGATTCTTCTGGCGCGCGGCAATTATTTTTTGTGGCAATTCTTCTATCTGCGCATTAACAACTCTGTATGTTGCTTCCGCTTTAGCCGGATACAGAGTTTGTGCAAAAAGTGTTATTGTAAGAAATTCAACACTGTCGGAATATGCGGCGCAGGCCATGTATGCAAAATATTTTTTAAGATCATCGCTTTCTTTTTCCGCAGCTTCGTGCAGCGCACTAAACACACCCGCCGCTTTTTCCACACGCGGAAGATAGATTTCCCACGCTTCTTCGCGGTCGATATACGCAACTACCGCCCATTCGTTTTTGTTGGCGTTGTAAGGCTGCGACAAACGTACGGCGATTAAGTTTGTTTCAGACTTTATCAAGGTATCGGTATCGCGTGTTGTTGATTCGTAATCAACTCCGTTTTGTGTGCCGCTCAATCTTTTACGCGACACCTTATCCGTTACTTCCCGTGTAAAATAACGCGACAGTTCCACAGTCGCCGCCATTTCTGCATCCTTGCGCGTCCCGCCTTCACCTTTCTGCGCAATATAAACACTTCGCGGATAAGCCAACTGCACCCCATTCCCTGTCGCAGCCCATTGCGGCGGCGCACTTGCAGTTACACATGATACAAATACAGCAAAACTTACAAGTGTAAGAAGTGCAGGCTTTACAAAGATATTTTTCATATTATTCTCCGTGCGGTTTAATACCGCGCCGCAGAGCGGCGCGGTAGTTCATTGATTCCTTGTAATTAAATATTTTTATTCATATAGTAAGAAGAGTGAGGCAAATATGTTTGATACCGCATTGCTCTTGAAAGAAATTGAGGGCGTCCCCGATCAGTACAAAGGCGAAATTCTTGATTTTGTAGGTTATCTTAAGCACAAAGCACACCCGGAGATCTGTAAGAAACCCCCTCTGTCCAAAACAATGGAGAAAATTTGGGAACTTTGCAAAGATTCCAAAATCACCGTTGATAGTTTTCTTGAAGAACGCCACGCAGAAAATGAACGCGAGGAAGAAAAATTCCGCCGTATGTTCCACCATGAGTGCGAATAATGATCTATATCCTTGATGCCTGTTCTGTGATTGCTTTCTTTAATAGGGAAGAAGGACAGGAAAAAATTTGGGATATACTTCAGGAAGCTGAAAATAAAAGGTCTACGGTTTATATAAATATTGTTAATCTTATGGAAGTTCACTATGGTTTTTACCGTGATTTTGGCAAAGAAACTGCGCTTAAAATTCTTAACCAAATATATGACCTTCCCATTACAATTATTGACACCATAAACAAACAAGTGTTTGACGAAACTTCCCGTCTTAAAAGCACTTACAAAATTTCTCTTGCCGACGCCATCGGCCTTGCCACCGCGATTACCTTGAACGGTGTTTTTGTTACCGCCGATGGGGAACTTGCCGAACTTGAAAAACTGGAACACGCTCCTGTTTTCTGGTTCCGGCTTCCGAAAAAATAATGCGAATCGACCATAGTCACTCACCGATCTTACCTCCGTAGAATTTGGCATAAAAGAATTCCTTGGGCTGTAATTTGCCGTCAATAGTGTTAGGCGCAACCTTATTTGAATCTCCAACCTTTCGCCATTAATTTTTCTCCTTCCGGATATACATAAAGTACAGACTTTTTGCAACCTTTCCACTCGGCGCCCATCGTTTCTGAGTTGTATGAAATTTTTTTAATTTCGAGCATAAATTTGAAATCTTTTCCTCCCTGCCATTCTACAGGCCCCCATGCAAAAGGTTGCTTTGTTGGAAGCGTATCTTTAATCCTTTCATATCGATTTTTTGCTTCATCACCCCAAAGACATTCATCTTTCATAAAAGCATTAGTTAGCAATTTAGGTAAATTTGCCACCGCTCCGATGCCCGTTAATAATGCTCCTATAGCCGTAATAATTTTTGTAATAATAACAATTATTTCAAAACACATTTTTTCCTTCTTTTCGCAAATAGCGATTTTAATTTTCTAAACTAATCCGTAGTTTTTCCTTACATAAAAATTTTTTTTACGATACAATAACCCATTACATTATTTTTTTACGTCATTCCATCCTCCTTAATATGCTTAAACATTTATTTAAATTCATAACTTTTTTTCCATTTACCAGTATCAATTGGCTGATCGGTTGGTGTAACACTCATGCTAATGTCATAATTACCTCTACCGCGCAATCTTTTTACACCTAGTACTTTTATTGTTAAATTATCCGTAATATCATTTGCCGAAACATTAAAACCAACATTTTTAGTACAAGAGGAGGAGGAGGAGGGACTACTATAAGCACTAATATGGATTGTTGGAGGGGATCTTTCTTTAACATAAAGATCCAGAGTAAAATCAGCTCTACCATCGTCCACTAGTGTTCTGTCCAATACAGACACAGTAAAACAGATTTGATATAATAAAAGATATGAAGAAAGAAGTATTACCCCAGCTAAAGGACCGGGACAAAAAAATAATGGAGAATATACTTGCCGCAGGA
>BOBI01000080.1 GCA_026002305.1 Spirochaetia bacterium
GTCTTATTCTACGAGCTTATCTTATATTTTGATTTGGAAAAAGGTGGTAAAACAGGAAGAATAACTTCATTTTCAAAAAATTTGCTTTGAGTGCTTGACACGGAGGCTCTTCATATCAGAATTGCTGTACGCCGGGAATTTTGCTTGTTTTTTTTCAGGTTTATGACTATATTTTATTTTACGTCGTATACTTTATGTTTGTTTTTGTTGGAGGTTTTATGAAGGATTTACTATTCGTGCCTAGGTGTTTAGCACCCCGCTACCCTGCGGCGAAACAGAGGGTATTAAACCCTGAGTGCAATTATTCGGAAAAAAAATGGCCCGCTTCTATGCGGCGGGTATTTTTATTCGTATGCAGCGTTATTCTGATTAGCTTTTTACCGGTTACAGGCTGCGAGCAGTTCACCGCCGGCGGGGTCGATAATAATGATGGCGCTGATACTTCTGAAGTGGGAACACCTCCTTTAACCGGAAGCGTTACCATTGACGGTAATGCGGAAATAGGCGAAAAATTAACGGCAAATACAAAAAAGCTGGACGGTACAGGTAAAATTACATACAGATGGACAAAAAGCGATTCTTCCACAACTATTAGTAAAACCGCGACTTATGCCATTAAACAGGCCGACAACAATTCACAAATAAAAGTAACGGTAACCCGCGAAGGCTATACGGGCACAAAATTTGCGACTAAAACCATCGGCAATCCACCTTTCGAGGTGGGCGACGAGGGCCCCGCGGGCGGAACAATAATTTATGATAATACCGACCATTCCGAAGGGATTGATTGGGACTACATGGAAGTAGCGCCTGAAGATTTAGAGGCCTTTGAATGGGCATCGGAAGGAGAAACAACTACCCTAATATTGGGAACCTTTTCAGAAGGTATTGGCAGCGGCAAGGAAAACACAAGGTTGATATTGAGTGGGGACCCGGACGCACCGGCTGCGCTGGCTGCTTCCGAATATGAGCATAACGGTTTCAGTGACTGGTTCCTGCCGAGCATTGGAGAGCTTGATTTGATTTATGCAAATACGGAAATTATAAACGGCGGTTTTGACGGCAACTTCTACTGGTCTTCTAACCAGAATGGCGGTGCATTCGCTTATTATCAAGATTTTACCGATGGCACACCAAATTATGGTGGCAGCAAGGACGATGCATATCATGTCCGGCCTGTGCGGGCTTTTTTAAATACACCGGCGCCGACACCTACACCGGAGCCAACGCCTTCGCCGACAACAACGGATTCACCTACACCGGAGCCTTCACCTTCACCGACATCTACGTCAACGCCTTCGCCTACTCCGGCGCCCATCACCTACACCGTAGCGGCGGACGGCAACGCGACAGCCACTTCCACCAAAATCGACTTTACCTTTAGCGCCGCCGTTAGCGGTCTTACAGCTAACGACATAACAATCGGCGGATCGACCGGTGCGGCAACTAAGGGCGCTCTAACCGGAAGCGGCACAAGCTACAGCCTGGCCATTACAACAACTGCGGCGGGAGCGGCCACAGTGTCTATCAACTTCAGTGGCATAGAAAGCGGAACAAAAAACATAAACCTGTATAGGTATGTTACATACGCAACCGCGGCAAATGGAAGTGCGACTTCCACTTCAACCAGAATTGACTTTAACTTTAGCGAATCTGTTAGCGGGCTTACGGCGGCCGACATCACAATCGGCGGATCGCCCGGCGCGGTAACCAAGGGCGCCATAAGCGGAAGCGGCATATACTGGATACTCGACATAACAGTAGGCACGGCAGGGGCGGCAACTGTATCAATCAACAAAACCGGCATAGAAAGCACGGTAAAAAATATAACCCTGTATAAGCCCGACGTTATCACCTACACCGCCACAGCGGACGGCAGCGCGGCCACTACCACGACCAAAATCGACTTTGCCTTTAGCGCCGTCGTTACAGGTCTTACAGCTAACGACATAACAATCGGCGGATCGACCGGCGCGGCAACCAAGGGCGCCTTAACCGGAAGCGGCACATCATGGAGCCTTGCCGTTACGGTAGCAACCGCGGGAGTGGTTACGGCAACCGTCAACTCCAGCGGCATAGATAGCGGGGCGAAAACGGTAACCCTGTATAAGTATACCCCGGTAACCTACAACGCCACAGCGGACGGAAACACGACAACCTCGACAACTAAAATCGACTTTACCTTTAGCGCCGTCGTTAGCGGTCTTACGGCTAACGACATAACAATCGGCGGATCGCCCGGTGCGGCAACCAGGGGCAGTCTAACCGGCGGCGGCACAAGCTACAGCCTGGCCATTACAACAACTGCGGCGGGGGCAGTCACAGTATCTATCAACAAGAGCGGCATAGAAAACGGGACGAAAACGGTAAGCCTGTATAAGTATACCCCGATAACCTACACCGTGGCGGTGGACGGCAGCGCGACCGCCACTACGACCAAAATCGACTTTACCTTTAGCGCCGCCGTTAGCGGTCTTATGGCTGACCACATAACAATCGGCGGATCAGCCGGTGCGGCAACCAAGGGCGCCTTAACCGGAAACGGCACAAGCTACAGCCTGGCCATTACAACAACCGCGGCGGGAGCAGCCACAGTGTCTATCAACTCAAGCGGCATAGAAAGCGGAACAAAAAACATAAACCTGTATAAGTACGTTACATACACAACCGCGGCAGATGGAGGTACGACTTCCACTTCAACCAGAATTGACTTTAACTTTAACGAACCTGTTAGCGGGCTTACGGCGGCCGACATCACAATCGGCGGATCACCCGGCGCGGCAACCAAAGGCGACCTAAGCGGAAGCGGCATATACTGGAGACTCGATATAACAGTAGGTACTAGGGGGGATGCCACTGTATCAATCAACAAAACCGGCATACAAAACACGGCAAAACCTATAACCCTGTATAAGCAAATCACATATAACGCAGTAGCAGACGGCAGCGCGACCGCCTCGTCTACCAAAATCAACTTTACCTTTAGTGAATCGGTTACCGGTCTTACAGCTAACGACATAACAATCGGCGGATCACCCGGCGCGGCAACCAGGGGCAGTCTAACCGGAAGCGGCACAAGCTACAGCATGGCCATTACAACAACTGCGGCTGGAGCAGCCACGGTGTCTATCAACAAAAGCGGCATAGAAAACACCGCGAAGAGCATAAACCTGTATAAACCGGTAACCTACAACGCCACGGCAAACGGCAGCGCGACCGCCGCCACGACCAAAATCGACTTTACCTTTAGCGCCGTCGTTACCGGTCTTACGGCTAACGACATAACAATCGGCGGATCGATTGGTGCGGCAACCAGGGGCAGTCTAACCGGAAGCGGAACAAGCTACAGCCTGGCCATTACAACAACCGCGGCGGGAGAAGTCACGGTGTCTATCAACAAAAGCGGCATAGAAAACACCGCGAAGAGCATTACCCTCTATAAACCGGTAACCTACAACGCCACACCGGACGGCAGCGAGACAGCCACTTCCACCAAAATCGACTTTACCTTTAGCTCCGCCGTTACCGGTACCGGTCTTACGGCTAACGACATAACAATCAACGGCACAGGCGCGGCAACCAAAGGCGCCCTAACCGGAAGCGGCACAAGCTACAGCCTGGCCATTACAACAACCGCGGCGGGATCAGCCACGGTGTCTATCAACAGGAGCGGCATAGAAAACACCGCGAAGAGCATAACTCTGTATAAACCGGTAACCTACACCGCCACGGCAAACGGCAGCGCGACTGCCAGGACGACAAAGATTGACTTTACCTTTAGCGCCGCCGTTAGCGGGCTTGAGCCCAAAATGATCACAATCGACGGTACGGGTGCGGCAACCAGGGGGAATCTCACCAATACCGACAGCACGCACTGGAGCCTTGCCGTTACCCCGACTGCTGTAGGGGCGGCAACGGTATCCATTGACCAGAGCGGAATCCTCAGCGGGACCAAGTCTATAACCCTGTATGATCCTCTTATTGCGGCTATAAAATTCAAGAGTCCTGACCTTTCGGTAAAATTAGGCATAACAACCAGTGGAACAACCTCAATCCAGCATGTTACCGCCACATTTAACGCTATTCACGACTACCTTGCCATGGGCCCGGAAGTAGAAGGACGTACGAGCGGTAGCTCAGGTATGCCTCCAGGTTTACCCACGAAAATCGGCGGTATCGAGCTAGGCGACTACATCGACCTTGTTAGCCTTGCAGTTAATTCTCATTACACAATAGATCTGGTAAATTTTGGATCAAATCCTCAAGTGTCTAGCGATAGTAAACTGCTTCGCCTTATCGTGGTGGGTATCAATTCGTTTAATCAAGATCTAGGTACCGGTTATAACGGTAACGGCAACGGAACTACCGCACACCTGGTATTCCAGTTTCAGAATAGTCCTGCAAAAGGCAGTATGACTGCGGGTACTGCTAGCCAACCAGACTATACGGAAAGCGGGATGCGGGAGTATCTTACCGTGAATGGCAATCAACAATTCCTTAATGCCCTTGTAAACGCAGGTGTGCCTCAGGCGCGCATGTGGGCGCCCAGACGTCTTATTGGAAACAAAACTGGCAGCGTTGACGAATTGATAGATTTAGTCTGGCTGCCCACTGAATTGGAAATGTTTGGCATTAAAACTTATTCACCAATCTCAGAAACGTCGGCGAATCAGGCACGGCTTGCATATTACCTTGGTAACAATACAAGGATAAAGTTGGCCAGTAATGGTGCAGCTATTAATTATTGGGCGGCTTCTACCCTTATACCGCAGGGTAAGGATGGCTTCATTGCCGTCGCTGGGGATGGTACTTCCTCCTCCGGCAACGCTGACGACATAAGACTCGGCATCGCTCCCGCTTTCTGTATACGGTAGCGGGGAAAGTTAAGAGCTAAGAAATGGCAGCGTCCGTACTTTTAAAAATGTACGGACGTTGCCAAATTGGCCCTTTCTGAAAACTAGTATCTGGTTTCTAGTTTCTTCGCAGTTAAATCTTCAATACTGTAATTTTTTATCATTCTTTTTCGTGTGTTTCGTATTTTTTGCAGGTTTTGTTCAAAATGAGAATTACTGTACGCCGGGAGTTTTGCCTTGTTTTTTTTCAGGTTTATGACTATACTTGATATTTGTTTTTGTTTTTGTTGGAGGTTTTATGAAGAATTTACATATAGTGCCTAGGTGTTTAACACCACGCTGCCCTGCGGCGAAACAGAGGGTATTAAACCCTGAATGCAATTATTCGGAAAAAAAATGGCCCGCTTCTATGCGGCGGGTATTTTTATTCGTATGCAGCGTTATTCTGATTAGCTTTTTACCGGTTACAGGCTGCGAGCAGTTCGCCGCCGGGGTCGGTATTGATTTTGGCGCTGATACTTCTGAAGTGGTAACGCCCCCTTTAACCGGAAGCGTTGATATTGAAGGTAATGCGGCAATAGGCGAAAGATTAACGGCAGATACAAAAAAGCTGGACGGTACAGGTAAAATTACATACAAATGGACAAAAAGCGGTTCTTCCACAACTATTAGTAAAACCGCGACTTATATCATTAAACAGGCCGACAACAATTCACAAATAAAAGTAACGGTAACCCGCGAAGGCTATACGGGCACAAAATTTGCGACTAAAACCATCGGCAATCCACCTTTCGAGATGGGCGACGAGGGCCCCGCGGGCGGAACAATAATTTATGATAATACCGACCATTCCGAAGGGAATGATTGGGACTATCTTGAAGCGGCGCCTGAAGATTTAGAGGCCTTTGCATGGGCATCGGAAGGAAAAACAACTACCCCACTAACGGGACCTTTTTCAAAAGGTATTGGCAGCGGCAAGGAAAACACAAGGTTGATACTGGCCGAAGACTCAAATGCACCGGCTGCAAAGGCCGCTTCCGAATATGAGCATAACGGTTTCAGTGACTGGTTCCTGCCTAGCATTGACGAGCTTGATTTGATTTATGCAAATACGGAAGTTATAAAAGGCGGTTTTGACGGCAACTTCTACTGGTCTTCTAACCAGACTGACCGTTATACCGCTTGTTATCAAGATTTTGCTGAAGGCACACCACATTATGATGGCAGCAAGGACGATGCATATCATGTCCGGCCTGTGCGGGCTTTTTTAAATACACCAACACCAACACCAACGGACTCACCTACACCTGAGCCAACACCTTCGCCGACAACAACGGACTCACCTACACCGGAGCCGACGCCTTCGCCTACATCTACGTCAACACCCGCGCCCCCTCCGGCGCCCATCACCTACACCGCGGCGGTGGACGGCAGCGCGACAGCCACTTCCACCAAAATCGACTTTACCTTTAGCGCCGTCGTTACCGGTCTTACAGCTAACGACATAACAATCGGCGGATCGACCGGTGCGGCAACCAAAGGCGCCCTAACCGGAAGCGGCACAAGCTACAGCCTGGCCATTACAACAACCGAGGCGGGAGCGGCCACAATGTCTATCAACTTCAGTGGCATAGAAGGCGGAACAAAAAACATAAACCTGTATAGGTATGTTACATACACAACTGCGGCAAATGGAGGTGCGACTTCCACTTCAACCAGAATTGACTTTACCTTTAGCGCCGTCGTTACCGGTCTTACAGCTAACGACATCACAATCGGCGGATCACCCGGCGCGGCAACCAAGGGCGCCCTAAGCGGAAGCGGCAATTACTGGATACTCGACATAACGGTAGGTACGGCCGGGGCGGCAACCGTAACAATCAACAAAACCGGCATAGAAAACACGGCAAAAACTATAACTCTGTATAAGCCCGACGTTATCACCTACACCGCGGCGGCGAACGGCAGCCCGACAGCCACTTCCACCAAAATCGACTTTACCTTTAGCGCCTCCGTTACCGGACTTCTGGCTGAGCACATAACAGTTGGCGGATTGACCGGCGCGGCAACCAAAGGCGCTTTAACCGGAGGCGGCACATCATGGAGCCTTGCCGTTACGGTAGCAACCGCGGGAACGGTTACGGCAACCGTCAACTCAAGCGGCATAGATAGCGGGGCGAAAACGGTAACCCTGTATAAGCAAATCACATATACCGCAGTAGTAAACGGCGACGCGTCAACCGCCTCGACCAAAATCGACTTTACCTTTAGCGCCGCCGTTACAGATCTTACGGCTGGGCACATAACAGTTGGCGGATCAACCGGTGCGGCAACCAAGGGCGCCTTAACCGGAAGCGGAACAAGCTACAGCTTGGCCATTACAACAACCGCGGCGGGAACAGCAACGGTATCTATTAGCAAAAGCGGCATAGAAAGCGGGGCGAAAACGGTAACCCTGTTTTATATTGATCTAATCACCTACTTCGCCGCAGCAAACGGCGGCACTACCGCTATGTCAACTGCAATAACATTCAACTTTAGCTCCGCCCCCAGCGGATTTACGGCAGACAATATAACAATCAGCGGCACGGGCGCGGCAACCAAAGGCACCCTAACCGGAAGCGGCACAAGCTACAGCCTGGCCATTACAACAACCGCGACGGGAGCAGCCACAGTGTCTATCAACAAAAGCGGCATAGAAGGCGGGACAAAAAACATAAACCTGTATAGGTACATCACCTATACAGCCACTACGGACGGCAGTCCAACCGCCTCGTCTACCAGAATCACTTTTACCTTTAACTACGCTATTAGCAGCCTTTCGAATGCTGAAATCACAATCGGCGGCTCGCCCGGCGTTGCAGCCAAAGGCGTTGTAAGCGGAAGCGGCACGACATGGAATCTGGCTGTTACAGTAGGTACGGCCGGTGCGGCAACAGTAGCAATCAACCAACCCGGCATAGAAAGCGGAACAAAAAACATAAACCTGTATAGGTATGTTACATACACAACCGCGGCAAATGGATATCCGACTTCCAATTCAACCAGAATTGACTTTAACTTTAGCGAATCTGTTAGCGGGCTTACGGCGGCCGACATCACAATCGGCGGATCACCCGGCGCGGCAACCAAGGGCGCCCTAAGCGGAAGCGGCATTTACTGGATACTCGACATAACAGTAGGTACGGCCGGGGCGGCAACCGTAGCAATCAACAAAACCGGCATAGAAAACACTGCAAAGAGCATAACTCTGTATAAACCGATAACCTACACCGCCACGGCGGACGGCAACGCGTCAACCGCCACGACCAAAATCGACTTTACCTTTAGCGCCGCCGTTAGCGGACTTACAGCTGACCACATAACAATCGGCGGATCGCCCGGTGCGGCAACCAAAGGCGCTTTAACCGGAGGCGGCACGGCATGGAGCCTTGCCATTACGACAACAGTGGAGGGATCGGGCGTAGTATCAATCAACAAGAGCGGCATAGAAAGTGGGACAAAAAGTATAATCCTGCATAAGTATACCCCGATAACCTACACCGCCACGGCAAATGGATATCCGACTTCCACTTCAACCAGAATTGACTTTAACTTTAGCGAATCTGTTAGCGGGCTTACGGCGGCCGACATCACAATCGGCGGATCAACCGGTGCGGCAACCAAGGGCGCCCTAACCGGAAGCGGAACAAGCTACAGCCTGGCCATTACAACATCTGCGGCGGGAGCAGCCACAGTGTCTATCAACAAAAGCGGCATAGAAAGTACTACGAAGAGCATAACTCTGTATAAACCGGTAACCTACAACGCCACACCGGACGGCAGCGCGACAGCCACTTCCACCAAAATCGACTTTACCTTTAGCTCCGCCCCCGGCGGATTTTCGGGAAACGATATAACAATCAGCGGCACGGGCGCGGCAACCAAGGGGAATCTCACCAATACCGACAGCACGCACTACAGCCTGGCCATTACAACAAATGCGGCTGGAACAGCCACGGTGTCTGTCAACAGGAGCGGCATAGAAAACACTGCAAAGAGCATAACCCTGTATAAACCGGCAACCTACAACGCTACGGCAAACGGCAGCCCGACTGCCAGGACGACAAAGATTGACTTTACCTTTAATGAATCTGTTAGCGGACTTCAGGCTGAGCACATAACAATCAGCGGTACAGGCGCGGCAACCAAGGGCGCCCTAACCGGAAGCGGAACAAGCTACAGCCTTGCCGTTACCCCGACTGCTGTAGGGGAGGCGACGGTATCCATTAACAAAAGCGGAATCCTCAGCGGGACCAAGGCTATAACCCTGTATGATCCTCTTATTGCGGCTATAAAATCCAACAGTCCTGACCTTTCGATAAAATTAGGCATAACAACCGGTGGAACAAGCACAGTCCAGCATGTTACCGACACATTTAACGCTATTCACAACTACCTTGCCCTGGGCCCGGAAGTAAAAGAACGTACGAACGGTAGCCCAGGTATGCCCGAAGGTTTACCCACGAAAATCGGCGGTATCGCGCTAGGCGACTACATCGACCTGGTTAGCCTTTATGTTGATACATTTGTAGCAATAGAGCCGGTAAATTTTGGATCAAATCCTCCAGCGGGCGATGGTAGACTGCTTCGCCTTATCGTGGTGGGTATCAATTCGTTTAATCAAGGTCTAGGTACCTATTATGACGGTAACGGCAACGGATACGATCCCCACATTGTATTCCAGTTTCAGAATAGTCCTGTAAGGGGCAGTATGACTGCGGGTGCTGCTAACCAACCAGACTATAAGGAAAGCGGGATGCGGGAGTATCTTACCGGGAATAGCAATAAATTCCGCGTTGCTCTTATAAACGCAGGTGTGCCACAGGCGCGCATGTGGGCTCCCGGACGTATTGTTGGAAACAAAGCTGGCGGCGCTGACGAATTGGTAGATTTAGTCTGGCTGCCCACTGAAATGGAGATGTTTGGCAATAGAACTTATTCACCAGGCTCAGAAACGGAGTGGAATCAGGCACGGCTTGCATATTACCTTGGTAACAATACACGGAAAAAGTTAGATGGCACCGTTAGTTTTATTAATTATTGGACGGCTTCTACCCTGCAACCGGTTAATGATGCCTTCACTGCCGTCTCTGCGGATGGTACCCCCTCCACCGGAAGCGTTGGCAATCAAGGCGGCATCGCTCCCGCTTTCTGTATACGGTAACGGGGAAAGTTAAGAGCTAAGAAATGGCAACGTCCGTACTTTTAAAAATGTACGGGCGTTGCCAAACCGGCTCTTTCTAAAAACAC
>BOBI01000081.1 GCA_026002305.1 Spirochaetia bacterium
TTCAATTTTTCTATTTCACCTTGAATGTATTTATTTGTCGGGTATTCGGCAAGCGCTTTTTCAAACCATATAAGCGCGTCTTCCTTTTTTTTCAACCGTGTGTAACCATACCCTAGCGATGAGTAAAGATCAAAAATATCGTCCTTTTGCAAATCCCCATCCCCGTATAAAATTGCGAACATATCGCGCAGCCCCCTCTGCGGATCGCCTAAAATTCCCGGCCCATATATCCAACGCGACGCTATAATATACTTTGCGGCAGAATTTCTCGGATCGACAGAAAGGGATAGTTTTGCATATTTTTCAACATCCAATCCGTTTGCCATAACCCAGGAAACGGGTTTTAGCGTACAAGCTTGACCCGTATTTGCGGAAATCATTTGATAAGCCCCGCTGGATGGCTTTTCTTTCGCGGCTTTTTTTGCCAGAGCCAGGCCGGTTTCAAAATGGGAAAGCGCAATATCGTTTATTTCATCAAATTGATACGCACGCCCGATTAAGAATTCGCAGCGCGCAAGCATAACGTCAAGATCGGCGCCTGTTAACTTTTCTTTTGCCGTTGCGATAACGGTTTCCCCGATAGAATTTACTTCCTCCGCTTTAAGCACCTGATCATAAATCGCATCCCGCAATGGAATAAACCAGTCCGGCATCTCTTCGGCCCATACCGGCGCCGCTAAAAGCGCCGTAATCAGCAATGTTTTGCGCATTTCCATTTTACCAATCATATAAATCCTGCCAACCATAAATAAATGTATAACAAATAAATCCACCCATAGATACACTCCATTCGTCCGGCAGGGTTGTGTTTTTTTTAATATGTATTACACTTTAAATTATGAAAACAACAAACTCAATTTGCCTTGTGCTGTTTTTTTCCATTGCGTTTACCGTGCTTTCTTCCTGTGATATTCCTGCCGGTAAAACACCGGGAGATGATGATTATAGGGAAGTTACGCAAACTGTACCGATGTTTGCTGTAAATACAGAAGCGTTTATTGTAAAGGCGGGTGATACGGCTGTTACCATTTTATTGGATGAAGGAACTTTTTCTTCCAACCCTACTTTGAGTATGTTCAGCATAAACGGAACCGGCGGATTTGCTTCACTTGGAGGAGGCGCCGTTACATATAAAGGGCCCCGTCAGGTTACTATAACCGGAATAACGGCGGCTGGCGGTTCCGGTACCATGGTCTCAGGGAGTGTTGTCGGCGGCCAACGTATAACCATTGCCGCCGCCGCGCAACAAACGCAAACAAGTTATGCGATTGCCGTATCTGTAGACGCAGCGGATTTGACAGAGGCTGATTCTTTCAAAACAACGCACGCTGCGGCGCTTGCCTTAAATGTGGACACGGTAACACAAACTAATGAGGACGCCGTAAATGCGGCGTTAAACGCCTACGAGGCTTTAACGCAAGAGCAAAAGTATTTGGTTTTTACCGAAAGCAGAACACTTATCGCTTTAAAGGCGGCGATAGACGCGAAATTTGGCGCTTTGGTAACGCCGTATCCCACGCCGGTTCAAAAAATCAATTTTGCAGGCTCTACGGCAGCCGTTACCCTTTCCGGCTTAAACGGGCACAGTGTGTACATGGTTCAGTTGAATCTTGCCGCAACACCGGTGCCGTCAACTTCAAGCGTGACGGGTTCCACAGATTCAGGCGGATCGTCTTACACCCCATTCCCGGCATTTCCCGGATATATGAACAATATAAAGCCGGACGGCAGTTTTTGGACAGGCTCTTTCACCGGCAATTCGGAAGATTACATAATTGAGCCTGAAATCGGGGAACAAGACGGATATTCCGCATCCGCCGGTGTACAAGCTGAAAGACGCGACAGCGGGCATTTACAACGGTTCATTGATAACCCGTTACCGGCTTCCGCCATTGCAACAGGCGATGCGTTTTCAGGCGGTTTTACGTTAGACAAGTCCGCAAGCGGAATTCTGCGTTCTCAAGCTATAGGTGATACAAAACAATTTTGGCTGCAGAATAGTGACGAAACTTGGCAAATAAGAAACGCGACTATGCAGGCATCCAAAGATAGATGCGCTGTTTGGGTTGCAAGCGCAAATTATGACAATGCAAGTTCTTCCAATAACGACAATAAAATCACCAAAGCGCAGGCGCAGGCCATGGCCGAAAAATTTAAAACTATATATAACCTGGAAACTAATGTTTTTGGATATGAATACGGCGGCGGTGTCTCTACTTATAGCTCGATCTACGGCGGTGTGGACGGGGACCCCAAAATGCAAATTCTAATTTATGATATAGACTACGATTATACTCCTACGCAAACAGGCGGGGTAATGGGCTTTGTCAATTTTATTGATGAATTTTCACAATCGGCTATTGATGCGGAAAGTATAAACGCTAAAACAAACCTTGCCGAGATACTTTATATTGACGCACATTTTGTAGACCGTTTTCCGCAGTCCGCCTATTCAACACTGGTACACGAATTTGACCACTGTATTATGTTTAACGAGAAATTTATACAACGTGATACAGCTATGTTTTCCACATGGTATGCCGAAATGATGGCGCAGCTTGCCGAAGACTTGATCAGCCCTATGATAGGTATACCCATAACAGAAAGCGGGCATCCTGTTATGGATCGCTTCCCGCTGTTTTTGGCTTTATACGACCAGCTTCCTGTAATGGGTTGGGGATCGGGTACTTCGGCAATCTACACATATTCCTCGGTTTATGCTTGGGGCGCATACCTTGTACGCAACTTTGGCGGGCCAAGTTTTGTTAATAAAATGGCGAAAAACTCTTATGTTGATGTAAGTTCGATAAACATGGCCCTTCCGGGATCGACCAACTTAACCGGTGCTTTACGCAAATTCCCGGAGGCCTTTGTCTATACAGGCAGCAATATACCATCCGGTGTGTTCAGCTTTGACAAATCCGTTTTAAGCACCATTAGCGGCACAACGTATACATACAGGGCATTTGATATCCGAAAAATTCGTAATTATTATGCAGGCGATTCAGAAACCGGCTTGCCGTCTTTCTACCGCGGTACATGGATTAAAAACGCCGGAACCCAATATCCGATAGCTGCCCAGACAGCAATTGTGCAGTCCATGCCGGAATGGCAGCGGGTATCAGGCAACCTAACCATAAGTCTTGCAAAACCTGCCGCAAGCAATGTGGAAACGTACATCATGGTGAGGTAAAACATAGGTTTCTTTGAATTCTTTAACCTTGACGGGCGTTATTTTTTTTCCGATAATAAAGTAAGATGACCGAGGTTTTATCACAAGACGAGATTGACCAGCTTTTAACGGCTATTAACGCTGGGGACGCAACCGATGCCGAGGAATTTAAACCGGCGGCGGATACCCGCAAGATCAAGATCTACGATTTTAAAAGGCCGGATAAATTCTCAAAAGAGCAAATACGCACGGTGCAAATCATGCACGAAACATTTGCGCGCCTTACAACAACGGCGCTTTCGGCAAACCTCCGCTCCATGGTGCACGTTCACGTAGCTTCGGTCGATCAGCTTACTTACGAGGAATTTATACGTTCAATTCCCACGCCTACAACACTGGCAATTATCAACATGGATCCGCTAAAGGGCAACGCCATTTTGGAAATAGACCCGGCAATTACATTTTCAATTATAGACCGTCTTTTCGGCGGCACAGGCGAGGCAACAAAAATACAGCACGAGCTAACCGATATTGAGCAGTCCGTTATGGAAGGCATTATTGTGCGTATTTTGGGCAATATGCGCGAGGCATGGGCACAGGTTATCGACCTGCGGCCTCGTTTGGGGCAGATTGATACAAATCCGCAGTTTGCGCAGATTGTGCCGCCTACGGAAATGGTTGTTCTTGTAACACTGGAAACAAAAGTCGGTGAAGTGGAAGGCATGATGAACTTTTGTATACCTTACCTGACTATAGAGCCGATAATCGGTAAACTTTCCGCGCAGTTCTGGTATTCTTCGGTCCGGCAGGGAACAAATACCGAAAACCTGAATATTCTAAAGGACAAACTTGTAAGCGTCGATGTTAATGTAGTAGCTGAAGTTGGAACAATCAATGTACCGGTACGCGATGTTCTTGCTTTACAGGCAGGCGATGTAATTCGCCTTTATAATGTTCGCGTAGGTGATCCGTTTTCGATTAATATCGGAACCAAGCAAAAGTTTTTATGCAGACCCGGCGTTGTTGGAAAAAAGATGGCTGTGCAGATTACTAAAATACTTGCTGATGTTGAAGACGATGAGCTTGAAGAGTTTATAACCGAAGGGGAGGAACTTATATGAGCGACGGCGCTCTTTCTCAAGCCGAAATAGATGCCTTATTGTCAGGCGGCGACGCACCGGCGGCTCCTGCCGCAGGCGGCGCCTCAGCCGATGCATCTGTTATCGAAGGCTTTTTAAAAGGCACAATACAATCACAATCCTCTAATCTTTCGATGATGACCGGCGGTACCGTTACGTTTAAAGGGCCGCAGGTTGGTGAAACAACCCGCGATGCTTTTTTAGGAACTATTCCCGAAACCGTTACCGTTGTAAAGGTGGATTTTACAGCCGGTTTCCCCGGGGAGCATTTATTTATTTTAAGCGAGGAAATGGCCAAAGGCATTGCCAGCCTAATGAACAAAGAAGAAAACATTACGCTGGACGAAATGGCAATGTCCGTTATCGGTGAAATCGTCTCGCAAATGGTAGGCACGCAAATTACCGCCCTTACCAATAAAACCGGTAATAAGTCTATAGCGTCAGGATCGCCTGAAGCGGCAAATATTCCCAAAGCTACGGTCGCCCTTCCACCCGCCGCTATGACGGTTGCCACCTACGATATTGATTTAGGCAACGGCGCCACCGGAAAGATTTGGGAGGTAATGGGACCGGCTGTTTCATCGGGTATTGCCGGTGCGTTGAACGGCCCTGCACAGGGCGCTGCGCCTATAGGCGTTCCGCCGTTAAGCGCGATGGGGCAGGGCATGATAGGCGCTCAGCCTGCAGGACATATAATGGGAGGCGGGATGTCCAATATGAACAGCGGCTCTTACGGGGTTCCGCCGAATATGCAGTCGGTTCAATATCCAAAACTGGCTAATCCCATGTCCAGCCGTGAACAGGGAAATATCGGTTTGCTCATGGATGTCTATATGGAGATGACCGTTGAGCTTGGACGAACAAAAAAACTCATCAAAGAGATTCTTTCAATGGGCGAAGGTACGATTATCGAGCTTGATAAACTTGCCGGCGAGCCTGTAGACATACTTGTAAACCATAAACTTATAGCGAAAGGCGAAGTTGTCGTTATTGACGAAAACTTTGGTGTCCGTGTTACCGAAATAGTCTCGCCCATGGAACGCATGGGCGATCTGTCCTAACGGGTATAATATAGGCAATAATGGCTGACTTCAGTGTAGAATCCTTGCCGGTAAATCATTATTTCTCAGAACCGCTGATGTTAGATGATAGATATGTACTTATGGCGCAGGAAATGCCGGTAACAGCCAGTCTTAAGAAAATATTAACTGACTGGCGCGTTAAAACCGTCCGCAGTAACGGCACTGCGCAGGAAACTTATCATGGCGCAAAGGGAGAGCAAAAGAAGGACTCGGTTTATTTTTTAAATGATACTGATAAGCTGCGGCACGCCGAAGAGTTTTACATAGATTTTCAGAAATACACAACAGAAATATTTGACAAATTCTCGTCAAACAACAGGGTAACCTTTGATATGGTTGCCGAGAAAATAAAAGATGTCTGCGAAGAAGTACGGATAAACAAACGCTTTTTGCTGCAGGTTCAAAATGATATACCCACCAGTAACGATGAAAGATTTCTTGCATCTCACGCTGTTAAATCGACAGTTATATCAATTGTTATAGGCGCGTATTTAAAATTACCCACGCACCGTCAGATTGAATTAGGCGTAGCCGCCTTGCTGCACGAAATAGGCATGGTTCGTCTGCCTAAAAGTATACTGCTGAATAAAGGTGATTTATCGGTAAAAGACAAGGAAACGCTTATGTTGCACCCGGCACTGGGTTTTGAAATGTTAAAGAATTTGGATTTTCCCATGGTGGTATGTGCCGCCGCGCTTGAACATCACGAGAGGGAAAACGGGGCGGGTTATCCGCGTAATATTTTTGGTAACATCATAAGCCTTTACGGAAAAATAATTGCCGTAACCTGTTCTTATGAAGCCATAACCGCAAAAAGACCCCACAGAGAAGCGCAGGATGCCTATGTAGGGGTTACGGATTTGCTGCGCAATGACGGCAAACAATACGACGATTCCGTGCTTCGCGCTTTGGTATTTTCACTTTCTGTTTATCCGATAGGGCAGTTTGTTCTTTTAACAAACGGGCAAAAAGGGCAGGTGGTTGATGTTAATCCTAATGATCCGCGCTATCCGGTTGTACAGGTTATAGGCGAACAAACCCTAGACGGAAGAAATAATATTATAAAAACTGTAGCCGGCGGTATTCATATTCAAAAACCTATAGACAAAACCGAAGTATAATATCTAGTTGAAACCTTCAATCTTTAGAAGTTCAATAAACAAATTTATTTTCTCAATCATCAAAGTTAAATTGTAACCTTTGTCTTTTAAAATTTTAATAATTGGTTTTGCGTTCTTTAATTCAGGATTAAACGCACTGTCTGATATTAAATCGATAAATTTAACTAAATTGCCACCAATTTTTTTTAGAAAATCAATTTCTTTTGTAATTAACTGCATAACAGTGTTGTTAATTTGTTCTAAATAATATTCAAGGCCTTCACTGCTTTTTTTGCCGATACCCGATTTACCACGCAGGGTTTTGAGCCTTTCACCGTACCCGCCGGTATCGGATAATGATTTATCAAAATTTTTTAATTTATCATACAATTCCGTAAAATCATGCATCATAGCGGAAATATCTTTTGGAATATCACGTATATTCCATTCGCCGTAAATAACAAATATATCGGATATATCTTTTAGCGTATCAAAAAATACGGCAAGAAAAGACATGGTATATTGATATGCGTTTGTGAAGGTGAAACCGCTTGAATCAATTCCGTTTTTGTTATCATCGGTGTAATAGTTAATTGAAATAATCCGTATAGAGCTTCCAAAAATATTTTTATAAATTTCATTGCTTTTAGTAGCCGAAGAATTTCTTGTTTGTTTTCGGACGTAATTTAACGCTTCCTGTGTAATATCATTTAAATATTGAGAGGCAATTTTATTGTGCGGTACAATAATTTTATTTTGCCAAAAAGGGTCTCCCTTGCCATGCCGCACAATCATAGTAAGTATTGACGACGATAATACTTTTTCTAATTCAGAAAGCAGACCCATCCACGCTGTATAAGAAATAGAAACATTTTTGTTAAAGTTATAGATAATTTTAAAAGCTTCATTCCAATTTTTACTTTTATCAAGACCTTCGGAAATTGATAAGAAGTCTTTCAAATTTTCAAGTATATTCTGAACTTTTATTTTTTCAAAACTAGGCTTAAACGCAGCGTCAAATTCCGGGATTTTTGGATCCATCTTTCGCAGCAAATCATAAAAATCAAAATTAGCAAACCACAAAAAAGACAGGATTGTTTTATAGCATGAATCAACCGCAAAACACCATTCGTTACTCAATTCCGAATAAATTATTTTAATACTTTCTTCAATTTTTTTTATCGCATCCGGCGCCGAACTGGTATTGATAAGATTGTCAAGCTCGTCTTTTGAAAAGGTTTTTAGTAATTGCGTTATTCGTTGATCCAGAAAAAAATTAATTACCATATTTTTTAATTCCGGACTTGTATCTGCGTTTCTAAGCCGTAGTTGTATTTTGCAGACATATTTGTACAAGCCAAAAAAGAACCGGCCAAAAGCAGGCAGTACTTCTTTTTTGCCGCTTTTATAAAAATCTTTAAACTTGTTTCGTTTTAAATCCTCTGCAAGAAACTTTAAGAGATTTTGCTGTGTTTTTTCTTGCGGCGATTTTTTGCTAAAGAACATTTCAAATATTTCTTGAAACAGGCTCATCGCACAACCTTAATTTTTACGTTCAAAATGCGAAAATTCCATTGTAAATGTGGCGCGTCCCTGACTTTCGGATCTAAGGGCGGTCATAAACCCGAACATTTTTGCCATAGGAGCGTTTGCTTTTATTTCGTCTAACGCACCAGATCCCTGTCCGCCTGATGTCATACTGATTACCTGTCCGCCGCGCATTGTTACAAGGCTTATCACATTGCCGACAAATTCAGCAGGCGATATAAGCGTAACAAGCATTATCGGTTCTAATAGAATAGGGGAGGCGTTTCTACAGGCTTCGTCAAAACACATACTAGCGCAGGCTTCAAACGCAAAATCACTGGCCGAAAGCTCCGAGTATTCAATACCGGTAAGCGTTACACCAATATCAATACACGGATAGCCCATCGCAATGCCCGAATTAAGCGCACCATTTATACCCTGCTCAATAGCGTCAAAAATTGAAGATGGAATTTCACTTTTGTACGCGGCGCAGGTGTATTTATTGCCGCTTCCCCGCGGTAATGGTTCCACTTTTAGTGTTAGGGCGGCGGCATTTTCTTTTCCCGCAACCGTTTTAGAAAATGTTTGCCGCCTGTCTGCCGCTTCGTTTATTGATTCACGGTATGTAACCTGCGGATTTCCTACCTGCGCCTCTACCTTGTATTCCTTTAATATGCGGGTAACAAGTACATCAATGTGTAATTCCCCCATGCCGGAAATTATAAGCTGTCCTGTTTCCGTGTTCTCGCGGGTTGTAAAGGTCGGGTCCTCTTTCGATAGCATATCAAGAACTTTCTTTAAATTATCCTGTTCGCTCGCCGTTTTTGGCTCAATGGCCACAGAAATAACCGGCTGGGGGAACTGCATTTTTTCTAAAACTACAGGAAAGCCCTCGCTGCCAACCGTATCGCCTGTTTGTGCCAGCTTCATACCTATAATAACACCAATATCACCGGCGGAAAGTGCTTCTATCGCCTCCGATTTATTAGAATGCATACGCAAAATCCGGTTTATCCGTTCTTTTTTTCGTTTTCCAACATTAAAAAGAGCCGTTCCCGGCGTAAATTTTCCGCTATACATACGCACATAGCATAAATTGCCCGATTCCCTGTCATTTTGAATCTTAAAAACAAGACCAAGCGGCACCCCCTTGTTATCGCACGGAATGGTTACGTCCTCATCTTTTTTTAGATTATGCCCTATTGCGGCATGAGCTTCGTCCGGCGACGGCAGAAAATCGACAACCGCGTCAATAAGCGGCTGCACCCCCAAATTCCGTCTGGAGGCTCCGGCAAGTACCGGTAAAATAGCCCTGTTTAGAACAGCCTTCCTTAATTCGGTTTTTATAAGATCCGGCGGTATTTCCCCGCCGTCCAGATAAAGCCCGGTAATGGGGTCGGACACCGACGAAAGGACATCAATCAATTTTTCCCGCCATGTTGCGGCAAGGGCGCTCCGTGAGCTATCAATGCGGGATTGTATAACCTCTTTACCATCGCTGCCCGACCAATGCAGCTCCTCCATATTGATAAGGTCGATAACACCTTCAAAACTATTTTCGCAGCCAATAGGCACCTGAATCGCTGCGGCAACCACCCCTAACTTGCTTTCAATATCATGCAGAACATTAAAAAAGTCCGCGCCGACGCGGTCCATTTTATTAACATAGCCGATACAGGGCACAGAATACCGCTGTGCCTGCCGCCAAACAGTCTCTGTCTGCGGTTCCACCCCGCGTACAGCGTCAAAAATCGCCACCGCGCCATCTAAAACCCGCAAACTTCGTTCAACTTCCGCCGTAAAATCAACATGACCGGGCGTATCAATAATATTTATCTGAAAACCTTTCCAATATGTTGTCGTTGCGGCGCTCTGGATGGTAATCCCGCGTTCCTGTTCCTGTTCCATCGAGTCCATAATGGCTTCACCGTCATCAACTTCACCGATCTTATGGCTTTTCCCCGTGTAATAAAGTATCCGCTCTGTAGTTGTGGTTTTACCCGCATCAATATGCGCCATAATACCGATATTCCGCATAATTTTTAGCATAATTAAGAGGTTAATAGGATTTTAATTAAAAATAAAGGGCAGTGTACAC
>BOBI01000082.1 GCA_026002305.1 Spirochaetia bacterium
GCTTTGATTGTTTTTAGAGGTAATTCTGTTAATTCAGCGATTTCTTTTATGTCAATCCCGCACGCAAGCATATTTTTCGCTATTTTTTTTGCTTTTTTGATTTCACCCTGCTCAACAAATTTATCCGTGTAATAATCAAGTTTTTCTTCTAACATAATATCCCCCTCTGCCAATTCTTTATATTGGCTGAATAATTCCTTATAAATACGTTCCATTCCTCTAACAATGCCTTCAACATCTTTCCCGTCTATTTGCCCTTTCCTGTTAAGGCTGCCAACAGCACCTAACAACTCGTCAAGCAATGCCTTTAACTGCCCCGATAGCTTTTTTAGCTCATCACCAGTTTTAGCTTTTTGCACCTGCCGCCGCATTTTTAACACATAAAACGGTAGCAAAAGGGCCAGACCCTGCTCTTCAAGCTCGTTAACACTGTGATCCAGCAAATTGAAGGTATCTACTTTGTAATCATACCATGTTTTATCGGGAAATTTCAAGCGCAAAGTTTGCTGCTTAGGGGTCTTTTTTGAGCCTTCAAAGTAAACTATCCGCGCTTTCGGGAATTCAATAGTCCGAATATCGCCATCGTGTGTCTTTTTTAATACCCCCGCCTCAAAACCATACCGGAATATCCTAATCATCATATCTGCATCAAAATTGATTTGCGCCTCAATATGATGTGTAAAACCGTTAATCTGCAAAACTATATCCCGTATAAGTTCGTTCAAATTTTCGTTTACAATTTCTTGTTCAAGGTAGACGACTTTGCTATCCGAAGGATATTTGGTACCGAATAGCCCATTTATAAATAGTATTACTGACTTATTTGACAGATGCATAAGGTCTTTAAAAAGAAGATCGAAAACCTTTGTCGTTGTTCGCTTGGATTGTTGCTTCTTTACAGATTTTTTAGCCATGCCTTATTATAGGTGGTTTTGTACAAAGTTAATAGCAAAAAATTTCCAAAAAGTGACGTTTGGTACAGTAATAGTTTTGTATTTTCTCTAGAGTTTTCATTGACAAGATGCCGATATATCGTATAAGGTAACTCTGTGGATATTGCCGATGGGGGGATGGTTTGGCTATTTTCCATGTCCTTGGGGGCTCATTTTTATCAAAATGAGTAAATTTGATTGAAAATGGAGCTAAAATTATGTTAGAAACAACGAATGTTGATAAAAAAATTGAATTGCACCAACTGATTGATTTTTCGGGTAGTAATTCTATGACTCCCGAACTAATTCAGGACGTTATCGAGTCGACAGAAGAATTTGACCGTAATTTTGATTTTCAAGCTGCCGTAGCGCATATTGAGGAAAAGAAGGCTGCCGCCTGTTGTGAGTGACTCCTCCTGCCATAATGTAGAGTGGGTAATTGAGAGATTCAAGCCCCTTTTAGATAAGATAGATATTGACAATGTCTCTGCCGAACCCCATTTTGAAAAATTCTTTTTAGCGGATAACCCTTTATACGTCAAAATGGGTCTTGAGGATTGCCTGTTGGCTGTAAGCCGACGAAAATTCAAATCACCCATAGACGGGTTCTATACCTTTAGAAAAAAACGGGTTGGTGACAAAGACATATTTATTACCACAATATTCCTTAACAATACTATATATTCAAACGATAATCTTGAGCTAAAAATAAGACGGCATCGAGCGTTGGTTCATGAATTGACTCATTGTATAGCCGCTTTTCTTGCACTTGGACGAATTATCTCCGAAAACATATTAGATACGCTGATACGTGAGTTGGGAGAGCGGGCTAAAATCAATGAGTCTGAACATTATCAGGCAATACTTTCACAAATCAGGACTAGCGGTGTTTCAATAGCCATGGCATTGAGCATATTTCCAGACGAACATTTTAGACTTGGTTATGAGGATTTTGATGACAGCTATACATCACTTTATAAAAATCTTATCCTTGACAAGGAAAAGTTTGAAAAGTATTTTACCCCGCAAATGTTATCTGATTTTATTAGAAATATAAAAGCAAATAAAATACGCGAAGCTTTAAATATTATTGAAGAAGCATCTATTTCCGTATCGTTTTTAGAAGCCATATCTAGAGAATTTATTTCAATGCGTTTACAAGAAGAATTTTTGGAATATTATTGTCGAAAGACTGTATAAAAAATCATATATAACTGAAATGTCTTTAAACCCCACGGGGATTAACATAAAACACCAAGAATATCTTTAAAACGGTTCGGCAGCGGGCTGTTAAAGCGGGTGCGTTTTGTGGCGCCGCTGAGGGTTATTGAGAGGCTTTTTGCGTGGAGCATGAGGGTTGCGTTTTTGAAATGTTTGTCGGGTTTACCATAAATTGAGTCGCCTAGTATTGGTGTGCCAAGATGTTGCAGATGAACACGTATCTGGTGTGTGCGTCCGGTTTTAGGGCGCAGTAATAAAAGTGAATAACTGCCGTAATTTCGCACAACCCTATACTGTGTCTGCGCGCGTTTGCCCGCGTTTGTGTCGTTTGATACTGTAAATTGTTTTCTGTATTTTGGGTTGCGCACTATGTTATGTTGTATGATGCCTTCGTTTTCTTTGGGAACGCCTTGTACAATGGCGGTGTATGTTTTGCGTACTTTGCGTTCTTTGAATTGGTCGGCTAAAAAAGAAAGCGTCGCGTTATCCCAAGCGGCTATCAGTATGCCGGATGTATCTTTGTCCAAGCGATGGACTATAAACGGACGGTTGTTAAATACATTGCTGTTTGATAAATCATCAACAGAAATTGGGGATTCACCAACGTAAAAAGTTTTGTTCTTTTGCTGTGCATACCAAAGCAATGCATGAACAAGGGTGCCGCTGTGGCTGCCTGCGCCCGGGTGAACTATTAAGCCCTGCTGTTTGTTTATTACTATAACTTTATCGTTTTCAAAAACAATATCGAGCGGAATGTTTTCGCCGCTTAAATTCATTTCCGGTATATCTTGCCATGTAAGCTCTATTGTATCGCCTGTCTTAATTAAATAGGATAGTTTTACTTTTTTATTGTTTACCATTGCAGCTAACCCTCTCTTTTTTATTTGAGAGCGGCGCAATAGTTTTATATTGTCCGATATATAACGATCAAGCCTTGTAAGCGTATTTTGCGGCATACCGACAACGCCGCTGTATGACGGCACTTAACGGTTGCTCCTGTTAATCTCCGGCGGTTGTACGTTTTCATTTGTCATTGGTGTTCGGATTATTATGGGTTTCCCCGGTATGTCTTTCCACTTATCTACCCTTACTTTGTTCCGTTTGCTTGTGTTTATGAAAAAGTCAACTACGGAAATAGTTACGGCAATGCCGGCGGCAATACCTATACACATGAAGTATTCATCATTTGTCATTGGCACGGTATTTTCTTTTAACGGCCATGGCCAGTATCCGCGTATCCAATCGTGTGTTGCGGAACGGTAAAGGTCAACGCCAAGGGTGGCTATAAACCACGCAAACGGAAGACTTCCGAACATGATAATTTCCGCGCGCCGCAGGTCGAGCGCCCACTGCGGAAACTCCTGCTCGTCGGGCTGTATTAAAGCCGCCGCCTTTTCCGATGCGGTCTGCGAAAACACCGGTAGCGCCGATACAAAAAATATTACCAGCACCAGAAAAAATAAGCCACCCCGCCGCAGAGCAGGGTGGACGTGCGCACCATTAGGTCTCATACCGCACGTCCTCCGAAAATTGCCGTGCCAATCCGTATTAGTGTAGAACCTTCCTGGATAGCAATTTTGAAATCGCCGGACATACCCATAGAAAGTGTTTGCCAATTGCTGTCGGGAAATTTTCCGGTTAAAATCTGCTGCGCTTTTTTGAGATTTGAAAACGCATGACGAACCAATCTGTCATTATCTGTCCATGGCGCCATTGTCATAAGGCCGTTAATTGTGAGACCTTTAAGGCCGAGCACATTTTCGGCGGCGCGGCAAAGCCCGTCGGTGTTCGGAAAGCCGGACTTGGAATCTTCGCCGGCATTAAGTTCAAGCAGGACGGGCAAAGGCGTTGTTCTACCGTGTGTAATTTTTCCGAGTTCCTCAATAACCTCCGTGCGATCGACCGACTGAATGCAATCAAAAATAGCGGCGGCCTTTTTTGCCTTGTTGCGCTGCAAACTGCCGATAAGATGCAGTTGAATGTCGTTAAATGGTTCAAGGCGGCCTGTCTGCGGCGAAAACTTTTCCGCTGCCTCTTGCACGCGGCTTTCGCCAAAAAGCCGCACCCCCGCATCGTAAGCCTGCCGCACCGCCTGCAGATCTTTAAACTTGGACACCGCCATAATTTGCACTTCGGAAGTTTTTCTTCCGGCGCGGACGCAGGTCTCGCCTACCTCCTCCATTATATGGTTGATGTTTTTGGCAACAGACATACCCTAATGATACAAAATGACAGCTCTGTAAGCTAGACCCCTGCAGTGCCGACGATTGAGCGCTTTCGCCGTGATACGGGTCCCTTCTTACCTTTAACTTTTTGCTTTATCATTATTTTATGAAAACAAATTTAACCGAAGGTCTGCTTTTAGAAAGCGGGTTTAGAATTTTGGACATTGTCCCTCTGCAAGAATTTGAGGCGATGGGCATTTACGCACGGCATGAAAAAACAGGTGCGGAAGTATTTCATATTTTGCATGATGATGAAGAAAATCTTTTTGCGTTTGCGTTTGCCACTACGCCGGAAGATTCAACGGGCATTGCTCACATAATTGAACATTCGGTGCTATGCGGATCGAAAAAATATCCGTTAAAGGACGCGTTTATGGTTTTGGCGCAGGGTAGTTTGCAGACTTATTTAAATGCATGGACGTTTCCTGACAAAACTGTATACCCGGCAAGTTCTACAAACGAAAGTGATTATTTTAATTTAATGTCGGTTTATGGCGATGCGGTTTTTTTTCCGCGCCTTGATGAATGGACGTTTATGCAGGAGGGCCGCCGTTTTGAATGGAAGGGGTTTCCGTCAAAATTATCTGTTACAGGTGTTGTATATAACGAGATGAAAGGCGCTTATTCAGCGTTAGACGAATACGCGGGACAGTGGAGCATACGATCTGTGCTGCCAGACACGCCGTACAGTTTTGATTCGGGCGGCGACCCCGCCTTTATTCCCGATCTGACGTTTGAACAGTTTAAAACATTTCACAAAAACAATTATTGTCCGGCAAACGCGCGTATTTTTTTGTCTGGAAATATTTCAACAGAAAAACAATTGGATTTTATAAATAAAAATTTTCTGCAGGAAATACCTGCGGGAAACCGCACCGCTATGATGACTACCGCGGAGCGATGGACGCAGCCTAAAGAATATACAATCAGCGCACCGGCCGCCGGTGATGATAAAAAAGTTGTGTTTTTGTCATGGCTCTGTAATGATGATGAAAAAACCGAATCGTTAAAACTTTCCGCACTTACCGAAATATTATTGGGACACGACGGTTCGCCTTTAACAAAGGCATTAATTGATTCAGGCTTGGGCGAAGATTTAGCTTCCGTATGCGGGCTGGAAAGTGAATTGCGTCAAACTATATTTACTGTAGGCCTGCGCGGTGTTGATAAAAGTACAAATAGCCAAGCCGTTGTTGAACTGATAATGAATGAACTAAAGCGTCTTATCCAGGATGAAATTCCAAAAGCCGATATTGAAGCGGCATTGTTAAATCTTGAATTTTCAAAACGTGAAATAAAACGTCCGGGCGGGCCGTGGGCGTTGGTTTGGCTGCGGCAGTCTTTGCGCGGCTGGATTCACGGTAAAAAACCTTGGGATATGTTATTGTTCCGCCCGTATTTTGACGCGCTGAAACAAGAAATAAAAAACAACGGGCGTTTTTTTGAAGACCTTTTGCAAAAAGAATTTATTGATAATCCGCACCGTGCGCTTGTTACTATAATACCTGAAAAAGATTTTAATGCAAAAAAAGAAAAAAAAGCCTTGCATAAATTAAAACTGTATGAAAAATCTTTAACGCAGACAGAAAAGAAACAACTAAAAGAGAAATTAAAATCGCTCGAAAAAATCCAGAACGAAGAAGAAACAAAACAAAACCTGGATAGAATTCCGCATTTAAAACGTGGTGAGCTTTCGTCTGATATAGAGATTGTTCCCCGTGCTATATGTGAATCGGGAGGGATTCCGGTGGTTTCGCATAACCTTTTTACAAACGGTATTACATATTGCGATTTGGCAATACCTGTTGATGTGCTTCCCGCAGATGACTATATTTGGCTGCCGCTTTTTTCACGCTGTATTACTTCTGTAGGCACCGAAAAAAAAGATTACGCGGAAATATCCCGGGAGTTGGCAAATACGGTGGGCGGGTTCGTTTCTATTCTGCATACAAGCCCGTTGATAAAAAATGACAAAACAATAAAAGAGCCGCCTAACGGAATGTTAGATATTGCAGGACGCGACTGGATAATTTTAAAAATAAAAGCCCTTGATGAAAAGATAAGTCCGTCGCTCAACCTTGTACAAGATATTTTTTTACACGCCGATTTTTCCGATCTTAAACGGCTTCGCGATCTTGTTTTGGAAATGAAGAACGATGTAGACGGAGGTTTTGCGCCGGAGGGGCATTTTTATGCGGCGTTACGCGCCACCGCGAATAATTCACATTCACGCGCGGTTTCTGAAATATGGTCCGGTATAACGCAATTACAATTTGTTCATCAACTTGCGGAAACCAATATTGAGGAAATAAGCAGACGCCTTACGAATATTCGAAATACACTTGTGTCATCGGCAGGTTTAATAATCAATATTTCCGGTAAGAACGAAACTGAAACATTGCGCGGCACGGAAATTTTTTCCGGCTTTGCGCCTGTAAAAAACAGAAAAGAATTTGTTCCGTATATTTTAAACGAAAAAAACAAATACGAAGTGTTTTCTTCGCCTACACTTCAAATCGGTTTTGCGGGGCTCTCGCTGCCGGCAAGTGTTTTTGGCACACGCGAAGCGGCGGCAGAAAACGCCCTGTGCAATTATCTTTCAAAGGGGCCCTTGTGGACCAACGTTAGAATGAAGGGCGGAGCTTACGGCGCGAGCGCGCACGTAAACCCAGCCGAAAAAGATTTTACTTTTACCACCTACCGCGATCCAAATCCGGCACAATCGCTGAGTGTGTTATGCGATATTTTAAACGCCGCATCCGGCACAACTATAGAAGATGATATTTTGGAAAAAACAATTATCGGCACTTACTCCGATATAAAGCAGCCAAAAACACCGGCGCAGCATGGCTTTGCGGATTTTTTACGTATGCTGCATAATGTTACGGATCAAGACCGCAAATTCAATTTGGAAAATCTTCTATCGCTTAACGGCGCCGACTTAAAGAACGCCGCCGCGCGCTTTGCCGGTGAATGTACAAAAAATAGCATACAAATTATTATTGCAGGGCAAGCCGCCGCCAATGCAGCCGCTTCAAAGTTTAAAGTAAAACCGTTCGTTTTGCCGGTTTAGTTTATTCGTATTGATAATGAATAATACCTTAACAGAGGGCGCCGGCCTAAATGGTCTTGCGTTTATTGGCGGCGAGGGACCGGACGCAAAAACTTGCGCGGAGCTTGCGTTAGGGGCGGGCCTGATTGCGGCGGCGGATGCAGGTCTTATACTTGCGCATAACGCAGGTATAAAACCTGCGATTATTGCGGGTGATATGGATTCAATCGGTAACCCCGAAATTTTAAAAGGGTATAACAGCGGTTGTATTATTACTTATCCGCACGATAAAGATTTAACCGACACGGAAATTGTTATAAACCTTTTGCTGGAAAAAGGATGCACCGCGATTACGATAGCAGGCGGTGGTGGCGGGCGTATGGATCATATATTCGCATTACGCGACGTTTTTGAGCGCGAAAAAAAAATTACCCGCTGGGTAACGGCAAGCGAAGATATTTATAAGGTGTGCGGAAATTTTACAGCGAGTGTACAAAGCGGGGCAACGGTTTCTGTTTTTCCCTGCGGCGATCCGCCGTGGAAGGCCGCAAGCAAAGGCTTAAAATGGCCGCTTGATAATGTGGCATGGAAGCGCAATTTTTTCGGGATAAGTAATACTGCTTTATCGGATGAAATTTCCATAATTGCGGAGAAGGGCGCTTTTATTGTCATTTTTGAAAAAATATGATATAATTATACGCAAGGCAGGTACATTTTATGAAGAAGATGTTTATAACATTTTGTTTGATTCTTACACCGGTGTTATTTGTACCGGCGGCGGATTTTCAAATGAGTGCGGGCGGCGGAGCGCTGTTTAGTGCGGGGTTCCAAAGTTTTACTTTAACGGACAGTGCAAAAAAAGAATGGCAGGAATGGGCTGACATTTATAACTGTCCGCAGCCCCTTGTCGATATGTATTCACAGGACAAAACGATAAATTCGTTGGCCGGAGGCTTTTTTGTTTTTTTTGACGCAACTTATGCTGAGCTTTCGATAAATATGCTTTTTGGCACACGCAACGCGACATTAGACCCTATTGGGTTTCAGTTTTATTCGCCTGCGCCCACTGCAGGCAGTTCGACAATCCAAATGGGTTTTAGTTTGCTTGGGAAATATCCGTTTGAGCTTAATCCTAAAATTACGCTTTTTCCGGCGCTGGGAATTGAATACAGGCTGTTGCTTTTGGAAAAAGATGTTTATAACAGGGATGTTCATCGGAAAGACGCAGAATCATACTTAAAAGATACATGGGATAACGATATAGACAGCACACTTACCGCGCGGTATGACGGCACCGATAACATGGGGTGGAATGAATTGATAATTAATGTGGGTGTGGGTGCGGATTTTAGTTTTTCCGATAAATTATATTTCCGTGCGGAAGCGCTATATGGTGTAAACATTTTAAAAGTGCAAATAAAAGATGTTTACCGGACAGATCCGCCTAATCCGGTTGTAGTTCCGTTGGAAATTTACAATGCAGGTATTTCACATGGCCCCACAATTAAAATTGGTGTGGGTTATAAATTTTTTGGTGCAGGCCATAACTTTTTTGGCGTAAAAGGATAATAATATGAAAAAATATGTTAAGTTTTCTGCTATAATTTTAATATCAGTATGTACTTTTTTGTCATGCGAAAATGGATGGACAGATACCCCAAAAGAAAAAGGCGATCCCTACACCCCGCCGGAAAAAACAGAATTAAATGTGCGTTATTACTTTACAACTGAAACTTTACTCGGGTATTCTGATGATACTAAACTCTTTAACATAATATTTACATACAAAGATGAAAATGGTGTTGAACATCCGGTACCAATAACAGATGCAAACAAGAAGTATACAAAAAATATAACCGTTCCGGTTGAAAAACAACCGTTTAACGCGGTTTCCAAATTAAAATATATACGAAAATCGTCTTTACCTGCTCCTGCACATACAAGCCCAAAAGATCCTAATGTTGATATTTATTGGATTTATTCCAATTTTGGATTTGATTACAGCACAGGTCATTCCGAGTCGATACTAACAACCAATTTGATTTCGGCACAGCGTTTTCAGTGCGAAGTGGAAGCAGCTTGTGTCTACGTAAACTCGTCCACGCGATTTACCGACGGCGGCGAGTTCGGCTTTGGCGCGGAGCTTGGAATAAGCACCCAAAAGTTCCATGCCCGCGGCCCCATGGGTTTAGAAGCGCTTACATCTATAAAATATCTTATTGATGGTGATGGACATACCCGCTAATAATTGTGTTAGGTTATGCGCCTAATTGTTTTAATTCCGCACCGCGACAGCCTCATTGAATACAAAAAATATTGCCGCGCCCTTTTTTCCGCCGGGGTTCAAGCTGCCCTGTCTTTCCCTATAGTTGTCCCGATAGCCATTGTGTCGCGGGCTTGGAAGCCGCAAGAATTAAAAAACGCCGCCGCGCAGATCCGTGCCGCAAACACAGCAAAATGGACAACAGGCGATTTTGCGGAAATTGCCGCGCCAATATGCAATTCTTTTACACCACCACAAGGCTTTTCATTTTCCGGCGTGGCGTTAAACGACGTCAACATCAACCTTGATAACGACAGCGTCATTTTTAAATTTAAGAAATTGTTACTA
>BOBI01000083.1 GCA_026002305.1 Spirochaetia bacterium
TGAATATAATCCAGAAGAGATACTCAAATATTTTTATAGTGACAAACTCAAACCCATCACTTCGTTTGTAGAATTAAAACCGATAGATATTGGTATATGGAATATTCATTTGATTTTCTTTAAGCACAGGAGCTTTAATAGTTTTTTCCACGCCGTTTTCAAGTATGGTATAATTATCTATTGTAAGATAAAACGACGGTTCTCGCAGTTCCGGTAAAGAAAATTCTTTTATTGGCTTGCCGTCTACTTTTGTGATTATGGTTCCGGGTTTTATTGAAAACTTGTTGTGTGCTATGCTGTCTTTTATTACACTAAGAATTACAATGCCTTCAGTGGTAAAATCAAAATCCAAGACACCAAATTTTGGGACTTCTTTCATTGGACTAAAAAACCCATAATCTTTTACCTCTGAACTAGAGTTGTAATATAAACCTGTTGTTTTGCCACGCCTGGTTTGCCGCAGATCAAATAAGAGGTCATAGTGTTTTAGGTAGCCTATACCTAATAAACCAAGATAGTTACCCGAAATACTTTTTTTTCTCGCCGTCAAATATGAATTAGTTACCACAAACGAATCATTAAATTCTACGTCAAGAACTTTTATTGATTTTGTTTTATAAACATTATGTTGTTTTTCCTCTCCTATTGATAAAACATCAATGACTTCGTTTTGATTTTTATTATTTACAAGTACTTTAGGAAAACGAAATGCTGAACCCACGCCTGTATCAAGCATAAAATAATATTCTTCATCATCTACTTTAACGGGTATAAAAAATGGATCGTTATATTTATTCTCAACTTTTGCAATTGAATAATTTGTAAAGTAGTCCGGTTTTTCTTTATGTAGAACAATTTTGTTTTTTGAGAAAGATAATTCCATCCAGTAACCTTCAAAGGTACGCATTCCTATAATTCCATCATAACCTTCGTTTATAATCATTTCCAATTTTGGATCATCATTAACAATTAGATTATGCGATTCAAATTTTATATCAGCAAAATATATTTCATTTAATTTGTAAATTTCTATTTTCTTTAACTTGTCATTAATTATCCATTTCACATATCCATGATATTGCAGATTTTTTGTATTTAGCTCAATAACTGATGCCGTTCCACCTGTATCAAAAACAAATCTTCCTGTTCTCCCATTTGCTGTAGCATCAAGAATGATTCTGTTGTTTTCAAGTGAAAATGGAATCTCTATTTTATCAGGACTATTGGTCTTTGTACATGAGAATAAACATATACTTATTACAAGTGTGGGTAAATATTTTTTTAAAACTTGCATTTTCATCTCCTGTTTTTTGTCAAAAACTGCCTACTAAGTATAGCTATAAGCACCGGATTACCACCATTTTCCGTGTCGAATGTTGCCGCAATAATTTTATTGTCCGTGTTTTGGTTTAATACCGCGCAGCTTGCTGCGCTCTTCGGCGTTAAACCAAAACACACGTACAATCATTTCCTATACAACGACAGCTTTTTGAAAAAAAGCTGATACCGCGTGGCTCGCCGCGCGGTAGTTCATTCATAAGCTGCGGTGCTAGGCTTGCGGCAGGTATTAAGTCAAAATTCATAATTTACTTTAATGTGATAAAAGACTTGTCCCTAAATTCTTTATTTATATTACTATTTATTACCACTTTAAAACAAAAGATCAGATGTCTGCATTTGTCATTGTGCTTTAGTTCATTATCGGTTGTTTAATGAAAAAGGCACAACACCATTTGCGTTTATTGTGCCCAACAGAGCGGAAAATCCTGCGGCAATTGATTCTGTCGAATCGCTATAAACAGCGATGGCGGTGTCAATCCACGGAAGCTGTTCCAAATAAGCGGGGCTTAACACCGATAAAACAATGATTCGTTTGCCGAGTGTGCGGAAACTTTTTAGCACTTCAATTCCTTCATTGTTTGAAAGATAAAAAATGATCGTGTCCGCCGCCTGAGCCCGCCGTATAAGGTCGCCTGAAACAGGCGCGGTATACCAATAAGAGGCCGGGGAGTCAAAAACTTTTTTACCGGCAGCAAAAAAATCCAAGCTCTGACCGGGGAGGAACACACGCCCCGCTTTTTTAGGATCCAGCGGCAATAAACCGGATCCGTTACGGACGATTGTTACGCTGCGCGCGGCCAGATCCCTAAAAAAATTACCACCCTCTTTGTCGGGCAGTTCTGTGTTCACCTTACGCAAATCGGGAATTAACGGAACGGCTTGCTCATTTCGCATATAGGTTAGTTTTACCTTTAGAACACGATAAGCAGCCTCGCGTACCCGTTTGTTAAAATCGGGCTCGTTTTGCATGGCGGAAAGAAGGTTTACCCAAACAGTGTCATCGAACTGCGGGGTGCTGGACATCATAATTATGTCGTTTCCCGCCAACAACGCCTGTTTTGCCGCCCGCCACAAACTGCCGGTGCTGGATGTCGCGCCGTTCATGATAAGGTCGTCGGTTATTATAAGGCCGTTGTAGCCCATTTTTTTTCGGAGGATTTCGTCAAGAAACCAAGGGGAAAGCGACGCCGGTGTAGTCTTGGATTCGGTATTTGGGAACGCGATATGCCCGCTCATAATTGCCGGTATTTTTTCTTTGGTCATCATCCGGTAGGGAACTAGCTCGCGCTCCCACAGGGTGTCAAAATCAGCATTGATAGAGGGCAGCACGCCATGAGAGTCCATTTCGGTATCGCCGTGGCCGGGGAAATGTTTTGCCGTTGGAATTATTCCTTGCGATAAAAGCCCTTTCGCAAAGGCGATGCCCATAATACCGGTATTTACAGGATCGTCGCCGAAAGAACGCGGCCCTATCAGCACGGAGGCGTGGTTTGTATAAAGGTCTACCGTCGGTGCGAAATTCATGTTGATGCCCACAACGGCTAATTCCTTGCCGATATAGCGCCCCGCCCTGAAAGCATCCTGCGGCACGCCCGACGCGCCTATAGCCATTGCCCCGGGTGTTTCACTGGTGGAACCTTTTACGTGACGAACAAGACCTCCTTCCTGATCCGTTGCCACCAGCAGAGGGATTTTACTTGGGTTAAGCGAAGCTCGCCGCTGAAAATTGCCTATGTTTTCCGCAAGCTGCCCCGTGTTGGCCGTGTTCCAGCCAAAAACTTTAACGGCGCCGATATGCCGCAGGCTAATCCAATCCTGAATAAGCGCCGAGGGCCTGTTGTTTATATCGCGCCACCCCAACATAAAGGTTTGCGCAAGGGCATCGGCATTGGACATTGCGTCTACAATTTCTTTGGCTAATTCTTCCGCCGGTTTCCCGTCAAAAAAATCAGCGGGAAATAGCGGAAGCACTGCAAAAACTGTAAAAATTGAAAACACAACGAAAAAAAAGGAGGGTAGGGGGTACGGTTTGTTCACTTTACAATGTGTTCCTTCAAAGTTACAATCAACTGTGAGATTGGCTTAACATATTCCTTTAACCCAATATGATCCTGCGCATATTTTAACCGTCTGCTGTCATCTGGTAAAAAGAAGATATGCCGTTGTCCTATTATACCCATGTGTTTTTAGTTCCCTCTTGTTGGTAATTTTGGCAGGTAGCACCAATGTGTTACATTTTCAACTTCTAATTTGAATCCTTCTGGTGTTAAATAAACATGATTATCTGTCTTTGCTACAAGTCCTAAATCTATTGCATAATTTGAATACATTTTTACAGCATGTGTTTGAGCTTTATCTGTTTGCCAATCATACATTTTACCTGAATAAACTGTAAAATATTTCTTTAATTGCTCAATTTCTACAGGATATGTATTTTTTGATAGTGCAAAAATGCTTTCTACGAATGATGCTATGCCGAGAACAACGGATGATGAGTATGGATTCTGCATAACAAAATTTCTCAACAAGGATGATTGTTTGTCGCTCAACCTATCAAGATAACTTGTGTCTTTTGCGTTTACATAATTTTTACCCAATGCAGTCAATTCTATATTATCACAATTCGGCATCCAATTTACTAAGTTTAATTCGCTTGAGAATTTTATTTTGTTATAAAGCGATTTTTGAGCGCCATCATATTCAGCCTTCAATATTTTAACACTATTTGTTTTCTCTAAATCAAATATGAACTTATTTATCAAATGAATATTCCATATACCAATATCTATCGGTTTTAATTCTACAAACGAAGTGATGGGTTTGAGTTTGTCACTATAAAAATATTTGAGTATCTCTTCTGGATTATATTCAAGACATTTAACACCTTGCCTTGCTGCAAAATCAATATCTTTTTTGTTAATACTTGGTAATACGAGTAGCGGTTGTATTTCCCCACTAAGTAACTTTCCTGATTTTTGAAATTCCTCTAAATCGTGTTTATAATTTAAAACTTGTTGAATAAACTTTTTCTGAAATGCAACAATTTTTAATTCAAGTAACAAAAAAACTGTTTTGTAAGTGTATAGCATATCTAACCGGCCGGACGGCAATATGATTTGTCTGCCAATAAGTTTTGGATCATCATCTAATCTTAAAATTTTTTTTGTTACACGTGGAGAATTAACCAATATGTCTTCAATTTCCGTTTCTCGTATTTCCATAATTTGCATTTATCATCTATTGCGGGGGTTGCACCAGCCCCCGCTTCCCGCTTTCCACTTCTCACTTTCCCCGCAGCATTTCGATGTATTCGGCGGCGCTATGCGCGGCTACGGCGCCTTCTCCGGCGGCTACAATTACCTGACGGAAGGGCGAGCTGCGGACATCGCCTGCGGCAAAGATTCCGGGTACCGCCGTTGCCATATTTTGGTCGGTTATTATAAAGCCGGATTTATCTAATTTTGGTTTTTGCGGCAGGCTTTCGCTTAACGCAAGGTGGTTTTGCGGGTCAATTCCGGTAAAAATAAAAACCGCATCGGCGGCCTCCCTGGATTTTTCGCCTGTCTTGGTATTTTCAAGCTCAACCGCCTCCACATTTGAGGTGCCTTCTATTGCCGTAACAGAAGTATTAAACCGAACCGTTACGGCGGGATCTTCCAAAACCCGTTTCGCAAGGGCTTTTTGTGCTTTTAGCACACCTCGGCGGTGAATTAAATTGATATTTGACGACAAACGTCCCAAAAAACGCGCCTCGTCGCAAGCGGCGTCACCGCCCCCAACAATAAAAATCTTTTTCCCTCTAAAAAACGGCCCGTCGCAGGCCGCGCAGTAGGAGACGCCTCTGCCAATAAATTCATTTTCGCCGGGGACGCCAAGGGTTTTATGTTTCGCGCCCATTGCCAAAATGATGCTTTTTGCATTTACAGGCTCTTTATCCGATAAAACAACATTGAAAGACGGCGGAATCGTCCCATGCGCGGAAATCGCAAGCGCCTCGGCGCTGTCAAATTGAGCGCCGAAATCCATCGCCTGTTTATGCATACTAACGGTTATTTCTCTGCCGGAAACACCTGCCATATTTCCCGGATAGTTCTCCAGATTATCAATAAGCAGCGCCTGACCGCCCACAGACTCTTGTTCCAACACCAAAACATTCAAACCGGCCCGCGCCCCATACTGAGCCGCGGTAAGACCGGCGGGCCCCGCCCCAACAATTAATAAATCAACTCTTTTCATACAGATTTGTAATATACCACAGGTATTGGAAATGTTAAATTAGCCCGCACAACTTTTTAACAGCCTCCTTCCACTTGAGGCCGCGGTCAAATTCGTTCATAAACATACCGAATGACGCACAACCGGGCGTTAGAACCACATTATCTCCGGTTTGGGTTATGCGCAATAATGCTTTTAAACATTCTTCAAGCGAGTCAAAGGGGCCGTTTGACACAAGACCCGCCTTATCCAACAAAATTTTTAATTTATCGCTGCCGGTTCCGGATAATAAAAACACAGCTTTCGCCTGCGCACAGGCGGCGGCAAGCGGGCTAAAGTCTAAATCCTTGTCGGTACCGCCTGTTACAAGCACGGGATTCTTTAATGCCTTGATACAGGCTGCCGCCGCTTCCGGTATGGTTGCCGTCGTATCATTATAAAAACGCACGCCGTCCTTCTCCCCAAAAAATTCAAGCCGGTGTTCAACCCCGTTAAAAATACCGGCGGCTTGTTTTATATATTCAGGCGTAAAACCGGTTTCTAAAAGCGCCATGGCGGCGCCCAGCAAATTTAATTTTTGATGTCTGCCGGGCACACGGCATACAGCCGGAACAACTTCTTCGTACTTACCGGCGGCAATCACACCGATAGGCCCCCGGACAAAACAAGGGCTGTCATCATCTTCTTTCGTATTTCTTGCAGTATAAAAAAAAGGCCGGCCATTTGTTTCTTTTAGAAAACTTTTTCCCCAACCGTTGATGTCATCAATATTCGCAATGGTCGCATCGTTTTTGTCCTGCCATTTGTAAATAAGGCGTTTGTCTGCAATATAGTTTTCCATATTGCCATAGCGATCCTGATGGTCGCTCATGATTGCGGTTAACACAGCGATCCGGGGCTTTAAAAGGCGCGGCGGCAGGTCGCCCAACTGCCAACTGGAAAGTTCAAGAACAACATCGTCGCGCGCGGTAAGTTCTTCTAAAAATGTTAAAGGCGATACGGTAATGTTGCCGCCAAGATATGCCCTGCCGTTACAATTAAATTTTTTTTCGTTATGCGCTTTATTTAATATAAAGTGAATTGCCGATGCCGTAAACGATTTGCCTTTAGAGCCTGTTACAGCCGTTAAACGCGCCGGATTATTTTTCAGGAAAATTGAAATGTCGGTTTCTATACATTTCGCGGCACGGAGGTACGGCGAATCCGGCCGCACAGCGGGATTTTTTATAACAAAATCCGCTTTTTCAAAATCGCTCATTTCATGTCTGCCAAGCACATAACGCACCGCTTTCGCGTTATGTGCCGTAATAAAGGCGTCAAGGTTTTCTATGGAGGGCTTTAGCACATCCTCGTTGCGAAGGTCGGTAACAATAAGCTCCGCGCCGTGTTTTGCCAAAAATCGCGCCGACTCCAAACCGCCGCCATGCAGACCAAGTCCCATAACAAGGGCTGTTACACCGGAATAATCTAATGCGTTTTTCATAGCCCTTCAAGCGGAATATAAAAACCGATTATGCAGTATTCATTCTTTTTAGTTTTTAACGAAAGCCTTTTCCCGCCCACCTCCTTAACTTTTTGTTTTATTTTTGACAGGCTTTCGTCAATTTTACCGGCATCTATACCGCTGCCGTTATCACCGCAGGTGATAAATAAATTTTCGTTTTCAATAACAGCATCAATTTTAATTGAGCCGTAACCATCCTTCCCCAGCGACTTTCGTACGGCTGGTTCTTCTACCGAAGCGCTTAACGCATTCTGAATTAGAAGCGAATTAATTTCATTAATCAGTAAAACTTTTTCAGGATTCTTAATGTAAGTACCAACATTGAAAATTTGAATTACAGCTTTTTTTGTTTCACCGGCATCTTCGCCGTTATCGGCTAAACCTCGTCCGGCGTCTTTTGTACTTGCTGCCTCCGTAATGTCGCGCACAAGAACAAAAAGTTTTTCAATATTTCCCGGCGTCCCTATCCGTGCAAAAATAAATTCAAATTTACGGGTGTCATAACTGCCATTCAGATTATAGAAATTCGCATCAACTTCCTTTAGAGGATTTTTTTCTTCCAATTCTTCATTGGGGATTGAAATATCAAAGGCATCATCCAAAAATGTTTTTACATTACCTAGTGCTTTTTTATCAATAAAACCTTCAAGCACATCAATAAATGAATTATCGGCCAGTTTATCACGCCGGAATAATTCTTCCAATATACGTGAATACGAAGGCAGAATCATTTTTGTTTTTTCCAGCAAAAAAATTCCATCGTGTACGTTTTCCATGATGTTGATATGCTCGCCAAGTTTTTCATCAACATCATTCTTTAAATATTGATGGCAGTTTTCAGGTTTATTAAGACCATTGTATATTGCCTCCGCCATACCCCTGCATGAACCGTAACCACAGGCAGCGCAGTTTAAAAAGTCGGCTTCCGTGTGTTTTTTCATTCTGCGGTAAATTGCTTCTACATCTTTGTTTGTAGGCTGCTGGTAACCTAAAAGTATTTCGCTCTTATCGGTGTAGGTGCGTGTAAAAAGATCGGGATTCCAAAATTTTTTGACAGAGCCTTTTATCCTGTTTGCACCAAAAATATTTTTATTTTTTGCAATTTGTTCCGCAATACGTTTTTCAATTTTTGCTTCAAGCGTATCTACCGGCACGAAAAAATTCTCCGTTCCCGGCCCTCCGTTACAGCCGGAGACACAGCTTAAACAATCAATCAAGAACGGAGCGGTGCCATCTTTAATCATAGCCGGAAAATTTTTTAAATACGGGTATACTATGTCGGTGCCCTCTATACGCCGGATTTTGTTTTCAAGTTTTGGAGCATCGCGTAACACAGAGCGGCGCAGGCCGCCCGGCATGGGAAACGACACCGCGCGTTCAGGAAGCGGCCCGTCAAAATCTTTTGGCTCAAATGAATCAAGGTCTATTTTTGTTTTCATAATCGCGCGCCGCAATTTTAAAATTGTTACGTTGTAATCAATTAAGCCTGTATCTTCAAACTCCCTTTTCTTTGCGGCGCACGGTGATATTGCCGCAATCTTCGCGTTAGCATACTGCGGAAAATATTTTTTTATCATTATGGCCGTATGCAGCATGGGACTATGAACCGGCGCTAAAAAAGGAAGGAGGTGCGGCGCGTAAACTTCGCAAAAACTTACAATGGCTGCACATGGCTGCGCTATAATGGACACAGGATTTTCTTTTTTAGCGTATTCAATGTATGACTTTGTGGTTAATTCCGCGCCAAACGAAACATCAAAAACCGCAACACAGCCGATTGTTTTTAAATATGAAACAAGTTTTAAAATATCATCGAACATGGTAACGGCAGCGGGAGCGATCATCGCAACAACCGGTATTTGTTTTTCAATGTCCTCAAAAAAGTTTTCGGTATCGTCTACAATTGAACGCGCCCCGCGTGAGCAGGCCGGAATACAACGGCCGCATCCAAGGCATCGGTCATTAATAATTTTAATCTTATCGCCCGAACCGTCCATACACGTTTTTACCGGACAAACAGAAATGCAAGAGTGGCAATTATTGCATCTTTTAATATCGACCTTTATAAGTTGTTTTTCTTCCATGACCTTACCAAACCCAGTATAACATACCTTAAACAAAATTAACTACATATCTTCCAGAGACAGAGCTTTTAGCTCGATCTTGTAGTCCGCAAGCTCACCGTTAATGGCTTCTTTCTTTACCAGAAGTTTTTCCGTGTTAATTTTCTTTTTGTTTCGTTTAACTTCGGCAATTACCGCCGTTTTTTTTATGTCGTTTAACGCAATAATGCCGATCTTGTTTTCGCTTTTTTTATTGTCCATGTTTTGGTTTAATACCGCGCAGCTCTGCTGCGATCTTCGGTGTTAAACAAAAACACACGTACAATCATTTCCTATACAAGAGAGTATAACATTTAAGAACAAAGAAAAACTGCGAAAGCAGTTTTCGTCCGGTCGTACAAGTTTGCCCGAACAAATATATCCACGACAGCTTTGCTTTTGTGTCCATAAATGAAGATTGGAACAAAAGCAAATCTGATACCACGCAGCTCTGTTACGCGGTAGTTCATTTCGTCAATATCTTTTTGCTGTGTTTGTAAATATTCCTGTAATTCTTTTGCTTTATCAATTAAATCTTTTACTTACAGTTTATGGCAGCAGTTCTTTTTGTTTTTGCACACCGGCTTTAAGAATTGCTGCCACAACCGGAGCAGCCGCACTTTCTTTCGCAAAAAACTTGAAATTTTTGCCCGTCCGTGCCTATACTATCCTTATGCAGACTAGCAGGTTATCCAAACCGCCAAAAATCCTCATGCGCCTTGAAGCGTACGTGACGTTACCATGTTCGATGATATTTTAAAACTTGTTTCATATTTAAAAACAATCGGCTGTGTTGCGGTTTTTGATGTTTCGTTTGGCGCGGAATTAACCACAAAGTCATACATTG
>BOBI01000084.1 GCA_026002305.1 Spirochaetia bacterium
GGCAATTATAGATTTGTATTCAAGAAAAATTCTGTCATGGCAGACATACAACACGATGGTCGCATCAGAGTACGCAGACCTTCTTGAACAGACAATACAGCAATACGGTAAACCTGAAATCTTTAACACAGATCAGGGTAGTCAGTTTACATCTGATGTATGGATTGATGTGCTACAAAAACATGAAATAAAAATCAGCATGGACGGTAAAGATCGGGCACTTGATAATATTTACATCGAACGTTTTTGGAGGTCGCTTAAGTACGAAGATATTTATCTTAACAGGTATGAATCTGTCTCAGATCTAAAAAAAGGACTTATAAAATATTTTGAATTTTATAATACAAAAAGGTTTCATCAATCACTTGACTATTCAGTACCTGATGATATATATTTAAATAAAAGGCATGATATGCCGACAATGAAAGTGGCTTAACACACCTACTTTTTTAAATTTTTTTGTATAAAAAATTCGGCGCACTTCACTTGTTTATGAACCGAAAATTAACAGTAAGTCTTGATGGCGATGTAATTGATTTTACCCATACTTTTTCGCGTAAAACACAACAGCCGATTTCCAAAATAATTGAAAACTATTTTCAAGAACTAATAAATGTTAAAGAAATAGATTTACCTGCTGATATGGCAGAATTGTATGGAATATTTGAGGAATCAAAAGCACATGGCAAAAAAGAGATAAGGAAAATGTTTCATGAAAAACATAATCTTTGATATTAATATTTTGCTTGATTTTCTTTTTAAACGTGATGGCCATAAAAAAGTTGCGGAACTTTTTAAATTAGCCGCAGCTAAAAAAATTAAAGGTTTTGTTTGTACGTCAACAATCAAATTCAAATTATCTTTATCTCAAGTCTCAGTTACGTTGATCGAATATCTTTTTACTCCGCTACCGTTTTGTTGCGGTAATGACAATCGGGATCGTGCGGATTTTGCACACTCTTTGCACTGATTTCTTCCTTGGGTTTCGGCACAGCTATCGTTTTCTTCTGACCTTCCGCTTGTTCAATTTTGTACTGCTCATCAAATACACGTTTTAATATTTCATACTCACTCTGTCCTTTCAAACTCTTAAATGATTTTACCAATATATATGCGAGTGCCAACATCATCAACTTAGGCCTCAGTAACCAGATTTCTGGTTGCATTTGTATTTGTTGAAATGATTCCATTTACGAGGTTTGCCCGGTAAATCCGGACGGACGGGTACAATATTTTTCATCATATTATCTGCTAACTGATCAAACATCGCATTTATTTTTCTTTTGTCGGTCTCGATCATCAGCTGTATAAATTGCTCTTTAAATAATCCGGTTGCTACGTTTTCATTTATCCACATTTCGTATTTATATTTTTTCTTATCCGTTTTATCTTTCAAGTCCTCTTCATTCGATTGAATTAAATCCTGAACCGTATTAATCGTTGCTCTCATTTCCCCAAATCTCTTGCGACATAGTTTTTCTGCATAGTCCCCCTATCCCACGCTTTTCAGGTTAAGCTCTTAAGTTGATAATGTTGGGAATGACACCGAAAAGATTGTTTGACTTAACAATGAAATATCGGTATATTCCATTACATAAACCTTAGTTACGTTTGGTTTAAATTCACATTATGGAGGCACATCTATGGCAGATAAACCAACCTACATTCCTAAAATCGTAGAAGAAGATTGCGAAGTCTATTGCAAAACCTGCAATAAAACTATCAATCTAACCAAGGGCGATCCAATTCCGCTCTGTTGCGGCAAGCCGATGGAAATCATCGACTAAATGGACGCCCTGCCGGTCACTCGCGAGTGACCGGTAAAATTAATTACTGTAGTATTTCAACTTTATGAAAATGGCGCATGGCACTTTAAATATGGGCGCTACGTGGAATAAATCCGTAAAATTTGATATTATTTCTTATGGGACAAGAAATACCGCAGTATATGCAGGAGCTAAATCCTGAACAACGGCAGGCGGTGTTACATTCGCTTAAACCTTTGTTAATTCTTGCAGGGGCGGGGTCGGGCAAAACGCGCGTCATCACAACAAAAATTGCCCATTTGATAAAAGAAGAAGGTGTCAGCCCGCGATCAATTCTTGCCGTTACATTTACAAACAAAGCGGCAAAAGAGATGGCGCAGCGTGCCTGCGATATAGAGCCGCTTGCGGCAGGTTGTATGCTGCGCACCTTTCATTCATTCGGATCGTGGTTTTTACGGCGCAACGGCGGGCTTGCCGGCATAGATTCGTCTTTTATAATTTATGATGATGAAGACATGGTAACATTGTTAGGCGCCATCGCGCCCGAAATAAAAAAAACAGATCTTAAATTGATTGCGCATAACATAGCAAGGGCAAAAGATTGTTTTTTGCCGCCAGACAGTCCGGGCATTGACAAAATAAATCATACAAAAATGTTCAAAAATATTTATAAAAAGTATGAAGAAGCATTGGCACGATGCGGGAATGTTGATTTCGGAGACCTTATAAAAAAGCCTGTCGAGATTCTGCGTGCCAATCCGAATGTTGCAGAGCGTTTACGGGACAGGTTTCGTGTAATAATGGTAGATGAATATCAAGACGCTAACATTGCTCAATTTGAGTTGTTAAAAGAAATAAGCGGTGATAATACATATATTTGCGTTGTCGGCGACGACGACCAGTCAATTTACAGATTTCGCGGCGCTGAGGTGCGTAATATATTGGAGTTCCCCAAGATATTCGGCGATGCCGATATAATAAGGCTTGTACGCAATTACCGTTCCACATCACAAATTTTGCAGGTAGCTTCGTCTGTTATAAAACATAATAGCGGACGTTTAGGCAAGGAACTTGTTGCCGAGCGTGGCGAAGGCTATAAACCGCAGCTTACTTTTTTACCGGATCAGGATCAGGAAGCAAGATCGTGCGCGGATTTAATTAACAGATCTATTAACAGATCTATTAACAGTATAAATAACGGTATAAATAAACCGGAAGCAAAATATTCCGACTGGGCAATTTTATACCGAACAAATGCGCAGTCGCTGGCGTTTGAGAATGAATTCCTGCGCCGGAAAATTCCATATAGGATTGTCGGCTCATTAAAGTTTTATGAGCGTGAAGAAATAAAAGATGCTATTGCCCTGCTTTCGTTTTTGGTAAACCCGAAAGATGAGGTTAGCTTTAGGCGTGTTATAAATAAACCGGCGCGTGGAATAGGTGCGGCAACGGTGCAGCGTATTCTGGACGCACGTTACATGGAAGAAGACTGGAATATAGAATCGGCGTGTAAAAAAATGCTGCCGTCTTTGTCCGCAAAGGCGGCGGCAGGCATGAAAGATTTTCTTTGCGCTATACAGGAAAGTCGCGAAATTATTGAAGAGCCTGACACCTCTATCATCAAAGGTTCCATTACCAAAAAAAACACAAGCGAATATTCAAAAAAAGATTCGTCTTTGAAGGCGGTAGAAGGCCTCTCCTCTTGTATTGCGCATCTTATACAAAAGGCAGGTATTGATGAATACCATCGTGCGCATGATGATATAAACGGCGAACAGCGTGTTGCCAACTTACAGGAATTGTTAAATGGATCTGTTCTATATCCATTGACCAATGCAGGTCTTATTGAATTTTTAGAACATATTGAACTAGACCGTGCGATTGAAATGAACGAAGACGCTACGGATCGTGTAACACTTATTACCGTACACAATACAAAAGGCGCTGAATTTAAACGTGTAATAATGACAGGCCTTGAACAAGGTTTGTTCCCGCGCAACGAAAAAAACGACGAAGATTTGGAAGAGGAGCGCCGCCTTTTTTATGTAGGTGTTACACGGGCAATGGACGAACTTTATTTAACGTGCTGCCGCGAGCGACGTGTATTTGGACAAAGAATGAATCAGACCCCATCACTATTTCTACGCGAAGCCGACAAAACACAAATTCGTATAACAGGAAATGTTCCTTTTGGTTTTCTCTCCGCGCGTTCAACCGATGCCGGAAGCTGGGCGCACGGAAACGCCATTGTTACGGCCGCACTGAAAAAAAACACATCTTCCGACGGAAGATGGCAGCAGGGTGATACTGTCTTTCATGATGATAACGGTTACGGCGAGGTTATAAAAATTATTGAAAGTGATGACGGGCCTGTTATAAAAGTAAAGTTTCAAACAGGCCGCGAGGTACAATTTTTAAGTATGGTGCAGAGTTCAAGTTTTATGAAAATAAAAAATTAGTATACGATCTTTCCATCTGATATTGTACGCAGAACTTTTCCTGTAAGCATCATTCCGTTATACGGCGTATTTTTACCCCGCGATTTAAAATTATACGAATCTACAGTCCATGTTTTTTCCAAGTCTATAATTGTAATATCGGCGCGCATTCCTTTTGCTATTTTGCCGCGATCATTAAGTCCTAAAATACGGGCGGGGTTGGCGCTCATTAACGCTAATAATTGTTTTAGCGAAAAATTATTTTCGCCCGCTAAAACTTTGTTGCAAACGGCAAACGATGTTTCCAAGCCGGTAAATCCGGGGGATCCGTTTTCCTTGTCAAACATTGTGTGCGGCGCGTGATCCGTGGCTATTACGTCGATTGTGCCGTCTTTTAAGGCTTCGATTATCGCTGTCCTGTCGCGCCCCGCCCTTAAAGGCGGCGCAACTTTACCGTTTGTTTCCGCGCCTAATTTTTTTGCCAGCCTGTCGTTAAGCGAAATATGATGCGGCGTTGCTTCGGCAGTAAGCGACAAGCCGTCTGCCCCGCGTGCTTTTATTCCGGCTTTCTCGCGGCGGACAATCCCGGCGGCTTTTTTTGTGGAAACGTGCGCAATATGCAAACGGCAATTTGTGTTTTTGGCAATGTCAATAACACGTTGTGTTGCCGCGTCTTCGCCGTCAAGATCGCAGTGGCAGGAGAGGGGAATGTTTAATACCGATGCAATCCGCATTGCGCGCCTGTACAATTCTTTATCCGCAATATCGCGCCCGTCTTCGGATAACAAAAGCGGCATATAAGTAATTTGTTTTTGTTCCTCAACACTTTGCAGGAATTCTGAAAGCTTATTACCCTGCATCTTTTTTGTTATTGAAATAACGGGATACAGATCAATTAGTTCTAATTCACACGCCCGCGTCCGCAGGGCAAGCGCGGCTTCCATTGTATCAATAGGCGGTTTTGTATTTGCCATGCAGCAAACTGTTGTATAACCGCCCGCGGCGGCGGCAAGCGAGGCGGATTCAAGCGTTTCCTTTTGCGAAAAACCCGGCTCGCGGAAATGTGCGTGCATATCAACAAAACCGCTTGTAAGACAGAGGCCGTTACCGTTAAGCACCATACAGGCGCCGGTAGAAAGCAAATCTATTTTTTGCGCGTAGTTAAAAGAATCCGCCGAAATAACATCGGTTATGATCTTGTCATCAATAACCACAGTTCCGTTTAGACAGGTGTCGGCATCAACAATCTGATAGTTGTAAAGTACCGTTCTCATTCTCTAAAATCTTCGAGTGTGCGTGTTTCATCGCAGTATTGACAATGATAGGTTTCGGTTTTTTCATCAACAAGATTAAATATTTGCGGTATATATTTTTCCGCAGCGGTTATACAGCGCGGATTTTTGCACAGCAGAACATTTTCAACCTTTTCGGGAAGTTTTAATGTAATTTTTTTAATTATCTTTTCGTTTTTGATAATATTTACCGTGATATTCGGATCGATTAATCCTAACACATCAAGGTTAATATCAATTGTATCATATATCTTTATTATATCTTTTTTACCCAAATGAGATGAAGAAGCATTAACAACAAACGCGATTGTATGCAGCGATTTTCCTAATTTTAACCAGTCAAAAACACGTACGCCCTGCCCGGCCTTAATATGATCAATTACAATTCCATTATTAATTTTATCAATCAGCATCCCGCAACTCCTGCTATAGCCGCTATAAGCGCCATGCGTATGTACATTCCGTATTCAGCCTGTTTAAAATACGCAGCTCTTGGATCGGCATCAACTTCAATATCAATTTCGTTTACACGCGGCAACGGGTGCAACACAATCATTTCTTCTTTTGCCTTCTTCATTTTGTCCGGCGTTAAAATATATGAATCTTTTAGCCGCAGGTATTCTTCTTCGTTTAAGAAACGCTCCCTTTGTACCCGTGTCATGTACAAAACATCAAGATCGCCTATAACTTTTTCCAGCCTGTCCGTTTCGATATATTCGATATTGTTTTTTTTAAGAATATCGTTTGTTATGTATGACGGCGCTTTCAATTCGTCAGGCGAAATAAAAATCATTCGGATATTCGGGTAACGGGACAGCGAGGCGGCAAGCGAATGAACGGTACGCCCGAATTTTAAATCACCGCAAAACCCCACCGTTAAATTGTCAAACCCGCCGCGCAGTTGTTTTATAGTTACAAGGTCTGTAAGCGTCTGCGTCGGGTGATGATGCCCGCCGTCTCCGGCATTAATCACAGGCACGCGGGAATACTGCGACGCAAGCAGGGCCGCGCCTTCTTTCGGATTGCGCATAACGATCACATCACTGTAAGAAGACACAACCGTTATCGTATCGGCTAGACTTTCACCTTTGGACGCCGACGAAGAACCCGGTTCCGCAAACCCGATACACGAGCCACCTAACCGCAGCATTGCCGCTTCAAACGAAAGCCTTGTGCGTGTGCTCGGCTCAAAAAATAACGACGCAAGTATTTTGCCCCGGCAGCTTTCCCGTAAATATGAGTCTTCCGTTATAATGCGGCTGCAAAGTTTAAACAAAAGTTCTAATTCATCTACGGAAAAATCGGCAGGCGAGATTAAACTCCGTCCCAAAATAGTTTTTATTGACATACCACATGGTAATACTTTTGCGGCATATTTCGCAATTACCGGAATTGCAAATCAAACCCTTAAAACTATAATCAAAAAATGCTATTTTATTCCAATGACGGTAACATTTGTTACATATTTGATTATTTGCCCTTTGGTTTTTTTGGGCGGCTTTGTCGATTCTATCGCTGGGGGCGGCGGACTTATAACCCTGCCCGCTTATTTGCTGGGCGGGCTGCCGGTTCACGCTGCTATGGGCACTAATAAATTTTCCTCAACCATGGGGGCAGTTACCGCTTCCGGACGTTATTTAAAAAGCGGTTTTGTGGATATAAAACTTTGCATTCCGGCGGTTATTGCGGCGCTTGCGGGTTCGGCGCTTGGTTCGACAATAACAATGTATACCGACGAAACTATTTTGCGTTTTATTCTTTTGGGCGTTTTGCCTGTTACGGCTTTTTATGTTTTTAAAAAAAAGACTTTCGAGGTTACCGGAAGTTTATCACGAAAACGCACCCTTATTTTTGCGGCGCTTATTTCGTTTGTTATTGGCACCTACGACGGGTTTTTCGGGCCGGGCACTGGAACATTTTTAATAATTCTTTTTACAGCCATCGCAAAAATACAACCTGTTAACGCAAGCGCCAACGCTAAAATAATAAACCTTTCGTCTAATGTTGGCGCAATGGTTGTTTTTATCTGCCATTCGCAGGTTATTTTTTTGTTGGGTACGGTGGCGGGTTTGTTCAGCATCGCGGGTTCGTTTATCGGCTCGGGGCTTGCGATAAAAAAAGGCGCGGGTCTTGTCCGCATTGTTATCCTTGTGGTTCTTGCGATTCTATTTGTAAAAATTATCAGTGATTTTCTTGTGGCAAATTGACGATAAGTAGTAAAGTTATTAAAAACAATCAATTTCGTTAGGGGAGGGATTATTATGAAAGTAGCAACAAAAGCCTACGGTTTAATTGATGTTGATATGAGGCAGCGGCTTTTCTTTCCGCAGGGGCTTTTTGGGTTTGAGTCGTTAAAAGACTATATTTTACTCGATGCCGAGCAGCAGCCCTATTATTGGCTGCAGTCCATGGAAAGCGCCGCCACCGCGTTCATACTGATAAGCCCATTTTTGTTCCGGCCCGACTATGTGCTTGATATTAACGACGCGGAGCTTGCCGAAATAGGCATTTCTTCGCCGGAGGCCGCTTTGATTTTTTCGATTGTTACCGTGCCCGCCGACGACAGCGCGGTAACGGCCAACCTGCAGGGGCCCATCGTTATAAATACGGAAACCCGTATGGCAAAACAGATCATATTAGGCGACACAAAGTGGAAAACAAAACACGATATAATGCAGGAACTGGCATCGGTTAAACCCGATTTAAAACCTGAATTTGCCGATCTTAGCACGGACGGAAGCCCATGCTGATTTTAACACGAAAAACCGACGAAAAAATCATAATTGGCGATGCCATAACAATTTCTATTATTGAAGTGCGCGGGGATCAGGTGCGCATCGGTGTCGACGCGCCTAAAACGGTAAAAGTCTACCGCGAGGAAGTTTTCGAAGCAATAAAGACTGAAAATAAAGCCGCCGTTGCCTCGAAAACATCCCTGCCAAAAATCAACATACCCAACAAAAAGTAGGCGTTTTTGCAGGGTAGGCGGTGTTTTTATGATGCTTCTTTAATAAACAGAACATCTTGCGGGCACTGTTTAGCACAAATACCGCAGGAAATACACTTACTGGGGGTGTCTCTATTTTTTGATTTAACCATAACATGGAACGGACACTCTTCTATGCACTTTCCGCAATTTTTGCATTTTTTCTTATCAATTATGTAAATACCCTTATCATTCTGGGTAATAGCTTTTTCCTCGCAAACCTTTGCGCAAGACCCGCATTGGGCGCAGGTAACGATCTTCGGCTTGCCATCTTTTAAAGTAATATGAATACACGACAGGTTTTCCTCATAATAGGGCTCGCCCTTGTAGAAAGCCGCCGCGCAGGCATTTTCGCAGGTTAAACAGACGGCGCACATAGAAGCGTCTTTTACCGCTAATTTCTTTTTCATATCGAATCTCCTTTATTGTAGTTTTCTAAAGCAATTTTAGGATGTTTAAAAACAAAAGTTTAAAAATCCACTTTAATCATAGATTTTATAACCTATGCCGCATTTTGTCAAATTTATTTAGGGGAAAAAGTTGTAAAAATTCATAAAAAAGCCGGTGGGCTGTAAAAAAAAGCGATGAACCTGTAAGCCGGATTCTGTTATGCAAAGTGTTTACAAAAGCAAACATTTCGCAAACTTTACCATCTGTCTTGTGCCGGCTTTGCAGGCGGCCTCTTTGCAGTTTACCCGCGGATTTTACAGGCGGGCAGCCCATCCGCTGTTTAACTTTGCTCCTGATGAGGCTTGCAAAGCGAAAAATGTTGCCATTTTTCCGGTGGTCTCTTACACCGCCATTTCACCCTTACCCGGCCTTAAAAAAAGGCCAAGGCGGTATGTTTTCTGTTGCGCTCTCTGTAGCCTACGCCGTGGCGTATTCCCCCGGGTGTTACCCGGCATCATGCCCTGCGGAGCCCGGACTTTCCTCAGGGCAGCCGGTTACACGGTAATTTGACCTTGCAACCGGCTATCCCGCGGCAAAGCGGTTCATCGCTAAAAGTTTCTGTCTTCTATAAAGCTGTTATTCCTCGTAATCAACGACCTTGTCGTCTTCTTCGTCCGCTTCTTCTTCGTCAAATTCTTCGTCGTCTAAATCGTCAAGGTCGGAAAGGCTTCCGGCTTCGTCGTCCAAATAAAATTCATCGCCTTCTTCGGATTCTTCGTAAGAAAGAATACTTGAACAATAAGGGCACGAAACAATATATTTGCCGTTTCTAACATCATTGGCAAATTGCGCCGGTAAAATCATGTGGCAGCTTGTACACACGCCGCTTTTAATTGCCACAATGCCGTTACCGCCTTTCTTTTTTACGATGCGTTCAAACTTAAATAGAACCTCGGAATCTATACCGGTGGATATTTCACTTTCCTGTGCTTCCAGCTCTTTTAATTGTTCTTTGCGTACGGCGATTTCCGCTTCGATACCCGCTCTGCGTTCTGCCAATTCCGCTTCCTGGCTGTCCATAAATTCTTTGCTTGTTTTCATATCTTCGTT
>BOBI01000085.1 GCA_026002305.1 Spirochaetia bacterium
TTGTAAACCTGCCCTGCTTCCTCTATCCGCTCGTCCACTGTTCTTTTATCCATAATTATCCCCTCCAAATAGGATAATTTCAGTTTATCACTCTTTTCATATTTGCACTCGATTTTTTGGTGCACCCCGGCGCGGCGGTTCATTTGCATACTCAAAACTCCTATGGTATAATGTAAAAAATTAAATTCGTATGGAGGAATTTATGAATCGTTCTGGAAGAATTTGTTCAATTTTTCTGATGACGCTTGCTGTTTGCGTCCTATTTTCGGGGTGTAACAGGAAAAAAGCGGAGTCACTTGTCGTTTATAGTCCCATGTCGCTTGAATTTATCGCGCCCATAGAGGAAATGTTTGAAAAGGCAACAGGCATTGATTTAGAGGTTATAGCGCTTGGCACAGGCGAGGCGCTTAAACGTATAGAATCGGAAAAAAACAATCCGCTGGCCGATGTTCTTTGGAGCGGCGCGGTAACATCGGTAAAGCCCAAAATGGAACTTTTTGAAAATTACAGAGCAGCAAACGAGCAATATACCGACCCTCGCTATCAGAATGTCGAAGGGCCGCTTACACGCTTTGACGCAACGGGTAGCATTATGATTGCCAATACAAAACTTTTGGGCGGGAAAACATTCACAGGCTATGCCGATCTTTTAAAACCCGAATACAAAGGCAAAATCGCCATGGCGGACCCCGCCGCGTCATCTTCCGCGTTTGAACATCTGGAAACTATGCTTTTTGCAATGGGCGGCGGCGACACACCGGCCGGTTGGGACTATGTTACAAAATTCGCCGCACAACTCGACGGCAAATTGCTGGACAGCTCCTCGAAAGTTTACAAGGGCGTTGCCGACGGCGAATACACAGTCGGCCTTACCTTCGAGGAAGGCGGCGTTACATCCATAAAAAGCGGCGCACCCGTGCAACTCGTTTACATGGTAGAAGGTGTTACCTACCGTGGTGATGGTATAGAAATCATCAAGGGCTGCAAAAACCTTGAAAACGCGAAAAAATTCCTCGATTTCTGTACCAGCAGAGAAGTACAAAGCTTTATCAACGAAGCAGGACGCCGTACAGTTCGCACCGACTTACCTCCATCAACAACCCTAAAACCTGTTGCAGAAATGAAAATTCTGGACGTGGACGAGGATTTTGCCGCGAGCAAAAAGCAAGAATGGATAGGCAAATTCAAGGAAATATTTGCTAACAGCAAATAGTATATAATGGCTCCCCTCCCCGGGCGCCTTATCGAATTGCAGTTGTATAGGAAACTATTGTACGTGTGTTTTTGTTTAACACCGAAGATCGCAGCAGAGCTGCGCGGTATTAAACCAAAACACGGACAATAACAAAAAAGGAGTAAAAATGAACATCCAACTCGTTATTCTAGCGGTATACGTTATCGCGCTTTTGGTTTTGGCCGCGTGGTCCACACAGATTCAGAGGAAATCAAACAAGAGCAGGATGCTTGAATACCTGCTTGCGGGGCGCAATATGCCGTGGGTAATTGTCGCCGTTATGCTAGTCGGTCTTGCCGTAGGCGGCGCCTCCACCGTAGGTGTGGCGCAAAATGCCTATACAAAGGGTCTTTCCGCCGGTTGGTACAACGCCGCTTGGGGCGCCGGCGGCATATTTGTCGGCCTTTTCACCGCATCTTACCTCCGCAAAATGAAAGTAAAAACCATTCCCGAAATGATGGGCCTTATGTACGGCCCCAAAACCCGTCTTCTGGGCGTTATAAACCAGCTTTTAATACTGATCACGATTACATCAATGCAATATGTCGCAGGCGGTGCAATCCTTACAGCGCTTATGCCTAAAATATTCCCAACCCTTCAGGCCGGAATGATAGCCTCTGCCGTAATATTCATTGCTATAACAGTTGTGGGCGGCTACTGGGCAAGCGGGTTGACAAATTTTGTAAACGTAATTGTAATCTATGTAGGTATTGTCGCCGCCCTTATTCAGTCGTTTAAAAAATTCGGCGCGTTAGACGTAATAAAACAAAGCCTCCCCCCAGGCGACCAATGGTTCGCGTGGATAGGGCACGCGCCGGCGGCAATGGGCGGCTGGGCGGTCGCGGGCTTTATGGCGGTTATGATAACGCAGGCGATAAGTAATCAAGCCGTATCGCAAATTTCCTTTGCCGCGCGCGATGAAAAAACCGCAAAAACCGGCTTTATAGTCGGCGGTATTTTAATACTGCCCGCCGGTTTCCTCTGCGCCCTTTTCGGCATCATAGCCGCCGCGCACCCCGAACTTTTCCCTGCAGACGCCACCGTCGCACAAAGGGCCGCAATGGCGCTACCGACAATAGCGGCGCAGCTAACCCCGCTTGTAGGCGGCGTATTCCTGGCTGCCCTCTGGGCGGCCGACATCTCTACCGCAATAAGCCTCTTAATGGGTTGTTCCACACTTGTTGTAGAAGACATAGTTAAAAAAATCCGCAAGAAACCAATCGAAGGAAAAAACCAGCTTCTGACATCACGTATAACAGTTTTGATAGTAAGCCTCTTTGCCTTCTTCCTTGCCCTTACATCAAGCAGCATCGTCGCAACAATCACCACCGCCCTGGCTATATGTTCATCATTCACAATTATAATACTCGCAAACATCTACCTGCCCAACACCTGTAAAAAAGTCGCCGGCTTCCCGCTTATGCTTGCGTCCCTCCTGCTATGGCTATGCTGGACATTCCTACCATTGGTAGAAAAAGTTTCACCGGCCGTCAAAGCCCTAAACATAAAAGCATTTTTCAAAGGCCAGCTCGTCTACCCCGAATGGATAGTATGCCTCTTAATCTTCGTGTTATGCGCAATTTTCGGCAAGACCAAAGTAGAAAAACTGGTTCCCCAGGATGAGGTTTAAGGATGAGGTTTAAGGATGAGATTTAAGGATGAGATTTAAGGATGAGATTTAAGGATGAGATTTAAGGATGAGATTTAAGGATGAGATTTAAGGATGAGATTTAAGTTTGTAGGCTTTTGTTGACAAAGGCGGGTGGCGGTTTAAACTGCATTGCGTTATGCAGTTTAAACCGCCACCCCTCCTAAAATACTAGAAACCACCGCAAAATAATATTAACATTTATGCACAAAGTTATGGGGGCATTTTATTCAGGCGGGCTTATCTTTTCTTGCAGGCGTTGTTCGGCGTGCTGCCGCTTTGATCCGGGGGTTGTTTTGTTGTCGGAAGATGATGAACGCGCCCTTTGCAGGCATTTAGCGCTGGAACCTGACAAATTTGAACAGGTTTATTGCCGTTGGATTCCGCAAGATGGGGTTGAACAGCTTTCCCTTAAAGAAAAATCAAATTATGACTGTATTTTCTGGAAGGACGGCTGCACTGTTTACGAGGCGCGCCCCCTTTCCTGCAGAACCTACCCTTTTTGGCGCTCGATGCTTGTATCGCGGGAAGTATGGGAGGCAGCAAGCGCGTACTGTCCGGGTGTTAGGAGCGGGGAGCGCCACAGCGGCGCCCGCATCGAGGAATGTCTTTCAAACGAGGACGCGCAGGTAATGGTTGTGCGAAACAGGGGGCGGCTTTGAATATTCTAAAACGGGTCTGCCGTATTCTTGCAATTCTTACAGCCGCCGCCGTGCTGTTATGTGCCGTCTTGGTGTCGGTGCTTATATCGTTAAATGCGGCGCCTAAAACGGCGGCGCACGGCACGCAAAGCATCGAAATAACGGGCGAAGGCAGCGCGCTCTTTGAGATAAAAGACGGGGAAAGCTCAATATCGGTTGGACGCCGTCTTGCCGAGGCGGGCGTTATACACAACGAACTCCTATGGAACATTTTATCCCGTCTTGATAGAAAGTTTATTAAAACCGGCGTGTATCAAATTGAGCTGCCGGTTAATCAAATTGCCCTGCATAAGATTTTACAGGAGGGGCGGCAAAAATTACTTCGCGTAACGGTTGCCGAAGGACTCACCTTAAAAAAGACCGCAGCCATTGTCGAAAATGCCAGTATTTGCAAGGCAGAAGATTTTATTGCCGCCTGCGCGGATCCTGCGGTATTAAACGAATTTAAAATCCATGCCGCAAACGCGGAAGGTTTTTTATACCCCGACACATACCTGTTTACCGCGCATTACCCTGCAAACCTTGTGGTCAAAAAAATGATCGGGACATTTTTCCAGCGCCTAACGGAAATAGGTGTTGATTACGAGCGGTTGAATCCGGTAGAGCTTTATAACAAGGTAATACTCGCTTCCATTGTCGAACGGGAATACCGCGATAAAGAAGAAGCGCCCGTAATTGCCGGTGTGTTTCAGAACCGGTTAAACAAACGAATGAGGCTGGAATCCTGCGCAACGGTTGAATATATCATAACGGAGATCGAAGGCAAGCCGCACCCTGCGCGGCTGTTTAATCAGGATACGCAAAAAAACCACCCCTACAACACCTACGTCCGCGCGGGACTTCCGCCTGGGCCCATCGCCTCGCCCGGCGCCGTTGCGCTTGGCGCGGCGTTTTTTCCCGCGTCCAGTGAGTACCTTTTTTTCCGTGTTATCGATCCCGATGCGGGACGCCATTATTTTTCAAAAACATTCGACGATCACATTAAAGCCGGTGAACTGTATTTAAAGCGCTTTAGGTGATTTCATAGCCGGTATAGCTGCGGTTTTTTTATGTCCAAAAAAACCAAAAAATTTTTCTTGTCAGATAGAAATTCATGGGATAATATAGTAAAGAGGTCAAGAATTTGCCGTTCCCACACGCAATGGCATAGAAGGGCCCAAATTAAAAATTTAGAAACGGAGGTTTTCATGTCAGAAAACATTGATTTTCCCAAAGAGCTTCTTTCATTTATTGATGAATGGAAGGTCAAGCCGGGCAGCCTGATCATGATCCTGCACAAAACGCAGGAGACATTTGGCTACATTTCCCGTCCATCGGCGGAGAAACTCGCACATTTAACCGGAATCCCACTGGCGCGGATTTACGGCGTTGTCTCGTTTTATCACTTCTTTAAAACGAAAAAACCCGGCAAAAACAAGGTATCGGTTTGCTTGGGCACCGCCTGCTACCTAAAGGGCGGCGGGGACATTATCGAAGACGCGCGTAGATTATTGGGCATTGCACCCGACGCCGTTACCGAAGACGGCCTCTTCTCCATCGACGAGGTTCGTTGCGTGGGCTGTTGCGGCTTGGCTCCGGTTATGACTGTAGGCGCCGAAACCTACGGCAAAATGACAAAGGATCAGCTCGCAGGTGTTTTCGACAAATACCGCAAGTAAAATAAAAGGAGTAAATATGGCTAATAAATTTAGCAAGGATTCTCTGAATAAACTCAGAGATGACTTAAAAAAAGCTTGGAGGAAGTCACCCTACACAATTCTTGTCTGCGGCGGTACCGCTTGTCAGTCTAATAAAGGTGAAGAGATCTACCAGACATTAGTAAGCGAAGCAAAAAAACAGGGCGCTGCAAACGATGTTCAAATTGTAAAAACCGGTTGTTTCGGTTTCTGCGAGAAGGGACCTATTGTAAAAGTTTGCAAAGGCGAGCACGTTTCCTTCTATGTAGAAGTTAAACCGGAAGATTCGGCCGAAATTATTTCTACACAGGTTAAGGGCGGCAAAGAAGTTGAAAGGCTCCTCTACAAAGACCCGAACGCAAAAGAGCACAAAGCGGGCGCCGGAGAAGGCAATATCGGCTTCTATCAGAAACAGGTTCGCGTTGTGCTGCGTAACTGCGGTGCGATAAATCCTGAAGATATTAACGAATACATTGCAAACGACGGCTATGTGGCGTTGGAAAAAGCTCTGTTTGAATGGAAACCGGAAGATGTTATCGAACAAATTAAAATTTCCGGTATTCGCGGACGCGGCGGCGCAGGCTTCCCCACATGGATGAAGTGGAATACCACAAAAGACGTAAAGAGCGATATAAAATACGTTGTTTGTAATGCCGACGAAGGCGACCCGGGCGCCTACATGGATCGTTCAACAATCGAAGGCGATCCCCATTCCGTTATCGAGGCAATGACAATCTGCGGTAAAACAATCGGCGGTACACAGGGTTATGTGTATATCCGCGCGGAATACCCGCTTGCCGTTCACCGTTTGGAAATTGCCCTTAAACAGGCAAAAGAAAACGGCCTGCTTGGCAAGGATATTTTGGGTTCCGGTTTTGATTTTGACATTGAGATTCGTCTTGGCGCAGGCGCTTTTGTATGCGGCGAAGAAACAGCTCTGTTACGCTCGCTGGAAGGTCAGCGCGGTATGCCTACACCAAAGCCGCCGTTCCCCGCTATCGCAGGTCTTTGGGCAAAACCAACCTGTATCAACAACGTGGAAACATTCGCCAACCTGCCGGCAATTCTTGCCAAAGGCGGCGCATGGTTTGCCTCAATGGGTACACCGGATTCAAAGGGTACCAAAGTATTCGCACTTACAGGAAAGGTTGAAAACTCAGGTCTTATTGAAGTTCCAATGGGCACCACCCTGCGCGAAATTATTTTTGAAATTGGCGGCGGCATCAAAAACGGCAAGAAATTCAAAGGCGTTCAGACAGGCGGTCCTTCAGGCGGTATCCTAACCGAAAAAGATATTGATACCCCGATTGACTTTGGCGGTCTTGCAAAAATGGGATCGATGATGGGCTCCGGCGGTATGATCGTTATGGACGAAGATGATTGTATGGTAGACGTTGCGCGCTTCTATATGGACTTCTGCGTTGACGAAAGCTGCGGTAAATGTTCACCGTGCCGTATCGGTACAAGCCAGATTTTGGCTATCCTTAACAAGATTGCCGAAGGCAAAGGCGACGAGGCCGACCTTATAAAACTGGAAACTATCGGCAAGGCCATGCAAAAAGCATCGTTGTGCGCATTGGGGCAAACAGCGCCTAACCCGACACTTTCTTCCATAAAGAGCTTCCGCGATGAATACATTGAGCATATCAGAGACAAGAAATGCCGTGCGGGTAAGTGTAAGAAACTTGCAGTCTACGAGATTCTAGAAGAACCCTGTATCGGCTGCGGTAAGTGCGCTAAAAATTGTCCTGTTGACGCGATTACATCAAAAGAAGGCTGGACAGCGCCGGCGGACGGCAAGAAGAAAAAGCCGCCTATGATTATCGATCAAACTAAGTGTATCAAGTGCGCCGAATGTTTCAACAATTGTAAGTTTGAAGCCGTCGTGGTCAAAAAATAAGGAGATTGAATATGATAGACATAAAAATAAACGGTACAACTGTTTCTGTTGAAGAAGGTACCACTATCGTAAATGCCGCAAAGAAGGTGAATATCAAAATTCCAACCCTTTGCTATAATCCGGATCTGCCACCGTGGGCATCATGCGGTCTTTGTATAGTGCGGACTATGGGTCCCGGCTCGCCCCGTATGGCGCGCGCCTGTACCACAGCGGTAGCGCCCGGCATGGACATAATTACCCACGATGCGGAGTTGATCGCCGTACGCAAATCGGTTTTGGAATTGATTCTCTCGAATCACCCGGCAGATTGTTTACAGTGCCCCCGCAACGGCTCCTGCGAATTGCAGACGCTTGCTGCGGAATTCGGTATTCGTGAACATCCGTTTGAAAAAATTCCGAACTCGCTTAAAATTGACGATTCAAACCCGTCGATCATTATCGATCCTTCGAAATGTATTCGCTGCGGACGTTGCGTAAAGGTTTGCCAGCAGGTGCAGAATGTATGGGCGATTGAATTTTTAGGCCGTGGCATAAAGAGCCGCATTGCAAGCGCCGCCGATGTACCATTAGGCGAAAGCCCCTGTATTAAGTGCGGTCAGTGCGCGGCGCATTGCCCTGTTGGCGCAATTTACGAGCGCGACGACACACAACAGGTGTGGAATGCTTTAATGAATCCCGACCTTACCTGCGCGGTTCAGTTTGCTCCGGCGGTACGTGTTGCATTAGCCGAAGAATTCGGACTGGAACCCGGCAAAATCTTTACAAAAAAGATATACGCCGCGCTTCGTAAACTTGGCTTTAACGCAGTTTTTGACACCAACTTTAGCGCCGACCTTACCATTATGGAAGAAGGCAGCGAGCTTGTAAAACGTCTTACCGAAAAATCGAAAGACATCCCGCTTATTACATCGTGCTGCCCCGCGTGGGTCGATTACATGGAGAAATACTACAGCGACTTTATTCCGAACTTCTCCACAGCAAAATCACCACAGCAGATGTTAGGCGCCATGATCAAGGGTTACTGGGCACAGAAAGCCGGTGTTAACCCCGACAAAGTTTACTCGGTATCGATAATGCCTTGCACGGCGAAAAAGTGGGAAGCGCACCGCGACGACCACATGAAGAGCGCCGGACACGGCTGGGATGTTGATATTGCAATTACAACACGCGAGCTTGCCCGCATGATAAAGCAAGCCGGTATCGACATTGTAAATCTTCCCGACGAAGAAGCCGACAGCCCGCTTGGGCCTTACACAGGCGCGGGTACGCTCTTTGGCGCCACAGGCGGCGTTATGGAAGCGGCGGTACGCAGCGCATACTTCCTTGTTACCAAGAAAGAACTAGGCGATGTGAACTTTAAACCGGCTCGCGGTTTGGAAGGCATTAAAGAAGCCGAAGTTGATCTTGACGGAACCAAAATAAAGATCTGCATAGCGCACCAGATGGGCAATATCGAAGCGGTTCTGAACAAGATCCGTGAATGCCGCAAAGAAGGCAAACCTTCTCCATGGCAATTTATCGAGGTTATGGCCTGTCGCGGCGGTTGTGTCGCAGGCGGCGGACAGCCCTACGGAGCCACCGACGAAATTCGAACAACCCGCGCAGCCGGTCTTTACAAAGACGACGAACAATCCAAAATCCGCTGTTCGCACCAGAACCCGCTTATCACCCAAGTTTACAGCGAATTCCTTAAAACACCAGGCAGCGAAATAGCACACAAACTTCTGCACACCCACTACCACGAGTTGCCGCTTTACACAAAATAGTTTAGACACCTGTAGTGAATGTAAAGCCCGTCCCTTGAAAAAGGGGCGGGCTTTTTTGCTGGCCGCATTTTTTCTACGTAAAAACCGCGTAAAAACCGCTCTTCAATTACTTGCGCGTTGGGTGGGTGCTGTATCTATTCGTTTGCATTCGTGGTTGTATTATTCTAATTCGTTCACAGAACCGGAAAATTCCTACATGGAATGTACACTAGTGTATGAATTTGTATACAAAAGAGTGCACCAAAAAATCGAGTGTTTTTAGGCGGTCGACAAAAGCCTGTTTGCAGTGCTAGTCCAAAGCCCGCTCTCAACTTTTTAGCGCAACGAAAGCATGAATCCTGCGTTTGACAGGTTCCACCGCATACCGGATTGCTTACACCGCCGCTGAACCACGACCTTGTTTGCACTTTCTATTGGTCCCGAACCGATAAAATATCCGTTGCGA
>BOBI01000086.1 GCA_026002305.1 Spirochaetia bacterium
ATGACGAAGCCTGGTACCAGAGATTCGATAACGGGGATATATATTACTACGGCAACAAATACGGCACACATTATGTCCGGCCCGTGCGCGCCTTTTTAGCCACGCCGGAACCGACAGACTCACCGGAGCCGGAACCAACGGCAACACCGACAGACACTCCAACGCCGGCACCATCGAGTTCACCAACAGCGTCCGCCTCGCCGACAACATCCGCGACACCAACGGCTACACCGTCGGGTTCACCAGCAGCCTCGCCAACGGCTACACCTACTCCCACGCCTACACCCACTCCGACACCTACACCGACACCTACACCGACACCAACTCCGACACCAACACCAACACCGACACCGACACCAACACCAACTCCGACACCAACGCCAACGGCGCCCGCAACGGCAATGGTAACCATGCCCGCCGGAACCGCAATAAACACACCACCGGTCGGCCAGGTATTCATAGAGGGCCGTGACAGCGTGCAAACCATAAACTCATTTAAAATTGCCGCTTACGAAACCACATGGAGCCTGTGGCAAGAGGTACGCGACTGGGCAACAGCAAACGGTTACGCATTTGCAAACACGGGTGTAGAAGGACACGGAACGGACGGAACCGGCGCGGAGGGGGTGGGAACAGCCGAAACAAGGGCGCTCCGTCCTGTAACCGCGGTAAGTTGGCGGGACGCCATTGTATGGTGCAACGCCTACAGCGAAAAGAACGGCAAAACGCCTGTGTATTATAAGGAGACTACCTACACAACCATCCTAAAAAATTCCAGCATCGCAGCCGACGTGGATGCCGCAAAAGTTAAAAGCACGGCAAACGGTTACCGCCTGCCAACCGAAGCGGAGTGGGAATATGCGGCTCGCGGCGGCGTTCCGGGTAGTACAGAGTGGAATTACACGTATTCAGGCAGTGGAACCATAGACAATGTAGCATGGTATTGGGGTAATTCTTCTACCGGCCTTAACACAACCAGTCCCGACTATGGCGCGCATCCTGTAGGAACAAAGGCGGCAAACGGACAAGGGCTATTCGATATGTCGGGCAATGCATTTGAATGGTGCTGGGACCGGCATGGAACTATCACTGCTACAACTCTTGCAACGGGGGCCGCATCGGGCACGAACCGCGTTTTCCGCGGCGGCAGCTGGAGCAGCATTGCTTCCTTCGGCGAGGTTGCCAAACGTATGCCCAGCAGTCCCGACGCCAAGGGCAACGGTATGGGTTTCCGTGTTGTGTGCGCCGTAGAATAGCAAAAATTTGGCGCCAGGCACATTTTGGAAAATGATCTACCTCGCCGCTCTGCGGCGAGGTAATAAACCAAAGCACGGACAATAACACGACCTAACAAAACCATCCGCTAACCCAACCCCCGCGCCGTTTGGCGCGGGGCTTTTTTGATCGGTACCTGATCGGTGCCAGGCACTTTTTTTTGTGCGTAAAGGCGTTTTTTCCGCCTTTGTCAGAACGGCGGCGTGCGGTTTATGTGGCGTGTGCCCTTTAGCTGCATTACCCGACAAAAGCAGAGGCACATTCTGTTCTGAAATTGGTACCATGATGCAAACGCTCGCAGGTTCCATTGCGGAATGGAAGAGAGCTGCCTGTTTCTTCCCTATGTTAGCGTCAAAGGCGTTTTTTCTGCTGTTGTTAGAAATGGCGTCTGGGCGGTAAAAGGTTCCAGTGTGACGCATATTGCGTCATGCGGATTAATAAGCCGCTGGTGATCAAAGAAGAGATGGCGTTCCGATAGCACCATGCGGAACACTGGGTTCTTTTACCGCCCAGATATTTTTGTGTTAAGGGCAGAAAAAATGTATTTGGAGCGGCGTAATGTGGAGAAAATTTTCTATGCGTTTATCGTGAGCAGACGGGCTCGTGCCCCGCTACATCACATTCACCGGATCGACATCCACCTCCAAATGAACCTTGGCGTCGTGGAATGGTTCATAGCGGAGCAGGGTCTGGCGGCAGCAGGTGTGGAGGGTGGACATGGTACGTCCGCGCAAAATTATGTGGCGGCGGTGGCTGCCGTTTAACAGCTCGATGGGGCACTCGGCGGGGCCAAGGCAGTCGGCGTCGCGGGGGAGGAGCGGGCTTGCGATGTTGAATATGTGGCCGATTGCGGTTTCGGCGCGTCCGGCTTCTTTGCTGCGGACTGTGATGCGGATAAGGCGCGACCACGGGGGAAAGGCCATCATCTTGCGCATTTCCAACTCTTGTGTGTAAAAACCTTCCAGATCGAGGGCGCAGGCGCGTTTTATCAGTGGATCGTTTGGGCGCAAAGTCTGAACAATCACCTTTCCATCGGGGAAAAAGCGTCCGGCACGCCCCGCAACCTGCACAATCAGCGAAAAGGTGCGCTCGGCGGCGCGAAAATCGGGCATTTGGAGCCCCGTATCCGCAAATATAACACCGACAAGCCGCACCCCGGGAAAATTGAGGCCTTTGGCGACCATTTGTGTGCCCACCAGTATGTCGATTCCGTGATTTTTGAACAAAGCCATCGTTTCTTCGGGTTTTGTCTTGCTTGCCGTGTCGGCATCCAAGCGGCGTACACGCAGATCGGGGAAGGTGCGGTGCAGCTCCTCCTCAATTAACTCGGTACCAAAGCCCTTAAAACCGGCCTCCATCGAGCCGCACTGCGGACAGGCGGCCGGCGGCGGCGTCTGCCAGCCGCAATAATGGCACACGACGCGCCCCGTGCTTTTGTGCCATGTTAGCGCCACAGAGCAGTGTTTGCACTTTAACTCAAAACCGCAGCTTGGACACCTGTAAAAGTAAGCAAACCCGCGCCTGTTCAAAAACAAAATCGTCTGACGCCCTGCCGCGGCGGTGGCACGAATCTCCTGTTTTAGCTCGTAGGTAAGGCAACCGTCTGTGGCGCCAAGGTCTACAGGTTTAATCCGGGGCATACTGCCGCCGGAAAGCCGCCGCGTTAAATCCAGGCGGCGGATAGCGCCATCGGCCATCAGCTTCCACGCCTCCGCCGAAGGTGTTGCCGACCCCATCACAAGCACGGCGCCGCCCGCACCAACCTGCGCACACCGGTGCATCGCCACCTGCCGCCCGTGATAGCGCGGCGTATTGCCGGATTTATACGAGCCGTCGTGCTCCTCGTCAATAATAACCAGCCCCAAATCCCGCACAGGCGCAAAAACCGCACTCCGCGGCCCCACCACAATACGCGCCTCTCCCCGCTTAATTCTCATCCATTCGTCCAGCCGTTTCTGTCCGCTCATCGCCGAATGAAGCGTCGCCGCCTGCGGCCCAAACCGCCTTCCAATCGCCTCCGCCGTCTGGTGCGTCAACGCAATTTCCGGCACAAGGTAAATCACCGACCTGCCCGCATCCAGAATCCGCTGCGCCGCCTTTAAAAAAACCTCGGTCTTGCCGGAGCCGGTAATCCCGTAAAGGTAGAAGTATTGATTATGGGGGGAAGTCTCCCCCTCGCTACAGCCGCCTGCGGCGTCTTTCGCTACCCCCTCTGCGGGGACACCCCGCAACACCCCGTCCGTTGTTACAGTCTGCGGCACAATCGCGTCAAGAGCCGCTTGCTGTTCGCCGGAAAGGCCGTGCTCATTTGCGGCAGCCAGATCCAAGTCGTCGGTGGTAAAGGATGCAAAACCGGAAGGGCGGCGTCCCGACGGAATCATCGCGGAAAGCGCTTCCCCGTGCGTGCAAAAGTAAAAATCCGCGACCCATTTGGCAAGCGCGATTTCGTCGGCGCCAAACACAGGCTCCTTGTCCACAAGCCGCCTGATAGGTTTTATTTTTTCAGGCGGCACACCGGCAGGCGGTACATCAGTTTCCCCGATAATAAAGCCCACCATCTCGCGCCTGCCAAACTGACAAACCGCCCGCTTCCCCACCGCAGGATCCCCCTTCACGCCGCCTGAATAGGTAAAGGGCGGTGTCCCGAAAGCAAGCGGTACATCAAAAACCATTTCGTAGTAGTTATTCAAAGCGTTTACAGTTTAGCACACCGCAGGCGGCTTTTGTTCCATGCCGCCGCGATCCGGACGCAAAACCTCCGCACCGCCTGTGTAAACATGGTGTGGCTTTGCGCCTTCTTCCATGTAACAATGAAGCAGAAGGCGGATCGTACGCGGCAGCATACCGGAGGTATTGGGTTCTTGCACACAGAAAAGAACAAGGCCGGCGCCTAGACCGCTTTTACGCAGGGCCGAGGCGGGGTTTATTGCCGTTAAATCGCCGGTAACAGAAAAAACCAGTGATATGATGTCGGATTCCGGCAAATTGTTTTCGCCCAGCAATAAATTGTAGGCGGAGCAAACCTGTTTTTTAATGTCGTCTTCCGTGTTCAAGGCGCAAATCGCGGCACGGAGCGCAACAATCTTTTTCATGCTGTAAATTCTATTCGACTTGTGGTATACTCTGCTAGTGGCGGTGTAATAGTATGGTAACCATTTCAAACATGATTATGATAGGTTCCGGCGGACGCAATGCAGGAAAGACATTCGCCGCCATGGAGCTTGTGCGCCGGTTTAAAACCGAAGCGGCGAAAAACTCCCCCATCCGCCTTATCGGGCTAAAAGTTACCGGCGTCGAAAAATCAAACGGTGTCTGTCCGCGTGGCGGGAAAGGCTGCGGCGCCTGCGCAATTAACGGCGATTTTTGTTTAAGCGAAGAAAAAAACAATGCTTGCGACAAGGACACCTCCCTTTTACTTGCGGCAGGCGCCGACAAAGTTTTCTGGCTGCGTTGCCTGCGCGCCTCGTTTGAAAGCGGCATTGCAGCTTTTCTCAAAGAAATTGATCCTGCGGGCAACGGAAAAGGGCATGATAAAACCATTATAATCTGCGAATCCAACAGCCTGCGAAATTCCGTTCTGCCCGGCCTGTTTGTGATGATAAAAAATAACGAAACGCCAAAGCCAAGCGCGGCTTCCGTCGCGGATCTTGCCGACCTCTCTCTGCAAAACCCCGTTAGTAAAGATGACCTTGATTTACTTTACGCCCTTGCGCGGCAAAGGTGCATTTAGGTTTAAATTTCCTACGGCTAATTTTTTATGCCATGCAGAAGTCAATTTTTGACGCTATTTGAGGAGGATTAAACGGGATGAATGTTGGAAATGTGAGACCGTATAGGAGAACAAAACCTGAAAAATCATCACAGGTTTTACCGGTAATAAAACCAGTTTATCAGAAGGCTATCTTGCAAAACTTCAGAATGTAATGAACATTTGATAAGGGATTTAAAAAAAGTGATTGACAATCTTGGCTCAAGCTGGGCAGCACAACTGAAGCAGCTACTTAGCGAGTCGGTACGGTAATACGAGTCCCTTTTATACAAGGTTTCCCCAAACGAATGCCTTTATCTATAGTGATATATGCAGATAATTCATCATTTACCATAGTGTTCATTATACAACGTCTATGTTTTTTATTGTCCGTGTTTTGGTTTAATACCGCGCAGCTTGCTGCGCTCTTCGGCGTTAAACCAAAACACACGTACAATCATTTCCTATACAACGACAGCTTTTTGAAAAAAAGCTGATACCGCGTGGCTTGCCGCGCGGTAGTTCATCAACTATTTTTATGTATATGATTTTTCATACAATTTCAAGGCATAATGTCGCAAACCGTATGTTATGTGCAATTGGGCTAAAATGGGTAAAACACGACAAACACATGAAAGAAATTTTCTGAGAAAAATATTCAAAATACAATGATTTTCCATTCAATTATGACAACTGCCTCCCACTTGTGCTATAAAAATCAGCGCATTTTTTAAAGGCTCTCCCACCGAAGGCACAAAAAAGCCTTCATGCGTTTGTCGGGATGGGTAAAAATGACACACTTGACAAAAAAACTTGGGAATTTATAATAAAAACATGGATAATTTGCAAGAAAAAGTAAGCTATATAAGGGAATCCATCCTAAAATTTGTACCGGCCAGGTATATTTTTTTGTTTGGTTCTTATGCCTACGGCAACCCAACGGAAAAAAGTGATATAGATATTTATGTAGTAACACCGGATAATACAAACAATTTTTCGGAACTATACGCAAAAATCGTTGGGGATTTAAGAGAGAAGGAAATATTTTTTATTGATTTATTATTTGGTAGGGAAAGTGTTTTTAATGCAAGAAAGGTAAAAAATATTTTTGAAAAGACCATTCTGCAAAAAGGGAAAATTATTTATGGAAATTGAAGATGTAATGGAATGGATACAACTTGCGGATGATGATCTTGATTCCGCAAAAATATAAAACCAATAATCGAAATAATAAAAATTAACGATAGAAATAATAAAAAAGGGACATTGTAAAATAGCCCAACTGCATATAACACACGTTATGCGCAATTCGACCTTAAAACAAGGTATAAAAAATCATACATAATAAATATAATTTTTTTTAAAAATCTGAAAAATCTATTGACAATGCATAATTTTTATTATAGATTATATGCATAGGAGTATATATGAGAACCACACTTGATTTAAACGAGATTTTGTTAAATGAAGCCATGAAATGGACAGGAATTTTTACAAAAACCGCCGTTATAAATGAGGCCCTTCAAGAAGTAATAAATCATAAAAAACGGGTAAGACTTATTGAAATGGCCGGAAAGATTAAACTTGACGTTGATCTTGATATTTCAAGGGCAAGAAAATGAATTATATTGTTGACAGTTGCGTATGGATTGATTTTTTTAACCATAAAGAACATTTTGAGGCAATTTCAGAATTACTCATTAATAATATGGTGAATACCAATAAAATCATTTTAGCGGAATTAATACCTTCGGCAAGAAAAAATAAAGAAAATAGTTTTTTAGAATGTTTATCAGGAATAGATATTATTCCATTAGATATAGATTGGGATGAAATAATGGAAATACAATATCAATGTATACAATCCGGCATAAACAAATTAGGATTATTAGATATAGTAATAGCACAGAATGCAAAACAAAATGATGTGGAAATATTTTCTACAGATAATCATATGAAATTGCTAACAAAAATAATGGGAATGAATTGCAGGATAATATAAGAAGGTCGAACTGCACATAACATACGCTATATGCTGCGCCGTAGCAGCGGCTTGGCCTGCGAAGAACCCCAGTCGGCGCAGTAGCGCCTTTGTGGGGTTTTTCGTAGGCACATTTTTTTGGCGCGAAACGTTACACGTTTCTTTATTGCGCCAAAAAAAATGTCGTAAACCTATTGACGTTATGCGACATATTTTTGCCAAATCTTCTCTAAAATAATGTAAAAAAGGGTCTTTTTTTAATAAATTGAGTTGACTTATTTTAAAAAGTAGTGTAGATTTAGGTCTATAATGGAATTTATGGGGGTTATATGCAATCATTAAAAACCGTACTGGATAGTGAAGAATTAAATAATATTATTACACTTCCTTCAGATTTTGAACATAAAAAGGTTGAAGTAATAATACAATTAGTTTCAGAAGACAATACAATTTCTGAAACTAATCAGGCATTTACCTCCGAATCCTTTGGGATGTGGAAAGACAGAAAGGATATGGATGATGTAGAATCGTATGTTAGAAATATGAGGAAAGGAAGGAAATTGTGCTAATCGATTCAGATGTAATGATTTGGTTTTACCGTGGAAAAGAAAGGGCACAAAAAACAATTTTTCAAAATATTCCCTTTAAATTATCTGCGGTTTTTTATATGGAAATAATACAAGGAGTAAGAAACAAAGAAGAACTCAATAAATTGAAAAAAGATCTAAAACAATGGTCTACAGAAATAATTCAAATAAATGAAACAATCTCTAAAAAAGCAATTAATCTAATGGAAGAATATAAATTAAGTCATGGGTTGGAATTAGCAGATGCAATAATTGCATCAACGGCATTGGAATATGATGAACCATTAATTACAGGGAATACAAAACATTATGAATATATACCTGATGTAAAAATTTTATCTTTCAAGATTTTATAAATAATATAACAAGGGCAAAAATACGTCGCATAACATACGCTATACACTGCGCCGCAGTAGCGGCTTGGCCTGCGAAAAAACGCAGTCGGCCTTTGGCCTTTGTGCGTTTTTCTGTAGGCACATTTTTACAGTTGCTGGAAACCTGCGGTTTCCTTTATCGCAACCGCAAAAACGTCGTATAGCTTTCACGTTATGCGAAATTTTGGCTAAAATTCATTGAAAAAACACTTAACAAAAACATACAAGCATTGTATATTGATGATAAGAGGTAAGTTTATGGCTGTATCTACGGTAAATATTTCATTTCAAGAGGATTTGTTAAGGCAAATTGACAATATTGCCCAAAATGAGGCAAGAACACGGTCTGAACTAATCAGGGAGGCTGCAAGATTATATATTGAACGTAAACGAAAATGGGAGAGTATATTTGCCTATGGCCATAGTATTGGGGCAAAACTCAACTTAACCGAGGAAGATGTAATGAAAGAAATCAAACAATACCGAAAAGAAAAAAGAAATGAAAGTCGTAATTGATGTAAACATTTTTGTATCTTCATTTCTATGGGAAGAAAACCCCAAAAAAGTACTTGATCGGGTTATTGAAGGTACAGATGAATTATATATAACACAGGAAATTCTCGAACAAATTTTTGAGGTATTGAATCGTCCTAAATTCAATGCTGACAAAGAAGGTGTTAAATATTATATGAAATTAATTGAAGAAATGGCAAATGAAATAATAAGTGATATAAAAATACGGAACGGAAGTAGGGATATAGATGATAATATTATATTGGAATGTGGCATAACCGGAAATGTCGATTATATTATAACTGGTGACGATGATTTGCTGGTGTTAAAAGAGTTTATTGGAAATAACAGAATAAGTAAAATGGGGTACGCCCAAACTGCGCATAACGAGGCTGTCTAAAAACATAGCAAGGATTGAGAGCCTGTAACAAAGTTTGTGTAAATAGCCAAAAGATGGTAGAAAAACATAAGGAGATATTATGGCTAGGACACGGACAGTTAGAGAGAAGGATTTAATCGACAAAATCCTTGACGCGGTAGAAGT
>BOBI01000087.1 GCA_026002305.1 Spirochaetia bacterium
AAAAGGGGATTTTTTTTATCGGTGGTTCTTGATGTATCACTCTGCCAAAGCAAAAACTCGAATTCTTCATCATTATTTTTATTGCTTCGTTTATTGTTTACATTTACACGGTTGTAGCCGTTCGCATTAAAAAAAGATATTACACTGCCGTCAGTTATTGAATTATAATCCGAAGGTATAAAAGCTCCTCTTCCATCCTCGTTTATAAAAACAATAACGTCTTTATAAACGGCAATATCAAAAATATTTTTTTGACTGTTTGATTTAAACTCATCTTCAAATTTATTTTTTACCTCAAGTTTACCCTGCGTGGTTAAAGTTAGATCGAGCGCTTTAAAAGTGGCGGATGCGGACGGGACAGACGAAATTACTGTAATTGTATCGGATTCAATGTTAGGCACGGATATAAAGCCGTTCTTAACATCAGCGTTATGCGTAATTGTCTTACCGTTAACCGCATCAATTATAATCATCGCGTTACCATCAAAGCCGCCGAAAAAACGATAATTACCAAATACAAAAGGATTTTTTATATTCTTGACTATCTGCAGGCGCGCGGCTTCTATTTGTTTTTCAACATCCCAATAAGAAAGAATTCCCTGCGAGGCTGAGTATAGCATTATCTTACGTCCGCTGATGCTTAAAAGTGCAAAATCAACTGGCATTTCTAAATCAAGGCTTGCAGCCATTGTGCCATCATCAGCATTAATTAATATCAGGGCGCCGTCTGTATCAGAAATAATTATAGAATCACCACGGGGTGAATAATCAAAATGCCCGGTTGAATTTGCTAAATCGACAGAAAAGACTTTTTTTTGTATCTTGTAATTCCATACGGATAAACGATAAAACATAATATTATCACTTTCTAAAACTGCGATTTCATTTTTTAGCGGGTGGGCGCGCAATGAAACAATACCATGGGCGCTAACCTGAAAATGTAAAACGGCTTCTTTCTTTGCAATATCCCACATTACAATAAAACCGTCATCGCCTGATGTTATAAAATTATTGTCTGACACATGGACAATACCGGTAATATTTCCATGATGCGCCATAGACGCAAAATTATCCGGCAGCTTTAACGCCCAGTCGGAAGGATTTTGCGCCCATAAATTTAAATCTAAACAATAAAAAAATATTAAGAAGAATATTAAGAATATAATTTTTCTAATGTTCATACATATATCTTGTCAAACTGAAAGGTTAAATGCTAGACTTGCCATAGCGGTCTTTAAGGGCTGACTTTCCGCTTTAAAATAAATTATTTATTTTAAAGACGAGATACATTGAAGGGTTCCGGTAAGTATTTTTCGTTACTTTACCGGCAATTATGGAGGAAATTTTGGCAGTTGTTACCATGAAAAGCCTGCTTGAATCGGGGGTGCACTTCGGTCATCAGGTGAAACGCTGGGATCCGCGGATGAAAAAATACATCTTTGCGGAACGGAACGGGATTCACATCATTGACTTGCAAAAAACAATTCAGGCAAGCAAAGACGCCTACGATGCGGTACGCGAAGTTATCAAAAAGCAGAAAAGTGTCCTTTTTGTGGGCACAAAAAAACAGGCGCAGCAGGCAATTCAAAAAGAAGCCGAGCGCTGTGGCATGTTCTATGTAAATAACCGCTGGCTTGGCGGTATGCTTACAAACTTTTCAACGATAAAAAAATCGCTTTTGCGGCTTAAAAAGCTCGAAAAAATGGAAATTGACGGTACTTTCGAGAATCTTACCAAAAAAGAGATTGCAAGTTTGGGCAAAGAGCGCGCAAAACTTCAGAAAAATTTGGGCGGCATCAAAGAAATGAAAGAGCCGCCGGGAGTCCTCTTTATCGTGGATACCCGAAAAGAGACCATCGCCGTTGCCGAAGCACGCCGCATGAATATTCCGATTGTTGCCGTTGTCGATACAAACTGTAATCCCGAAGGAATTGATTATCCTATTCCCGGAAACGATGACGCGATACGCGCCATTACACTTTTTACGCAGATTATTGCCAATGCCGTTGTCGACGAAGATAACGAAGCCGGTCTGCGTGTTGTTGAGTCAGGCGGCGAGGACGAACTTGAAAACATTGTTACCGATGCTTCCGTGAAAGAAGAAGACAAAGAAATCGACATTGAAAACTACGACGCAAAACCGGAAAATGTTCACGTTGTAAGCACGGAAGAAAGCCCGGAAGATGACGCGCTGCCCGTTGATGTTGATAAAGTTTATGACGAAAAATGAACTACCGCGCCGCAGAGCGGGGTATTAAACCGCATGGAGAATAAAGGGAGAAAATAATGGCTATTACAGCAGCAGATGTAAAGAAATTACGCGATTTGACGGGCGTGGGTCCCGCAGAGTGTAAAAATGTCCTAACGGAAACAAACGGCGATATTGATAAGGCGGTAAAAGTTCTCAAAGAGAAAGGGCTTGCGGCGGCTGAAAAACGCTCCGACCGCGCTACAAATCAAGGCCGTGTGTCGGTAAAGGTTGCAGACGGTAAAGCCGTTTTGGTGGAGATAGACACCGAAACAGACTTTGTGGCGCGCAATCCTGATTTTATTGCCCTTGGCGATAAAATTGCCGGTATTGCGCTTGCAGAGGGTTTAAGCGAACCAAATGAAGAATTGCACGGTATGGTAAAAGACCTTGCTACAAAAATACGGGAAAACATGAGTCTAAAAAGCATTAAAACCGTCAAAGCGCCCGCGGGCGCGCATATCGCGTCGTACATTCACGGTGATGGCGCAATCGGCGTGGTCGTTTGCGTTTCCGCCGACAAACCGGACGCCTTTAACAGCGAAGACGCGCAGAAATTTGTTTTCAGCCTTGCCATGCACGTTGCGGCCTTTAATCCGGCGGCAATTTCGGCGGACGGTCTTGACGCGGTAAAGTTAAAAGAGCAAGAAGAAATCTTCCGCAAACAAATGGAAACAGATGAAAAACTAAAGGAAAAACCCGCCAATGTGCTTGAAGGTATTCTTAAAGGCAAGATAAACAAATATATTTCCGACATCTGTTTTGTGGATCAGGCTTACATAAAAAATGATAAAATTAAGGTTGGTCAGGCGCTTGCGGAAACCGGCAAAACATTAGGCGCAAAGTTAAAAATTGAAAGCTTCTGTTTGCTAAAGGTAGGCGGTTGAAAATGAGTGATGTTACAAAAACTTGTGAAGAGAAAATGAAAAAATCTATCGCGGGTTTGAACGAAGCATTTTCGGGTTTAAGAACAGGGCGTGCCTCCGCCACTCTTTTTGACAAATTACGGGTTGATGCTTACGGTGAAAAAACACCGCTTAATCAGGTTGCTAATATTTCCGTGCCCGAAGCGCGTCTTGTGGTTATTCAGCCCTGGGATAAAGCGATGATAGGCGAAATTGAAAAAGCAATACGCACATCGGAATTATCGCTTAATCCTTCTAACGACGGCAAAGTTATCCGCATCAATATTCCGCCGCTTACAGGCGAGCGGCGCAAAGAGCTTGTAAAACAGGCAAAAACCGGGGCCGAGCAGGTTCGTGTTGCGGTACGGAATATCCGCCGCGACGGCAATGACGAGCTGAAAAATCTGCTAAAGGATAAAAAAGTTACCGAAGATGAGGAAAAACAAACCGGTGTGGAGCTGCAAAAACTAACTGATAATTACATCAGTCAAATTGATCAGATTGTAAAAGACAAAGAAAAAGAAATCATGGAAGTGTAAATTTGTCTGTAGAGGTTCCCGTTTTAAAAACGGACGGTTTAACGAATATTCCGGTTCATGTAGGAATAATTATGGATGGCAATGGCCGTTGGGCAAAAAAGCGCGGTATGGCGCGTACTTCAGGACATACCGAGGGGCTAAAAGCGGCGCGGCGGATTGTTGAAGCGGCAAGTAAAACGGGAATAAGGTTTTTAACATTGTTTGTTTTTTCAACAGAAAATTGGAAAAGGGCGTCAAGCGAAGTCGATTTTATTATGGGGCTTGTAAAGCAGCATTTAACACGAGAGTTTGATTTTTACAAGCAAAATAAAATAAAAATAAGGCATACCGGCGATTTAAGCGGGCTTGGCGCCGACATAATAGACGAAATTGAAAAGGCTAAAAGTGATACAAAAGATTTTACGGGTATGCAGGTGATTCTGGCGCTTAACTATGGCGGACGGAACGAAATTATTCGCGGCTTTAATAGGATTGCCTATGCCCTTGGGCAAGGCAGCCTGAAAAATACCGAAATTACCGAAGAAACATTGGCTAAAAACCTTGATAATCCTGATGTTCCTGATCCTGATTTGATAATAAGGACGGCAGGTGAATTTAGAACCAGCAATTTTTTGTTGTGGGAAACCGCATATTCGGAGTATTATATCTGCGATACACTTTGGCCGGATTTTTCTATTGAGGATTTACATAAGGCCATACACGATTACTCCGGGAGGGAACGCCGTTTTGGCGCGGTTAAAATTTGAGTAAACTTGTTCAAAGATTATTGATTTTTTTTATCGGGCTTCCCGCTGCTCTTGCGGTTGTTTTTTTCTTGCCGCAAAAAAATCATCTTGCGGCTAACATTGTTGTAATAATTTTGTGCGTTTTAGGCGGCGCCGAATTATCGGTGTTGTTGAAAAAAAAGAATTTAATAATACATCCAATGGAAGCGGCTGTTTTAGCGGTTCTAGTCCCTGCCGCAATGATGTTACACGTAAGTTTTAATGTTGACGCGATTTTAATTCCCGGTTTAATTGTAGCCGCCATGATGTGGCTTTTAGTTTCCAGAATATTTTCAAAAGGTGAAAAGCTGGATGACGCGCTCGGACGATTCATATCAGGCCTTGCCGTAATGTTTTACCCGTCTGTTTTTTTCGGCTGGATTATATTGATGAACCGGTTGCCCGAATCAACGTATCTTATTCTTGCGTTTTTATGCGTCGTAATAGCAAATGATTCTTTAGCGTGGCTTGCCGGAATGTTATTCGGAAAAAACAACCGCGGCCTTATTGCCGCAAGCCCGAATAAAAGCATCGTTGGTTTTATCACAGGTATTTTAGCCTCAACATTAGCGGGATTAATTTTTGCGTTTATCATGCCGGGCGTCTTTATTGCGGCACATTTTCCGCCCGTTGTTTCAGGCTTGGCGCTGGGTTTTTTAACCGGCCTTGCCGCCGTCTCAGGCGACCTTGCCGAATCGGCGCTGAAACGAAGCGCCGGCGTTAAAGATTCAGGCGGTATAATCCCGGGTCGCGGCGGCGCGCTCGATTCAATCGACTCGCTTGCAATGGCGGCGCCTGTTTTCTATATTGTTTATAGACTGTTATTTGTGTGATATTTTTGGGAGGCAAACCCCGCGCCCCCGCTCCAAATACATTTCTTTCTGCCATTTAACTCAAAAACGGCTGGGCGGTTTGTAAGACAAAAAACCCTTTGGCTGAATATTTCCGCAGATGCAGAGGTGCTTTTGGAACTTCAAGATTAGTACAATTAGGCAAGCCGCTCGCAGAACCCATTGCTTCATGCTGTGCTATCGGAACATTGTTTTTTCTTTGATCACCAGTAGCCTTTTGGTCCGCATAACGCAATGCATTCCGCAATGGAACCTGCGAGCGTTTGCATCATAGTACCAATTTCAGAACTGAATGCATCTCTGTTTTTGTCGGACAATGCAGCCAAAAGGCACCCGCCACACAAGCCGCACGCCGCCTTTCCCTGCAAAAGCAGAAAAACGCATTTGACGCTAACATAGGGGCTATTATTTTTCGGCGTCCCGTTTCTTTATCATCGGGAACCGGCACACCTGGCAGCTGTTCATCTTTGTAAATCGTCCCCGTCTCCCCCTACACGCCTATAGCTGATAAATATTGGGTATTTTTCTGCTTCCATTGTTACTCTGCTACTATCTCGGATAATGAACTACCGCGCGGCAAGCCCTAAACTTGACCCACAATTTTAGTTCTGTAAACGCGCTCGATTTTTTTTGGCGAAATTCAGGTAAGTTCAACCAATCTGGAAACCAAAAAGCATCAAATTCTTCCTGAAATGATGAAAATATCTGTTTATCCACCTGTACAAGGTCAAAAATTCTGAATCACCTGACAATTTTTTAACATTTTTTAGCACATTGGGGAAACATAGAATTTTGTGGGGCAAGTTTAGGGCAAGCCACGCGGTATCAGCTTTTTTTCAAAAGCTGTCGTTGTATAGGAAATGATTGTACGTGTGTTTTGGTTTAACGCCGAAGAGCGCAGCAAGCTGCGCGGTATTAAACCAAAACACGGACAATAACTAAATTGTTCTACAGTTGGTTACCGTCTTGTTCACCACTCCCTGCTTCACATGGCCTTTGTTTATCAGAGGTTTCTGTATTACAAGCAGATTTATCAAAAGAACTTCGGAAAACCACCAATTTTTGGCTTAGATCACTAATAATATTCTTACCCGCATCATCTAATTGGAGAAACCATGCCGATAAACGGTTAATTTCCTCTTGTTCCGTCACATTCTCCCCTTTTTTTTCCGGATTTTATAAAGATAACTTTGTAATTAACCATAAATCTATTGAAAACCGGTATGCGGTCAATAATATATCGCATACCGGATTATGTCAAATGGTATTTCTTGCTTTGAATCGGGGTATCTGGTATTATTTACAATATAGAGAGGTTATCTGTTGGAAATTGATACGACTGTTAATGAAAGAATTTTGCAAGTCCGGCAAACCTTTGGATATTCACAGAAGAAATTTGCCGAAGGTATAAAACTCAGCAAGTCATACCTTGGTGAAATAGAGGCAAACAAGCGCAGAGCCAACGACCGCATTATACAGATCATTTGCCTTACCTATGGGGTCAATGAGAGGTGGCTTAAAACCAGCTTAGGTACGATGTTTGATGAAACCGTTGATCCCCGGTTGGAACAGGTCATACATAATTTCAAAAAACTAGATAGTCTATTAAAGGATCACATACTCCAGCAACTGGATTTTCTCGTACACTATTCGGAAATAAAGCGGGAAGACCGCTAATTCCCGTCAAATTTAGATAAAGCACACGCAAAATCCCCACATTTTTCACGATATTAATGCTCCGTCTGTATTGATCCCATATTGACAAAAATATTTCCCCCGTAATAGATTATCAAATGGCCGCATAGCGATTTTTTAAATACCGTAATACGGCCAGATAAAAGAGGAATGAAATGAAGAATTTTGGACTGAATGACGAGCAGGTACGAGTTTCTAAGGAAAAATACGGTGATAACCGGATGACTGAACAGGAAACCGAGGGTTTTTGGGACAAATTTAAGGATAACCTTGGTGATCCAATGATAAAAATCCTCCTTGTTGCCCTGGTAATCAACGTTATTCTTACGATCCTTGGCCAAACAAAGTGGTATGAGTCAGCGGGTATCGCGTTGGCGGTATTGATCGCCACCTTGGTTTCTACTTTTTCTGAATATAAAAATGAAAGCGCCTTTCAAAAATTACAGGCCGAGGCTTCACTTATCAAATGTAAAGTATACCGGAATGGCACGATAATCGAATTGTCTATTGATGACATAGTCAAGGATGATTGTGTCTTACTCCAAACGGGCGACAAAATTCCCGCAGACGGCATTATGATCGATGGTTCGATACAAGTAGACCAGGCGGCCTTGAATGGGGAGTCCAAAGAAGCGGGTAAACAGGCGATACCTGCTGACTATATTGAAGAGAACGCCGCATTGGATTTTCTTAACCCTTATAAGCTGTTTCGGGGTTCATTGGTCTGCAACGGGAATGCGGTCATGCGTGTAACGGGCATCGGGGATAATTCTGTGTACGGGAAAATCGCCGGTGAATTGCAGGCGGAAGATGAACGGGAGACTCCGCTCAAGGTAAAACTGGGGAAACTTGCCGAAAACATCAGCAAGTTCGGGTATATCGGCGGCGTTGCTATAGCAGTTGCCCTGCTTTTTCAGCGTATTGTGATGCAAAATGGTTTTGATATCAACCAAATCGCTTCCTATTGTTCCAACTGGATGATCATAGTCAACGATTTGGTTCAAGCGGTCATGCTGGCAGTTATCATTATAGTCATGGCGGTTCCCGAAGGCTTGCCCTTGATGATTGCCATTGTTTCCGCCCTGAACATGGGGAAAATGCTCAAAGATAATGTCCTTGTCCGCCGGATCGCCGGTATTGAAACAGCCGGCAGTCTGAATATCCTTTTTAGTGATAAAACCGGAACGATTACCAAGGGACAGCTTGAAACGGCGGTTTTTGTGGATGGTAAGGGTACGGATTATAAGAGCAGCACTGAAGTGTTTGGTGAACTCCATAGGCTGCTCTCCCTGAGTATTTACCATAATACAAATGCAGTGATGAGTGGTGAAGGTAAGGATGCCCGCATTATTGGCGGAAATGCTACGGAACGGGCAATTATGCGTTTTATAGCGGGAAAAGGCGGCGATTCCATAAAAGTAACCATTGTAGACAGCATTCCCTTTAACAGCGCAAACAAATATTCCGCCGCCCATATTCCGGGTGACTACAATACTACGCTCATCAAAGGCGCACCGGAAAAGATACTTCCAAGGTGCACCAGTTATTATAATGAGAAGGGGGAAAAAGTACCCCTTACTTCTGTTGATATACTTAGAGCTTATCCCTAAATAATCTGAGCTTTACGGAAAGCGATAAAAGCACAGGCAAACATAAGCAGTCCCTGATATGAAGTAGTCAACTTCTCAAAGCGAACCAGCAATTTGCGGAACCGGTTTATCC
>BOBI01000088.1 GCA_026002305.1 Spirochaetia bacterium
AAAGCCGCCGCCATTGTCTTAGGCGCTTCAGGTTCTACAATAAGTGTTAATACGAGTGCATCTAACAATAAAAATATAACATTCCAAACAGACGGTTTAACAAAAGCGGCCGGTACAACAAACATGAGTATAGATGCGGGAATGGGAGCGGGCATTTTTAAAATATATCCGCTTACCTCTAGCCACACTATTGAATACGGCGATAGTGATACGGCCATTCCTACAGATGTATTTTATTCATCGGACTGGTACAGCATAACGGCAGCCTCGTTTACAGTGGGCGATACAACCCATACCGGCGACATATATGTTTCGGCGGTCGCGGCCGGCCCGTCCGTAACATTAACAAATGAAAACACAAGTACAATTAATTTAGAAGGAACCTACGCCGCTGCTGCAGCAAACGCCTCGCTTACGCTTAACACCGGTACTGTTAATATTAACGCAGGTGCAACGTCCATCAATTTAGGAACCGACACAACACATTCAAAACTTGCGGTAACGGCTAACACCATTGTAAGAGTAAATGTAACAATTACCGCACATGCAGGAATAACGTTTACAGGCAATATAGACGGCGGTGTGGGAACAGAAACGCTTACGCTTATAACAGATGGAACATCAGGCGGCGGCGCGGCCATAACCGAAATAACAGGCGCTGTAGGTGCTGTAGGTGCGTCAACAAGACTAGGGGCATTTACGGCAAGAGGTAAAACGTTAAAACCCGGCGGAAATATCAACACAAATAACGGTAACATAGATATTGAATGCGACCTTGATTTAAGCAGTGCCGCAATAAGCTACGAATTAAACACAAATATCGGTACACCCGGCAACATCAAACTCGACAAAGCCGTAACAGGCAGCGGTAAAAACCTAACGCTTACAACCGGAACAAATGCAGGTGCGGCCGCAATTACGCTTAACGGTGAGTTAGGGGCAAGCGGCACACCTCTAGGCACCGTAACAATTAACAGCGACGGCGGCATTGCAGTTAACGCCACAAACTTTGCGATGACGGCGGCATCTGTTTTTATCGCACCGAACACCGATGCAACAAATGTTTATATACAAGACACTACAACAGCGGGCTTGAGAATTCCAGCCGCGATGCTTAACAAAATAGCAATTTCTGTCGCGACAAACGCGGTAACAATCGGCAAGGCTACAAGCGGCGCCGGCAATTTCAGTATCGGCGGATCGGGTGTAATCGACGGACCTTCAAGCAACGGTTTGCCATATCATCTTATTTTACAGAGCCCCGCAGCGGCTGCGGCTGCGGCTGCTACAATGACATTTTCTAACAATGTAAAACTTAACGCAAAAGATATTACGATCAATTTTGGCGAGGGCGATATTGTGCAAAGTGGCATCAATACATCAATAACTACTACAGGTACATTATCAATTACAACTACAGGAAATGTCGGTTCAGGTACAGATAATATTTTAACAAACTTGACAGGCACAACGCAGTTGGCGGACGCACTTACAAACGTTGCCTCATTCTACCTTTCTAACTCTGCGGCTTTAACCACACCGGCAATAGGCGGCTCAACTACAACAGTTGTATCACTTAAAACAACAAGCGGACAACTTTCAGTAGGCGCGATTACAACTGATACAACAAGCGGTGCGGTAACTTTAAATTCGGCGGCTAACATTGTACAAACAGACGTAATAACAACTACAGCATTAACGGCAAGCGCAGCAACAGGCATTACGCTTATGTCGGCTAACGTAGCGGGTTCTATAACACTTACCAACAGTACATCAGGTAATATTGCATATATAAGCGGCATAACAGGCGGGGTATCGGTAACAGGAGCAGCCAATTTGGCAAGCGGCGGCACAATAACCATCACCGACAGTACCACGATAAACGCGATAAAATTAAACAATGCTAGTGGAAATGTTGTTTCGTCAAACAATGGTAATATTACATTTGCCGGAGCGGTAATACTTTCGGCTAACGCTTCTATTGCAAGCGCAAACGGAGATATTACTTTTAACAACACGTTAAACGGGGCGCAAAATCTTACACTTAACGCGGGAACCGGCGGCATTATTTTTTCAGATACTGTAGGCGGCGCTACAACGCTTGGCACGCTTACATTGCAGAGCGTAACGGTAACAAATGCTGTAAGCGGACTCGCCGCCCTTTCCATAAAAGCCGCCGCCATTGTCTTAGGCGCTTCAGGTTCTACAATAAGTGTTAATACGAGTGCATCTAACAATAAAAATATAACATTCCAAACAGACGGTTTAACAAAAGCGGCCGGTACAACAAACATGATTATAGATGCGGGAGCGGGAACAGGCGTTTTTAAAATATATCCGATAACCCCTGGCTACACTATTGAATACGGCGATAGTGATACGGCCATTCCTACTGATGTATTTTATTCATCGGACTGGTACAGCATAACGGCAGCCTCGTTTACAGTGGGCGATACAACCCATACCGGCGCCATATATGTTTCGACGGTCGCGGCCGGCCCGTCTGTAACATTAACAAATGCAAGTACTATTGATTTTGAAGGAACCTACACCGCTGCTGCAACAACTACAGGTGCCTCGCTTACACTTAACACAGTTACTGTTAATATTAACACAGGTGCAACGTTCATCGATTTAGGAACCAACACAAATTCAAAACTTGAGGTAACGGCTAACACCATTGTAAGAGTAAATGTAACAATTACCGCACATGCAGGAATAACGTTTACAGGCAATATAGACGGCGATGGGGGAACAGAAACGCTTACTATGATTGCAGGAACAAGCAATATTTTGATAAACGGCAACACGGGCGCGACAAACACTCTTGGTAATATTACTGTAAGTGATACTACAGGAACCTCCACCGGCGCTGCAAATGTTACATTTAACGGAACGATCAATTCATCGGGCGATGTAAAAATAAACCACACCGGAGTGCTCACCTTACAAAAAAGCGTTACGGCAGCCGCCGGTTTCCACCAGAACAGCGGTATTACAACCGGGTTCCCTGCCGGATCAACCGTGAAACTTGGCGACGAAAACACCACATACAGTACCCCATTAACCATAACAACAAGCTCGTCTACCAGCATCGAAATAAACAGTGACATGACAATCTACTATGATGCCGGTTTGTACGAAACAGCCGGCGGACATATAAACACAAAAAATATTTTTGCACACTACAAAGACGCCGCCGCCGCCGCTTATGCGTGGACATTCACTGCGAAAATTACCGGCGGCGCAAACAACATTGTTATCGACGGTAATTTAGGCAGTCCGGTTCCTACAAGCGATCCTAACATAGGCCCTATGGGTGCAATTTCGCTTATCGCAAATGATATTACTACAGCGTCTATGCAGACAAAAAACGCAACGCAGCCTTCGGCATTAAATGGAACGATAACAATTACAAATGCCGGTGTGTGGACAATAAAACCTGCCGGAACGGTAAACAGCAATGTTACAATGCTAACTGATGGAGCGGCAATAACTCAGAATGGAGCAGGCGCCGTTACAATAGCAAACGCTACAACGCTTGCAAAATTCAGTACAGGCGAAGAAACGCCATCTCCTTTTTATGCAACAAAAACCGGCAATATCACATTACAAGGCGATATAACTTTAGGTGGTGCAGCACGGCCTATAACATTTTCAACATTAGGCATTGTATCTGTCCGCGCCATAGGTGCAAGCGGAACACCTACAGGCGATGTAACTATAAACGGAGCGTCAACATTTAATATGTCAGGCGTTATCTATTCCCCGTGGTTAATTTTTAACGGCAAAACAGACACAATGTTAGATTCCGGCGGCAACAGACTGCCGAATGTTCGCATAACGCACGTTAATAATGGCGCGGCTGCAACAGGTGTTATATTAACAAACGATGTTTTACAAGACGGTGCGCCGCAGCTTGATATACAGCGCGGCTATCTCAATTTAGAAACATACAACTGGCAAATGGGAACCGGCAGTATCGCAGGTTTCCAAGCGTCAAGCGGAATATTAACGGCAAATACAAACGACGCGAAAATTATCACAAAAAATAATTTTAGGATTGAAGATGGTGTTACAGGCAATATTCAAAATCTTTCTATCGAGATGAACGAAAGCGGTACTTCTACTATGCATGCGGAACTATATATTACAACTACGGCATTAAGCCCTTCTTTTTCGCCTGTGTTTAAAAACTTTGAACTTGTATCAGGTGTAGGCGGCTTTGTTGAAGCAAAGAGCGATCTCTCCTTAAGCGGCAACTGGACGCTTCCTGCGGCAACCGTTAATCCATCCGGTGCATGGCCGCTTTCTGTCGGCCCGCAGCGTTTTTTCCCGGGCAATGCGACTACCCCATACACGGTTGAATTTACAGGAACTGCTACTTCAGGCATAACTATAAGCGGCGATACATGGTGGTGGAATCTCAAATGTGTTGATCAAAGCGGCGCCCACATATATTTTTCCAATTACCCTGATGTACATCATGTCATGGGACAACTTATCATGAAAGGTTCGGAACTTAATCGTATATATCTGAACCGAAAGGATACCAAACCATATCCTTCCCCGCAGCCCATTATCGAGCCGGTGTGGACAACACTTGCGAGCTCAGAATGGAACGGCGTATTCTGGGTTATCGCGCTTTCTACATCTCCTGTGGCATCTGTTGATATTGCATACCTTGATGTCAAGTATAGTTATGCTTTCCCAAGTGATGTTCCCACAAACAGTACAATCATGTCGGGTTGGCTGTTCCCAAATCATTGGGATGTTAAATGGTCAAACTCCGGTGTCTTTATGTACAGTTTTAGCGAAGACCTCGACGCGAACGGAAAAATAGACCGTATCCGTGTTCAGGCGGCGTATCCTATGAATGGTGATTTTTCGGGTTTCCCTGTTTTATTAAGTGACGGCTATGAAGTCGATAAAACACCGGGTAGACCTTTTGGTTGTACACTTGTAGCCGGCGATCCGCTTATGATGTATATTTATATAAAGGAAAAAGATTATCCTGATACCGGCGCGGCTCCGGTATGGTGGATTGAGAATAATAATAATACAAGTCTTAGAATGACAAATGATCCGTGGGATCTTATCATGATACCGCCAAATCCGTCTCTTCCAAATCCGTTTAGTATTTTATCAATCGACACGGCGCCGCCCCGCATTTCGTATACGCTTGCATTAGCGGACACGAGCGAAGTATATATACGTTTTACCGAACCTGTTCAAGCCGATACACTGCCGTCTTCAGGCGTTTTTGAAACGACAAAAAATATAATGATAAGCGGTGCGCCAACGCCTATCGATCCGTCGAATCATCAGTATAGCGGAATAACAAAAACTTATGCCTCGCAGTTTTTGATCCCGCTTGATAAGCCGTTAACCGCGGACGATCTGGCTAACGGCATTACCTTTAACGAAGATATTTTTGTAAATGTCCGCGATATTCCGCCTAATCCGTACGGCTGGCCGTATCCCGACGGGGATCCTAAATATCCTAAGGATTACGACTATCTTGAACGTGTTATGTTTAATGAAGCAACACGTACTTTTCCGGACGATATTGATGCCGATACTGAAATATCCCAGCCGAATAAATTCAGGCCCGGCAACAAAGGTATTTATGATGCTGCAATAAAACACCGCGTATCAGACCTTTTGATCATGGCAAAGCCGGAATACGCCGATGACGAGCGCCTTACACTCTGGCCTCTTTATGTGCGGGATCTAGGCGGGGTCGAGGATGTTAGATACGGTATTGCACAAAAATACGACGGCTCCGAAACTTTACGTAAATCCGATCTTCTAACAGAAGGTATTATAAATCAGGATATTACCCTCAGCCTTCCTCCGCGCATGATATTCGGTATGAATATTCCAGACGATTACCGTTCCCCGGAAGATATTTCGTCAAACAAAAAATTGTGGCTTCCCACGACCGATAGAACGCCTCCGTTACAATCTAAACTGGTACCGAAAATGTATAATACTTCCCCGCTCCCCCACCTTAATCCGAGTCAAACCGGAAACTATTTTTGGAAAGCGCCAAGAGAATACCTGGCGGATCGTTCAATACTTGAATTTGTTTTCGAGATTTCCACCCCCTCATATTCACCGGAATATTCGCTGTTCGGTGTCAGGTTAACGGAACCGGGGCTTCCCGCTTTGTGGTGGACAAAAATATCGCCGTTTATGATTAATGTCAGGGACATTATTTATCAGCGTTCAGGCGCTACCATTTTGAATAATGTTATTAACCCGACAAAAGGTGAACAAACAGTATTAAACTATATTCTAACTAAAGGCGGGCCGGTTACCATACAGGTATTTACGTTAGATGGTAACATCGTTAAAACACTTTTCCGGGGCAGCCGTGAAAGCGGTGAATATGTCGCCGTGTGGGACGGCAAAAATACAGGCGGTAATATTGTCACGCGCGGCCTCTATTTTGTACGTATCGTAGCGCCGGACATAGACGAAATTAGAAAAGTTATGATAGTAAAATAATTAACAATGTACAATGTACAATTGATAATTGTTAATTGTCAATTGCTCTCTACCATTCAACTTTTAAGACAAGGGGTTTTTCCAGAACAAGCATGTCGCATAACGGGACGCTGAAAGATGCCGTGCGTCCCTGCGATTTACCGCCTGTAACACGGCGCACCGTAGAGGGAAAAATAAGGGACACGTTAAAAAACGCCGCTGTTATTTCGTCGGCCATTTTTTTACCGTAGACATCGGTAAGCAGGCTTAAATATTCTTTTTTTGTAAGAATCTCGCCGGTTGCGATAGGCGCCATTAATGTGGAAATATAATCGGTAACATCCGGTGATATTTGACTTAAAATAAGCGCACCGTTTTCGCGGTTTAAAACCACCTCAAAACTCCCGCCTGCAGGCGAGGATTTCCAATTTATAAACTTAGCCTTTGTACCTTCCAGAAACGCGTCAATTTTTTCAATAACGATTGGACCCTCAAGCGTGTCCGACTGCGAGGTCTGAAATTTTACCGATTTTACCCCCGGCGCTTTTTCAAACGAATTGTTAATTTCGGCGGCGTTAAGAATTACCGTTCCGCTTGTGTTTATACCCTGAGCTTGGCGGATCAACCTTCCGATTGACGGTAACAGGCTGCTGCTAAAATCCAGCGCCGCGCTGCCGTCGCTTTTTATTTCACCCCTTAGACCGGCCGCGCACGATGTAAAAACCAATACCGCCGCAAGAGCCGTTAAACTTTTATGTTTCATATTTAACTATAACACCCGCACAAGCATCTTTGTAACACCACGCCGGTTACCACTGCCCAGCCGGTACGCCGCTTCTTATGTCTTGAAGGCACAATTCGCCCGTCCTGCGCGTTTTACAACACACCCCAAGAAACCTATGCGCCTGTTCGCGTACCATGGGAGGTTAAAGTAGAGGGGGGCTGTTTCCATACCATAACCGGCGCACAGCCGCTGTAACGCCCGCCCCCCTTACGCTCCGTAGTCCTCATTCCGGCGCTACGCGCCTCCATTCCGGTCTACTGCGCTATCCCCCAATTTGGGATAATTGCCCTAATGTGTTTTTGGGGGTACACTAAAAACATGGTCAGGGAGACTAAAATGCAAACACGGTTCTATTCTATACTCTTTGCCGCTATTGCCGCTTTTACGCTTTCCGGCTGCGACTTGGAAACGGGCCCGGTTGAAAAGTTTGATAACTACCTGCAGGGATCTTGGGTGTCTACAAGAAGCCCGTCATTCTGGGAGACGGAAGAAAACAGGGGGCGGTTGGTGATTGGCTACAATTACATTACAATCAACGGATCCGTGCGCCCCTTCGACACCGGTTATACCAAAAACATCGCACTAAAGGGCTATTCGCAAGAATCAAGCTCAGTTAGCAGTGAAAAACGCGGAACTTTGTTTGTAAGCGATAAGGCTGTGTTAAAAAACGTTGTCTTTGTGCGCTGGAGCGCTTCCAGTGAATATATGCTTACGGTTGGTACCGTTCCAAACGATGAAACATTCAGGCGGGAATAACGCCCGCCCGCGCCGAATTTGTAATGTGCCAGCTCTGCCATGATGTGCCCGCCTATGAAAGATGGGTCAAAAAATGCCGCAAAGCCGGTATGGAATATACCGTAAAACAAATCTGGCGCTATATGAATACCGACCTTCAAGGCAATCCACCTCTATGCTCTTAACAAGGCGGAAAAAGTTGCCAAAATCATCCTCAATTCAGGTATTCGCCAGCAGAGCCCTGAGAAATAAGCTAAACTTACCTACAAAAAAGAATTGTGTCAATAACCGGCGAAAATGTCACCCCCCAAGGCTCTAAATTCTCGAGGGAAAATGTCACCCCCTGCCGACAAAGGGCTGGGGATTGGCCTTTCCATCCGCCAAGTAAAAATTGGACAGGAGT
>BOBI01000089.1 GCA_026002305.1 Spirochaetia bacterium
TATTATTAGTGAGGCAAAAAAATATAATATTACCGCCGTACTTGACGGTTCCAACCTTGATGATCTAAATGATTTTCGGCCCGGACTAAAAGCGTTAAGTGAATTAAAAATTATAAGCCCGTTACGCGAAGCCGGATTAACAAAAGACGGTATACGCAGCTTATCAAAAAAATTTAATTTGCAAACATGGGATAAACCGGCCTTTGCATGTTTGGCTTCGCGCATACCTTATGGTGAGGTAATAAACAAAGAAAAGTTAGCGCGTGTGGAGAAAGCCGAAATTGTTTTGCGCGAAGAAGGGTTTAAACAATTCCGTGTGCGCTCACACGGCGGCATTGCGCGTATAGAAGTTGCCCCCGATGAACGCTCGTTGTTTTTTAGCGAAACCGTGTTGAACAGAATATCAAAAAAAATAAAAGAAGCCGGATTTTTATTTGCCGCAATGGAACTGGAAGGCTACACGATGGGCAGTTTAAACCGTGTTAATTAGGATAAAAAATGAAGACACTTCACTTTGATTGTTTTGCCGGTATTTCCGGTGATATGACACTTGGAGCATTAGTCGATCTGGGGGTTAACGCGGACGAATTAACCAGCGAGCTTAACAAACTTAATTTGAAGGGCTGGTCGATAGAATTTTTTAAAGACGAGCGCTGCGGAATAACGGGAACCCGCGCCGTTGTTAAAGATCAAACGCACAGAGATGGTGATACGCCGCATAACGCGCATACACACTGGAGCGAAATACGTTCACTGATAGAAAAATCGGCATTAAGCGGTGCTATAAAAAAGCGTTCAATAAAAATATTTGATCTTATAGCCGGTGCGGAAGCGGAAGTTCACGGCGTTGAAAAAGAGAATGTTGCTTTCCACGAAGTTGGCGCGATTGATTCTATAATTGATATAGTCGGCGCCGCCTGTGCTATAGAACAATTAAAACCCGACAAAATAACAGCCGGCGCCGTGGAACTAGGCGGCGGTTTTGTCAAATGCGCGCATGGCACACTTCCCGTGCCCGCTCCAGCCACGCTGCTTTTGTGCAGGGGAATGCCTGTTAAAACCGGCGGCTTTGACAAAGAAATGACAACGCCAACAGGAGCGGGAATTCTGGCGGCCTGTGTTGACGAATTTATTACAGGCGAAAATAATTTTAAAGAAATAAAAAGCGCTTACGGCATAGGTAACAGAAAACTAGATAAGCCCAATGTTTTGCGTGTTTCATGGCGTACAACATTTGATAAACCACTTTGCGAAAATAGCAAAGCGTTATGCGCAAACAACTTTATAGAAGAAAAATTAGTTTTAATTGAAACAAATATTGATGATATGACTGGTGAATCGTTCGGCTTTTTGATGGATAAATTATTTGAAACCGGTGCGTTAGACGTAACATTCACGCCGTGTGTAATGAAAAAGTCCCGGCCGGGAACAATCGTTTCAGTTTTGTGCAGGTGTGAACACATTGCGGTACTGCGAAAAACCCTTTTTAAACATTCAACAACAATAGGCTTGCGCGAAAGCATTGTAAACCGTGTATCATTACAACGTGAACAAAAAAAAGTTACAGGAGATTTTGGTGAAGCCCTTGTAAAGACCGTAAACGTTGATGCACAAACTAAACGGGAAAAAATTGAATTTGATGACAGGGCGCGTATCGCCAACAAAACGGGCGCTTCGTTGGACGAAGCAAAAAACTTAATCAGGAAAGGGACTTTATAATGCACAACACAGACGATTTAGGTTTTGCAAATCTCGATATTTGCCGGCAAGAACGCACGGGTTATCCCGAAGTAATTTATTTTGCCGGTAAGACCACCGCGCAAAGTTTGGAAATAATAAAAAAAATGCGCGGCGCCGGCGTTCCTGTTTTTGGTACAAGGGCGCAGGATGAACTTGCTGCAACCGTGCTGCGCGAATACCCGGACGCGCGCTATGATGGCGATGCCAAGACAATAAGCATAGGTGAATTTGTTCCGCAAAGTGAAAGGCGCGGTCTTGTTCTTGTTGCCGCCGCGGGCACATCGGATTTAAGAACTGCAAAAGAAGCGTATAACACGGCGGAATTTTTCGGCAGCAATGTTAAGTTGTTATGTGACATAGGCATAGCCGGTATTCACCGCATTTTTGATCACATAGACGAAATAAAACAGGCGCGTGTAATTATTGCGGCGGCCGGCATGGAAGGCGCCCTTGCCGGCGTACTTGCCGGCCTTGTACGGGCGCCCGTTATCGCACTGCCCACAAGCGTCGGTTACGGCGTTGCCCAAGGCGGCATTGCGGCGCTTTTAAGTATGCTTTCGTCATGCGCTCCCGGGATCGCCTGCGTTAATATTGATAACGGCTTTGGCGCCGGTTACATGGCAAATATGATTAACAGGATGGGCGGCGAGCTTCCGCGTTGACAATAGTATACCACTATAATAGCATGTTTTGGGAGAACTTTATCATGAAACCTGACTCTTTTTGGACATTTAATGAGGACTATGACGCATACGGTACCGGTTTTGCCACATTCGGCAAGGAACACCTTATCACGCTGGGGTGTATTGCGGTAATTGTTACCATAGCTTGTGTGTTCTACCGCAGATCAACCGGGCCGGTTCGTAAAATCTTTTTAAGGGTATGGGCGATTGTGCCGCTCACGATTGAGTGTGTGACGCAAATCGCCCTAGTTGTTACTGTCCATCCGTATCCTGTGCACGAACTGCCCTTTCAAATCTGCAACCTGTTCATGGTCGTTGGTGTTTTCCACGCATTCAAGCCAACCAAACTCACGGGAGAACTGCTCTACAGCCTTGGGCTTATCAGTCCCATCTTGTCACTGCTTACCCCCGACTGGACGCGCTTTCCCTTCTTCTCCTATTGGGTGTTTCAGGATTTTACGTACCACTGCTTCCTCGTTGGTACACCGCTCGTGCTGCTGTTCGGAAAAGACCTGCGCCCGAACTTCAAAAATCTCGGAAAGGTTACCATCTTTATACTAGGCTTTTTTGCCGCCGATGCGGTTTTGAACACCATACTCGGCACCAATTTTGTTTTTTTAAGTTATCCTGCGAAAGGAACCTTTCTGGAAACGTTGGATAACTGGTTCAATTTCTTAGGCAAGCGCGGTTACCTGCTCGGTATGTTATTGGTTGATATAACAGTCTGGACTATCGAATACCTGCCTTGGGTTCTGGTAGACTTACAAAAGAAAAAAAATAGCGAGGGTGAAAATATGAAAGAAGCAAAAACTGAAGGGTTGTGGAAAATTAAGGCGGGGCTATCCATCGTCGGCAGTAAACAACTGCGGGAACTTAATAAAGTTTCCAAAAACGGCAAAGCGGCTCAGGAAAAGACGCTTAGGGCGTTGCTTGAATATGGTAAAGATACGGTTTATGGAAAAGAACACCATTTTGCCGGGATTTTGAATGCGGCAACCGGCGATGAACTCTTTGCTTCTTATGCGAAAAATGTGCCGGTGAATGTCTATGAAGACCTTAAGCCCTATATCGAGCGGCATAAGAAGGGCGAAGCGGATGTTTTATTTCCCGGCAAGCCGAAAATGTACGCAACCACCAGCGGCACGACGGCTGAGCCTAAGTGGATACCGATTACCGAGAAGTATTTCAGTGACGTGTACCAAAAGATGAACCAGCTTTGGTTTTATACGGCCTATCAAGCCAGGCCCCATGTGTTCGACGGGCCGACGGTTTCAATTGTGGGCAAGGCTGTTGAGGGCGCGGCCTCCGACGGCACGGTTTACGGTTCAATTTCAGGCATAGCCCAGCGTGACATCCCCAAGTTTATGCAGCCTCTGCACGCGGCGCCGGCGGATGTTTTCCATATAACCGACTACAAAGCACGCTATTATGCGATTATGCGCATGGGTATTGCACGGGATACACGGTGGATTATCACCGCGAACCCCAGTACACTCATCGAAATGCAGAACAACGCCAATGAGTTTTACGATGACTACATTGACGACATTGAGCATGGTACGGTTAGCACGAAATTTGACATCCCTGATGACATCCGTAAGGCGATGCTATCTCACATCAAGCCGAACCCTGCCCGGGCCCAAGAATTACGCGATTTGCGGACCAAATACGGCACGGTTCTGCCCAAGCATTACTGGCCGAATTTACAGGTGATAAACACATGGATGTGCGGCAACACCAATGTGTATTTCCAAAAGGTGAAGGACTCGTTTCCTGAAAACACGCTGTTTTTTGAATTCGCCTATTACGCATCGGAGTGTAAAGCCGGCAACATTATTAACCCTAAAACAAAAGATACGGTACTCTTTGCGCACAAAGTCTTTTTTGAGTTTGTCCATGAAGCAGATTACGGAACCAAAAACCCGAAAGTTTACCAGATGCACGAACTTACCCAGGGTGAACGGTACAATATTATCGTCAGCACATCTTCCGGTTTGTACCGCTATAGCATGAACGACATAGTGCAGGTGTCGGGCTACTACAACGACTTCCCGACAATACAGTTCATACAAAAGGCTAACGGCATTATTTCTATGACCGGTGAAAAATTGCATGAGCGTCAATTTATCGATGCTGTGCGCAAAGTAGAAAAGGAAACCGGAGGATTCCTCAGATTCTTTGTTTGCTTTGCTGATGTTCAAAAATCCCTGTATCGGTTCTACTACGAATTCGCGGACCCTACAGTAAGCAAAGAGGATGCTGAGAACTTTACCAAACTGGTAGACAGCGAAATGAAGGTCTTGAACGAAGAATACAAAGAAAAGCGTAATTCCTTCCGTGTAAAAGACCCTGAAACAGAGCTTTTGGTATCCGATTCTTTTGAAACCTTCAAAGCGCGGTGTATTGACATGGGATACCGTGACGGTCAGTTCAAACTGAACCTGCTTATGCAGGACGAAAAACGCGAGGCAATGTTCGAAGAGCTGGTAAAGGCGAGCTGACCGGATGGTTTGTTCAAAAGCACAAGAACTGCAATAAGCCCAAGCGCTAGGGATAGAAGCGGAAATACTTTTTGGCTTTGCCAAAAAGATTGTAGCGGATAGCCCGGCCCGCCGCTTGCGGCGGGAGCGCCCGGAATTTCCTGATGCACCCAATTTGGTGGAAAATTTGACGGGTTGCAAATATTTTTGTATGTTTAAAGAATGAAGCACATATTATTTTTTACACTTATTTTAGCGTTATCCGGCTGTTCTTCGGCGCCAGCTGCAAAAAATGATTCAAAGCAAAATACCGGTTTTGAATCTCTGGCTAATATTGAATGGAAATTAGTAGAAGTTAGGGCGGCGGGCAATAATGTTACGCTTGACCGCACAACCATGAAAGATGAGTATACGCTCAATTTTACGGATAGCGGTATAAACGGCAGGGCTTTTCCAAATAGGTATTCTGCGGGATACGAAGCCCATAGCGGCGCCAGACTGAGTTTTAAACCGGTTATCGGCACACTCATGATGGCATTAAATGACCCGTATCCGGTGAAGGAAAGTGATTACTTAAAATACCTGCAATCAACAGATTCATGGAACATAATAAACGGCACCTTATGCCTTCGTGGGCTTTTGGAAACAGGCAGCGAAACACTGCTGTTTTTTTCCCGTTAGCCTGACCGGTAACAAGATACCCGATAACAGGATAAACGCATAGGAATTTAAATCGGTGCCGGATGTCAAAATCCATAAGAAATTTACCGCAACGGACACGAGGGCACACAAGGGAAAGAAGAAATGTATCAAATATTGTTTTAACTTCGTGTGACTTTGTGTTCCTTCGCGGGCGAATTCTCTTAAACACTTATAATTCTGCAACATCCTGATAGCGAAAATATGTTGGTAATACATTAGCCGACTTGTAAAAGTAAAATTGCTGTAGCGTACCATACACCACTTCCATAGGATAACATAGTGGTTATACAATTACAGATATTTATAAATTTTTAATATATTTTCTTCGAACAGCATGGAGGTGGTGAGACTATTTATAAATCTCAGGTTTTTATTTCGCATAACGTTCTAGGTTTGCGACATTTTGGGCGGCACAAAAAGGCTGCGTAGCAGTTCCGCCGCCCAAAATGTGCTGTAGTGAGCGACCGCAAGGGAACGGAAGCCAAGCCGCTACTGCGGCGCAGCGTTAGCGTGTTAGGCGACGTTGGGGCGTACCCCCATTATTTTTATTATTATATTTTTCTATTAATTTTTTATTTGCTTCTATTATTTTTCTAAAGTCTATCATATTTGTATTAAATACTAAATCATAATTAGGGTCTTTATGTTTAAATTGATTTACACCATATATTATACTATTAGCTGGCATATCTTTTGTAACTATAGCACCTGCCCCTACAACAGAATTTTCCTCAATTATTATTGGTCCTAATATTTTTGATCCATCAGAAATCACAACATTTTTTCCAATTATTGGATTACCAACGTTTTCCCATTCGTTTTTATTTTTATTATACTTCATGTTTGAGCCAATTGTCACATTTTGATATATTACAACATTTTCACAAATTTTTGAAGCCACAATTGTACAACCTCGTGCATGATGAGCAAATAAAACACTTTTATCTATTTCAGTACAATTAATTTCACAAGAATAAAATTTTTCAAGCAAATTTTTTGCTATATTTTTAAATATACTATTCTTAGAATAGCAATTTATTTTAACTAATGTTTCAAACATATTTCTAACACTCCATTCAAACTAACGGCGAAGCCGCTTAGCATAATGAACTACCGCGCGGCAAGCCACGCGGTATCAGCTTTTTTTCAAAAAGCTGTGGTGGATACATTTGTTCGAGTTAACTGGTACGAATGAGGGAAACTGCTTTCGCAGTTTTTCTTTGTTCTTAAATGTTATACTCTCTTGTATAGGAAGTGATTGTACGTGTGTTTTGGTTTAACGCCGAAGAGCGCGGCAAGCTGCGCGGTATTAAACCAAAACACGGACAATAAAACAATAACCTTGCGCCAAAGGCGCACCCCATTACTCTTTAATTTCTACCTTATTTTATATTCTTTGTCAATTACATTTTGTCCGTACTTGTCAAGCCAAAGTGAAAATGTCCCCTTTTTTACCAACGTGATAATGTCCCCTTTTTGAAATTAAGCCGCCCTACTAACGCGGTGCGTGTGAAGTGCGCCGAATTTTTTATACAAAAAATTTAAAAAAAGTAGGTGTGTTAAGCCACTTTCATTGTCGGCATATCATGCCTTTTATTTAAATATATATCATAATGCCTCAAGCGCAACTTTCGCCTTTAACTCTTTGCTAAAGTTTTTTTTCCCTTTTCTTCCCGTGTAAAACCGTCTTTTTTAGTTTCGGCTTTTCCACCTGCTTTTTGCCTCTTTTTATGTTCAAATTTTCGGACGCAGTATAGACATTCAATAACGAAAGGGGCCGTACAGAAACTTCTCTTGAAAACAGGTTTAATTTTTTACTCTTGGTATATTCATTATTAAGTAAAATTGATAAAAAAATAATTTCTGAATAAAAATAATGGAGTACGGGGCAACGGCGTATAACATACGTTAGGCGAAATTTGAAATGCCCCAAATATATTGAAAAAAGAATTATAAAGAAGCAACAAAAAACCTGAAATATACGAAGAAGCGGCGGCATCCGTGCCGCCGCTAATGTAATAAAACATTTTTTCCATAAAAAAGTAAAATATTTTCATAAAAATGCAAAAAACACTTGACCTGGAGTGAACTCCAGACTGTATATTATAAATATTGATTATCGATTATCTATCGAGCAATAGAAATTTTATGGAGGTTTACATGGTTAAACAATGCTCTTTCACGATGGTGAAGGGTTTTATTATGGCAGTGGTATTGGTGTTTTTCGCTAGTGCCACGGTATTTGCACAGGGGCAAAATACAACAAGGAAAATCCTTATCGTGTATTTTAGCAATGCTGAAAACACGGACGGTACAGACGCGGTTTCCGGTGCGAGCGTTCAAATCGTCAGCGGCAGGAAACTTGGGAATGTACAAATGGTTGCCGAGATAATCCAACGGACAACCGGCGGGGATTTATTCCCGATTCAAACGCAAAATCCCTATCCTAAAACGCACAAGGAATTACTTGATTATGCCGAACGGGAAAAGGAAACCAACACCCGCCCTATTCTTTCAACACACGTCAGAAATATGGCGGAGTATGACACTATTTTCTTAGGCTATCCAATATGGTGGTATACGTTGCCTTTAGCGGTGTCGAGTTTTTTGGAAGAATACAACCTTTCAGGGAAAACAATCATTCCTTTTTGTGTTCACGGCGGCAGCGGGTGGGCCAACACCATTGAAATAATTACAAAATTGGAGCCGCAGGC
>BOBI01000090.1 GCA_026002305.1 Spirochaetia bacterium
AAAAAAGCAAAAAAAATAGCGAAAAATATGCTTGCGTGCGGGATTGACATAAAAGAAATCGCTGAATTAACAGAATTACCTCTAAAAACAATCAAAGCCTTGCAAGCCAAGCCGAATGTCGCGTAAATCGCACGCTGTCTCTGGCACATAACGCAATTAAAAATTAACAATTGAGCCAGTTCCAAAATTATCCTATCAAAGGATAAAATGCTGAAGCGTTCGCAAGGCCGCGAGGCAAACCACCGCACCCATGAGCACAAACGATATTTTTGTAATGCCTTTAACAAATATTTTTGCGGGCAGTAAACTGTCTTTTAAATATCCGTTGGCCCGTTCTACTCCGGTACGAAAATTGTATCGTTCTTTTTTCGCGGGATCCGGCGGCGGCCGTTCATTCTTCTTTCGTTTGTTCGGATCAATGACGGGCACACGTCCACGGCTCTCTATGAAACCGGATATTACTTTTGCGTCATAACCCGCATCCATAGGACTGTAACAAGAACGGACTTTTTCTTCGGGCATCTTTTCCGTGTGCTTTCTTTACCATCGTGTCTAACGTTTCGCGGAGAAAATCCGTCCCGGCCAGTTCTGAAAAATATCGCGAGAATGTTGCTTTGCCGGGCACTTTGTCAAACCCGCACAGCAATCTTAAATTAGGCTCTCCTTTCAAGCGTTGGATGAGTGTTTTTACCTGCCCTATCTTGAAATACCTCATGGCAAAATTGCTTCGTATGAATGGAAGGTATTGATACGGTTTCCTGCCTATACCGGCATACCTTCTCATAATTGGCGGTAACACAAGCCCATGCCAACCGCGTTATACGCGATGGGCATGGGTTTTTGTTAATTGTTAATTATTAATTGTTATGTGCCGGAGACGGCGTGCGGTCTATTGGGCGTGTGCCCTTTGGCTGAATTACCCGGCAAAAGCAGAGGTGCATTCTGTTCTGAAATTTGTACTATGACGCAAACGCTCGCAGGTTCCATTGCGGAATGGACTGGGGCTGCCTGTTTCTTCCCTATGTTAGCGTCAAGCCCTCCCGTTTCTGCTTTTGTTATATAGGCGGCGTGCGGCTTTCATGCGGCGTGTGCCCTTTGGCTGAATTACCCGGCAAAAGCAGAGGTGCATTCTGTTCTGAAATTTGTACTATGACGCAAACGCTCGCAGGTTCCATTGCGGAAGAGACGGGGGCTGCCTGTTTCTTCCCTATGTTAGCGTCAAGCTCTCCCGTTCTAGCGTTATGTGCCAGAGGCGGCGTGCGGCTTATACGCAAAGGCATTTTTATTTCTGTTTTTCTCGGAATGGCGGTAAAAGGTCAAAGGTTCTATAGCGTAGCGTATTGCGTTATGTCGGTTAAACCGCTACTGGCGATTAAGGAAAAGATAACGTCCGAATAGCACTAACGCGGAGCTATAGGTTCTTTGACCTTTTACCGTTTTTGTTTGTAATACAGAAATAAAAATGTTTTTCTCTTACAAACCGCACGCCGTTTTTGTAGAAAAGGCAGGAACAGGAGAGCTTGGAGCGGAGTCTTGTGGAGAAAATTTTCCTATGCGTTCATCCTAACGGCTGTCAATCACAGACGGCTTGACAGGCTTGACAGATCGGCTTGAAAAACCTGAGCTTTTATTTTACACTGAGCAGGATATAGGGGAGTGATATGGCAGAACAACTTCAAATGGTAACTTTTATGCTGGGCGAGGAGCTTTACGGCATTGATATTCTTGACGTAAAGGAGATTGTCCGTGTTCAGGCTGTGCGTGCGATCCCAAATGCCCCCTACTATGTCGAGGGGTTTTTTAACCTGCGCAGCGAAATAATACCTATTATTAACCTGCACAAGCGGTTTGCTTTAAAAAAACTAGCGGTAACGCCGGAAGACGAGCTGCTTTCCGGTTTTGTTATTATTGATATTGACGGTATGAAGTTGGGCGTCATCATTGACCGTGTTTCGCGGGTTGTTACCATCGAAAAAGGCGAGATACAACCGCCGCCGCAGATGCTAACTGGAATTGGCGCGGAATATATTCAGGGTGTTGTCCGGCAAAAAGAGGGTTACCTTATTATTTTAAATATCCGTAATTTGTTTAACCCCAAAGAGCTGCAAAAAATTTCCGAATTACGAAAGTAAGATGCAGCCGCCTGTGGTCGTATCTGTAACCATTGCCTGTTTTCCCTTTTTTTTAACGTATACTGTAAAAAATTTAAAATGAACTACCGCGCCGCTCTGCAGCGCGGTAGTGAACCGCATGGAGAATAAAAAAATTAAAGGAGCTTTTTTTATGAATTTAATAAAAAAACTTTCGTCAAGGCGTTTTTTCATATTTAATTTGGTTTTAATCGGGGCGATTTTTGGTTTTTCGCTGGCTTTTCTGTCGTTTTCGTGCTCGGCGCCGCAGACTTCGGGGGCGCAGAATAAAAAAACAGCGTCGGCTGAGGAAAACCCGGTTATTATTCCGAAAGACGCATTAGCAGTTGCCGAAAGTATACAGACTGTTTTCCGCTCAATAGCCGACAAGGTTGTACCTTCCGTGGTTGAGCTGAAAACAGTTTCCACCCGTAAACAGCAGACCCCGAGTTTTCCCGGAATTCCGTTTGAATTCTTCTTTGGCCCGCAAGACGGCAAAGAACGCGAGTATAAATCGCAGGGGCTGGGTTCCGGCATTATCGTACGGCAGAAAGGCAACACATACTATGTGCTAACCAATAACCACGTTGTTGTGGATAACAGCAACAACCCTGTTGACGAAATAAAAGTCGCTGCCGGCAACGGCAAGGAATACGATGCGACTCTGGTAGGGCGCGATCAGAGGCGCGATCTTGCAATGGTCAGGTTCGATTCAAAAGAAAAAATGACGCTTGCCGTTTTGGGCGATTCCGACGATGTACGTGTGGGCGACTGGGCTATTGCTGTCGGCAACCCGCTTGGTTTTGAATCGTCGGTAACCATGGGCATCGTAAGCGCCGTGGGCAGGCAAGGCGGCCCGGGCGAAAACATAAACGATTTTATCCAAACCGATGCGGCAATTAACCAGGGCAATTCCGGCGGCGCGCTTGTAAACATCCGCGGCGAAGTTATCGGCATCAATATGTGGATTGCAAGCAGTAACGGCGGCGGCTCGATGGGGCTTGGTTTCGCAATACCGATAAACAACGCAAAACGCACCATCGACGAATTTATTGATTCCGGCGCGATTAAAGACGGCTGGCTTGGCGTATCCCTCCTGGATATTGATGCCGAAATGAAACAGGCGCTGGGTATTACCGAGGCGCAAGGCGCGTTTGCAAGCGGTGTATTTGTGGACTCACCGGCGGCGAAAGGCGGCATACAGGCCGGCGACTTTATTATCAAGGTTGATGGAAAAGATATAAGCTCCACACGAATGTTGACCCGTCTTGTCGGCGACCTGAAAGCCGGTGAAAAACACATCTTTACGGTGGTGCGCGGCAAGCAAACAGTTGACCTAACCGTGAACATCGCTACACGCAACAACGATGTGGCGGCGGAAAACAACAAAATCTGGCCCGGCATCTTCGTCATGCCCCTTACCGACGATCTTAAAAAAGAACTCAAAATCGAAGGCAGCCCAAAAGGCCTTGTAGTACTGCAAATAATCGACAAAAGCCCTGCGGCGGTCGTGGGCTTGCAGCGTCAGGACATAATAACGGCGGTAAACGGCGAAAACGTAACCGACCTTCCATCGTTCTACCGCATCCTCCGCGAAAAAGCCGTCAAAGAACTCTGGTTCAACGTAACACGCGGGGAAAGCACACTGGAAACCATGAAGTATAAGAGATAGATATGAGGTGGGGAGGGGGAAGTCTCCCCCTCGCTACAGCCCCGCTGCGCGGGTCTTCCGCTACCCCCTCTCCTGGGGGCTAAGCCCCCAAACCCCCATGCGTAACAGGCGATACAAGGAGGATTGAAATGAACCAAGCAACAGCAATACGCAAAGAATTACACGCTTTTATAGACACAATGCCGGATGGTAATGTCTATGCATTAAAACCACTCTTTACCATTCTTTCAGAGTCGGCATACAGCATTGAAACAGACTTAACCGATGAGGAACACGCGCTTATTGCGGCAAGCGTTAAGCATTATCACGAACATCCGGAAACTTTTGTAACCCTAGATAGTTTAAAATAGACTTTGCTATATGAAATTTGAATTAACAAAAACCCTGCACACATTTGACGAAAGCGTTAATGCCTACCTGCTTTTTCTCGTTTCTGTCCAACGGGAAACAAGTTAAGCGCAAAAGAAAAAGGAGAAATATTATGAAACCGATACTTGTAGTGTTAGCCGCCGGAATGGGGAGCCGTTACGGCGGGCTTAAACAGATGGACAAAATCGGGGCTGCGGGCGAAGCATTGCTGGATTATTCGGTATTCGACGCGCTTCGCTCCGGCTTTGGCTCTGTGGTGTTTGTTATAAGGCACGATATAGAAGCCGATTTCCGCGACATTGTGTTAAAACGCATGGGCAATTCTTTTGACTACAAAATCGTGTTTCAGGACCTGGACACCATTATTCCGCAGCCTTATCTATCGCAAAGCCAAAAAGCCGGACGCACAAAACCCTGGGGCACCTTACACGCCCTGCTGTGCGCAGAGGCCGCCATTGACGCGCCCTTTGCCGTAATCAATGCCGACGACTTTTACGGGCGCAAGGCCTATATCGCAATGGGCGCATTTTTATCCAAGGAACCTGTCCAAGACGGCGCCATAGTTCCCTACAAGCTAAAAGACACATTATCGGATGTGGGAACCGTTACGCGCGGCGTTTGTTCCGAAGCGGGCGGCTTATTAACCGGCGTGGAAGAGCTTTTGTTAATAAAACGCGAAGGAAAAACCATTTTTAACACCGGGCCGGATGGAAAAAAGCGCGAATTAGCCGAAAATACCCCCGTTTCGATGAATTTCTGGGGTTTTCCAATCGGAATTTTTCCAGAAATGCATAAATACTTTGACAATTTCCTTAAAACCCAAGGCGGCGAACAAAAAAGCGAGTGCTACCTGCCAAAATGCGCCGACCAGCTCATTAAAGAAAACAAACTTTCATTCAAAATACTGGACACCGAAAGTGAATGGTTCGGCGTAACCTACAAAGAAGACCGCGAGTTTGCCTGTGCCCGCGTCGCAGAATTAACCAAACGAGGCGTTTACCCAGCGGCGTTATGGGGGTGAAACTTCATTGTCCGTGTTTTGATTTAGTACCGCGAAACTCTGCTGCGCGGTAGTTCATTTAATGGCTGGTCACAATTTGCCCCTTCCACAGGCGCCGGTTTATTTCGCGTAACGCTTTTGTCCGTATAAGACCTTGAATGGCGAGTTTGTACTCGGCGGCAGACCACGCCCCCGATTGATGCCGCGCCAACACGGCGGCAGCCTTATCGTCTGAAAAGGCGCGGGGGTTTCTTTGGAAAAAAGCGGTTATCGGGGTTTGTTCGCGCAAGAGGGCGCTGCCGTAGCCTGCACATACATCGCAACATTCGGTTTCGGGTTTGTCGCCGGGGCTGTTGTAGTTCAGCAATTCCAACAGGCTTTCACGGCGGCAATTTTTGGTGTCGCGGGCGTAGGCGAAAAGTCCGGCAAGGCGGGCGCGGTCGGCATCGGTTTTGGCGCGTTTCATCGCGGATTCGTCGTCCGGCCCCCACAACAAAAAGGCGCGTGAAAACTTACCGTCGCGCCCGGCACGCCCCGATTCCTGCAGATAAGCCTCCGCCGAGGGCGGGCAATCGCGGTGAATAACCGTCCTGATGTTCGATTTATCCACGCCCATACCGTAAGCGCAGGTGGCAATCAGCACCCCGTTATCACTGCCGAAAAACCATTTTTCCACATCGCTTTTTTCCTCGCGCAAAAGCCCCGCGTGGTAAAACTTAATTTCGGTCTCGTTCAAATTGATGCGAAGGTAGCGGGCAAGTTTTTCCGTGCCCGGCCTTGACGAACAAAAGACAATCGCCGGGCGCTCATTTTTCACTATCAGATCGCGCACGGCAATATCCCGCAGGATCGCCCCCTGCGCCGCATAAGCGATATTTTGCCTATCGGGGTTACCGACAATTTTTTGTGCGCCGCGGCCGCCGAAAATATACTTTTCGATTTTTTCCAACACCAGAGCGGAAGCCGTGGCGGTAAAGGCGGTAACCAGCGGGGCTGCGGCGGCTTCGATAATCCTGCCGATTTCAAGGTAGCTTGGCCTAAAACTTTCGCCCCATTCGCTAACGCAGTGTGACTCATCAATTACAATGTGCGAAATCCCGATTTCAGGCAGCATTTTCATCACTTTTTCGGTTAAAAGCACTTCAGGATTCGCAATAACAAAGCGGCTTTCACCAGATTCCAGCTTTTTTCGGATTTCTGCCCGCTCCTCAGCGCTCTGGCCGCCCCGTAATATCACCGGAGCGAAGTTTTTCTCCTGCAAACGGCGCTCCTGATCCGCCATAAGCGACAAAATAGGGTAAATTACCAAGGTTACCCCGTCTAAAAGCATAGCCGGTAATTGAAAACACAGCGATTTTCCAGCTCCCGTTGGCAAAATCACGATTTGACGCCCCTGATCCGCCCTGTCATCCTGCATATCCTCGCCGTTGTCGCAAGCGTCCGCACCCGCCAAGACATCTTCCGGCCAGTTTACCTTAATACCCGCCGCCTGCGCCGCTTCCAAAATATTTGCCACAACCAAACGTTGATACGGAAACAAATAATCCAAGCCGAATAACTTTTTTACCGCCGCCTGTACAGGATCGACACCGCCCCAACTTTCCATAAAATCCTCCGTTTCATGTACTATGCCGCCGGTATGCGTGACGCTTCAACTTTTGTGATATTTATCACTACATTTAACGGGAAATACGCAAGTTTTTTCGCATGGCGGCGGAAATGGCAAGCGAGGCGATAGCGGCAAATACAAATATATGCCACAAGCTGCCTGTAACTTCGCGGTATGTCCACGAGGCGGCGTCCTGGCCTACTTTTATTTGTGAGCATAATGCGGCCGAGGCTTCGTTGCGGTTGCCGTCAACATAGATGCCGCCCGAACGCTCGGCGGCGGTTTCTAAAATACCGGTGTGTAGATAACTCATTGCTGCTTTTTTCCCGCCGCGCGCATCGGACGGATTTGCGGGGTTTTCGGGAACAGGCGCTCCATAGATCGAACCGGCGCCCACAGTATAAAGTTGTATATTGCTTCGATTAAGCCTGTCCAACGCGGCAGCTAACGCGCCTGTAAGCGCTTCGCCATCGGAAAATAATATAACGTAACGCCCCGAAGGAAAACTATCGATAAACGCCGTGGAAGCAGCATCAACAAGACTTTCAAGATTTGTACCGGTTGATGTCATTATCCTGCTTTCAAGACTGTCAAGAAGTGTAAGAACAGCTTCCGTATCGTCGGTAAGCGGTATAGCGAGGATTCCGTTTCCCTTTCCTATTGCGACGCCAAAGCGGACTTCATTTCTATAGTTGTCGTAATTGCTGATTATGGATTTTGCCGTGTAAATTGAGCGTTCAAGCCGTGTAGAAGAAATCACGTCGTCAACCGGTGAAGCATCACGAACATTCATACTACGTGATATATCAAACGCTAACACTACATCGACACCGCGCCGCAATTCTTGTACTAAACGCACACCGGAACGCGGATCGGCAAGAGCAAAAACACATAACGCAAAAAAAATAACAAAAAAAAGACAGGCGCCAATGTAACGTACTTTTATTTCGGTTTGTAACGACGATCTTTTCCACACAGTTGATTTATTTTTTGACGTGTTTTCCTGCTGTACTATCAAAGGGGTAATTAATTGTTTTATCAGAGGAAAGCGCCGCACATACTGAATAACCATAAGCAGGATTAATGGCAGCAATAAGAAAAGCAGCGAAAACATTTTGGCACGTTCAAAAATCAAAGAAATGCCCCCAGAAAAAAATTGCGGTATAAAAGAGCCGCGCATAACACCGAAAGCGCAAAAAGTAAAATTGGTTCATGAACACTTTGCTTGCTTGTACGGTTTAACCCACGGCTTACAGTCGCTTCTTTTTTATTAATTGTTTTAAAAGCCGATTGAAAACTTTCCGCCGAAGGCGCCGGAATAAAAACACCTTCCGCAACATCTGCAAGTTTCTTTAAACTTTCGGTACTGTATTTTGATTCAAAAGAACCCGTCCGGCGTATTTTTGTAACAGGGTCTATATAATCAATCGGAACTTCGCCGTAAGAACCTACGCCTATAACATAGAGCGAAACACCTTCGGCGGACAGCGCGGAAGCCGCCTGTGACGGGTGAACGGAGCCCGCGTTATTTTCACC
>BOBI01000091.1 GCA_026002305.1 Spirochaetia bacterium
GTGTCATTGGGGAAAATAGCTCCGGCGGATTTCATAATACCGGCGGGAATGTTTTTATTTTTCCAGTAAGGCAAGGCCGTTACAGGAGTCGCCGCACCCTGCAAAATTTTCGCGCCTTCAAAAGAATTCCCGTCAATATCGGCGCTTAATGTACTTCCGTCTTCGGCAATCCACTCAATACGCCAGCTTGGGGTTCCCAGAATTTGCTGCCACACTTCCGGCAGCGGCGGTGTTTCGATACGAAAAGTATCGGTAAATATCGGCATCCCACAACCCATCGCAAAAATAATATTCGCCATGATAACGGCCGCAAAACTTTTTTTAAAAATTTTCATAAATAGTATTAGGCGGACGGTATTCACCGCGCTTGGGTAAAAAACGGTAAAACCGAACTTTATTTATTTTTTTGTTATAAACATCATGTCCGGGTGCATATTTGCAGCCGACGCTTTCTTCAACCTGTCATTAATTGCGCGTCCAAGACCCGATTCGCGGCATTTTTGCGCGTTAATAGCGGAAACGTGCAATTTGTCAATAATGTGTAAAGTTTCAAACAGGTTAGACGCGGCTTCGTATTCGCTTCCGGTTTCGCTTAATATAAAAATATTTTGTATATCGTAAGTTTTGTTACGCGCAGCCCACTTATCAAACGTAGCTTTATCAAAAAACAAAAACACTTCTGTTTTATCCGCATGTACGTCAAGCGATGTCATCTCTTCCGCCGTGTACAAAAAAAGCGGCGTGTGCGGCGCATAATGGCTTTTAAGCAGCCCCGGCGATGCCCGCGATGTGCCGGTGTTATGCGCAATGCTGCCGGTAACGGCTTCTATTTGTTCCTGCGTTGTTCCGCCCTGCCGCAAGATACGCGGTGCGTTATGCGTAAGATCCAGCACCGTCGATTCCACGCCAATGCCGGTGCGCCCGCCGTCAAGAATAATATCAACCATGCCGCCAAGCTGATCCCGTACATGTTCCGCAAGTGTGGGACTTAAATATCCAAACGGGTTTGCGCTTGGAGCGGCAATAAGTCCTGTTGATTTGCGGATAAGCTCCAATGCCCCGTCGTGATTCGGGAAGCGCACCGCAACCGAGGGCAAACCGGCGGTTGCCAGATCCGGCACAATGGAAAGTTTCGGCAGCACAAGCGTAAGCGGCCCTGGCCACAAAAGGCCGCTTATTTTCAGAAGCATATCTTTCTGGACGTCGCCTAACGCTTTGTAATCAATAATTTTTTGTAATGAAGCAAGCTCCGCGATATGTATAATAAGCGGATCAAAAAACGGCCTCCGCTTTGTCTCGAATATTTTCGCAAGCGCCTTGGTGTTTAACGCATCGGCGCCTAAACCATAAACCGTTTCCGTAGGAAAGGCAACAAGACCGCCATTTTTTATAACACTTACCGCAATCTCAATGTTAGCGCTTGTTAGTGGCAGGTACATTTCTATACTTTACAATGTATGCTATATTAAAGTATAGCAGGTTATTATATGAAACAAATATCATTACCCACCATAAGCATTATTACCGTCCTGTTATTTGCCGCAGGTTGTACACAAAAGAAATATGAATCGCCCGCGGGGCAAAGGTCAATTGAAGTTCAAAACGGAAACGGAAAAATCACTGTAATTGCGACCATTTTTCCGATATTCGATTTTGTCCGGGCTGTCGCAAAAGATAAAGTTCAGCTTTCAATGCTTTTACCGCCGGCGCAGGACAGCCATTCCTTTGAACCCACGCCAAAAGATATTATCAACATTCAAAACAGTGATATTTTTATTTATGTTGGCGGCGAATCCGATCAATGGGTTAACAGGATTTTGGAATCCATGGACACAAACAATATTACTATTATTAAACTTATGGATACTGTTGATGTGGTAGAAGAAGAAATGGTGGAAGGCATGGAAGATGACGCGGAGGAGACAGGGATTACCTATGATGAACATGTATGGACAACGCCTGAAAACGCTAAACTTATTGTGCTCGCCATTGCAGACGCGCTTTGTACGGCCGATACCGCAAACTCAGATTTTTACCGTCAAAACAGAGATGACTATACCGTGCAGCTGGATGAGCTTTCCGCCGAATTTCAGACGGTGGTAAATAATGCAAAACGTAAAACGATTGTGTTTGGAGACCGTTTTCCCTTTCAATATTTTGCGAACCGCTGGGGGCTTATTTTTTTTGCTGCTTTCCCCGGCTGTTCCACCGAAACAGAACCCAGTGTGAGAACCGTAGCTTTTTTAATTGACAAAATAAAGAACGAACATATACCGGTTGTTTTTCATATTGAACTTTCCAATGAACGAATTGCGGACGCCATTGCGGAAGAAACCGGCGCGGAAAAGTTATTGCTTCATGCTTGTCATAATATTTCAAAAACGGATTTTGAAAACGGCATAACATACATCGACTTTATGCGAAAAAATGTTGACAACCTACGGAAGGCATTGCAATGAAAGGATGGGGCAGCGGTTGTGCCGCCCCATCCTGCTTCTAATACTATTTAACCTTTATCAATTCATATTGACTTGTACCAAGGCCGATCTTCTCGGCGTGGGTAAGCTGCGTTAAGCCGTTTGTTGCAGGATGCACGTCGATAAAGTGATCGGTACCGTGATCTGTATGTTTGTGATCACGCTCGCCAAGTATGCTGCTCGCAATGGCGGGAGCGGCGTTTATGGCATCCAAACAGGCTCTGTCCAAAGCTACGGGGTTAAAGCCGGCAAATATTCCGATATCCGGCACTATCGGGGCATCGCTTTCGGCATGACAATCGCAGAAGGGCGATACCTGATTTATAACCGTTATGTGAAAGTTGGGGCGTCCGTCCAAAACCGCTTTTGAATATTCTGCAATCTTTGCATTCAAAATGTCGTTGGCAGACCAAACGTTATTCGAAATGGCACTGTAATTACAGGTGCCGATACAGCGGCCGCAGCCTACGCACTTTTTGTGATCGATGCTTGCCTTCTTGCTGGCGTTAAACGAAATTGCGTTATGCGCACAAAATTTTGCACAGGTTTTACAGCCGCGGCATACTTCTTGCTGGACTTCCGGTTTGCCTTCGTTGTGCATTGCCATTTTACCGGCGCGGCTGCCGCAGCCCATTCCGATATTTTTTAACGCGCCGCCGAAACTCGCGTTCTCGTGGCCTTTAAAATGGTTAAGCGAAATGACAATATCGGCATCCATGACAGCGCGGCCTATACGCGCGACTTTACAATACTGTGCGCCTTTAACAGGAACCTCAATGTCGTCGGTGCCTTTCAGTCCGTCGGCGATAATGTTATGAACGCCGGTTGATAGTGGCGTATAACCGTTTTCAAAAGCGGCTTCCATGTGCATAAGCGCATCTTTGCGTCTGCCTACATAAAGTGTATTACAGTCGGCAAGGAAAGGCCTGCCGCCTAATTTTTTTATTTTGTCGCAAACAGTTTTCGCAAAGTTGGGCCGCAAAAATGCCAGGTTGCCGGGCTCGCCAAAGTGAACTTTTACACAAACAAATTTATTGTTAAAATCAATTTCCTCTATACCTGCTTTTTTTATCAAACGATCCATTTTGTGTAATAAACTATCGCCTGTCTTGCAGCGCATATCTGTCCAAAATACTTTTGCTTTTTCCATAAATCACCTCTTAATAACTATATTTTATATAAAACAAGCGCGTTGCGCTTAATTTTTCCAAGCGTTAAGCGTTTTTTGCAATGCTTCGTTAAAGAAATTCCAATCGTGCCGTCCCGTCCATTCATCAAATGTATAATCAAGTTTCAGCTCTTTTACCGCATGGTTAAACTGACGGTTTTCTTCTAACAGGTCGTCCTCTTTTCCGCAAGCGGCATAGATTTTTGGTTTTTTCTTTAACTGCGAAATTTCTTTAGCAAGAGAGAAAATGTCATCTTTTTTGTTGTACTCCAGATCCTCGCCGAATATCGCGTAAAAGTCGCGCAGTATCGCGGCATTATCGGGGGAGTGCGCCGCCCAAGCCTGTCCTTCTTTTTTTAACTGCTCCAGATACTTGCTTATGAATAAACAAGCCGGCGAAATAGCCCCGCAAAAACCATATTGCCCGGGTTTAGAGAGCGCAAGTTTTAGCGCGCCGTAACCGCCCATAGAGCAGCCGATAACCGCGGTATCCTCGCGCTTGCTGGAAATGTTAAAAACATTTTTTACAATCTCCGGCAGCTCCTCGCCAATATACATAAAGTAATTAAGGCCGTGTTTCATATTCGTATAAAAACTGCGCCCCACCTCCGGCATAATAAAAACCGCGTTAGAATCACCCGCATAAACCGACAGCATCGTATCGCTCAACCACGTTTGGCTATTGCCGTGCAGCCCGTGCAGCAGGTACACCACCTTGCAGCGGCTTTTTTCTACAAAATTATCCGGCGCAAATACCGAAATGCCTGTTTTAAACCCAAGCACCTTTGAATAAACAGATCCATGAAATGTCATTTTTATTCCTTTTTTCATTAAACTTTAAAAGTGATACGATCATTTTATTTTAAATAGCGGCAGGGGGGAAGGGGGCAAAGCCCTTATTGTCCGTGTTTTGGTTTAATACCGTCCGCACGCTACACCCGCTTGCGTGCGAGGCTCTGCGGCGGGTGGCTTATTCCTTTCATTACTTTGCGGTAAACTGTAAATGATTACAGGAGCTTTAATGGCTGATTATTTTATGAATACGTACCACCGGCTGCCGGTAACTTTTGTACGCGGCGAAGGGTGCTATCTTTTTGATGACGCGGGTAAAGAGCACTTGGATTTTTCTTCCGGTATTGCGGTGAATTGTTTGGGGCATAGGCATCCGGCTTTGTTAAAGGCGGTGCGCGAGCAATCGGAAAAGTTACTGCACGTTTCCAATTATTATCAGTGCGGTACGAGCGCGGCGTTTGCGCGGAATATTACGCAGGCGGCGGGCATGAAAAAGGTGTTTTTGTGTAATTCCGGTGCGGAAGCTAATGAGGGCGCTTGCAAGGTTGCGCGTAAATATTCGGCGAAAAAATATGGCGGTAAACGTCATGTTATTGTTACCCTGGAGGGGAGTTTTCACGGGCGGACCATTACCACGCTGTCGGCAACAGGCCAGCCGAAATTTCACCAAAACTTTGGGCCTTTTACACCGGGCTTCCGGTTTGTAAAGGCCGGGGATATTGCCGGTTTGGATATGGCGCTGGACGAGAAGGTTGCCGGTTTGTTGATAGAGCCGGTGCAGGGTGAAAGCGGCGTTATCCCGATGCCGCAGGAATTTATGACAGCGGCGGCTGAAATCTGCGCAAAACGCGATATTTTGTTGATGCTTGATGAGATTCAGTGCGGTAACGGCAGGACGGGCGCCTATCTGGCCGCTACGCAATATGGTGTACAGCCCGATGTTGTAACGCTTGCCAAAGGAATTGCAGGCGGTATTCCATGCGGCGCTTTTCTTGCGGATGATAAGGCCGCCGGTGTGCTGGAGGTTGGCGATCACGGCAGTACTTTTGGCGGGAACCCGCTGGCGGCGGCTTGCGGTAATGCCGTGCTGGAAATTGTCAATAACAAGGCCTTTTTGGCTGAAATTGCCGAAAAGGGCGCCTATTTTATTGATGGTTTAAAGGCGCTTAACAGCCCGAAAATTACCGCCGTGCGCGGTATGGGGCTTATATCGGCGTGCGATCTTACCGTTGATGCATGGCCGGTTCTGGAAAAGGCGCTTGATGCGGGGCTTTTAATGCTTTCCGCCGGTGCGAAAACCCTGAGGTTTTTGCCGCCATACATTATCACAAAAGAAGAAATCGACAAGGCTTTGCAAATTCTTGACGAAATCTTACGAAAGGGTTAATTTACAAACAATTTTATAGGAGAATAAAATGTTAATTCACAGAAATGCTTTAATTTTGGAACAGCGCGAAAAAATGCGCGGCGGCGAAGGCACAGCAAAGGTTACACACTTTGCGCCTTATGAAACTTTGCGCAAGGGTATTAAACTATTTGCGGAGATTACGCTGCCGCCGGGCGCCTCTGTAGGCCGCCACAAACACGAAACCGACATCGAGTATGTTACGGTTGTCTCCGGCAGCGGAACGCTCAAGGAAAACGGCAAAGAATACCCGCTTAAAGTCGGCGACAGCAACATCGCGGGCAACGGCTCGGAACACGAAATCATTAACTCGGGCGCACGCAACCTTGTGGTACACTCTTTGGTGATGGAGTAAAAGTTTTCCGCGCAAGGGCGTCGGTTCATTTTGTAAAAGATCGGCGCCTAATTCCTTACTTACTCAATTCCAGCGCAACCTTAACGATTTCCTCTGATGTTAGGCCGTAGTGTTTTTGCAGATAGTCCTGCGGACCCACGGAGCCGAACCCTTCGCGGACGCCGTGTTTGCGCACTTTACAGTTGATGCCGTTTTCCAGAATCAGCGAGCCAACGGCATCGCCTAACCCTCCGATTATGTTGTGGTTTTCGCTGGTGATGATGGCGCCGGTTTCCTTTGCGCATTTTAGCACAAGCTCGTTGTCCAACGGTTTTACGGTGTACATATCAACAACGCGGGCGTTTATGCCTTTGCCCGTCAAACCGGCTGCGGCTTTCATTGCCTCGCCTACCATTAGCCCGCAGGCGATAATCGTGATGTCGCTGCCGTCGCGTAAAACTTCGCCTTTGCCGACCTCGAATTTGTGATCCTTGCTGTAAACGGCGGGGTATGTTTTGCGTGTAAGGCGGATGTAGGTAAGGCCGGGCCTATCTTTGGCGCCGCGCATAATACCTTCCAGCATTGCGCCGTCGCTTATGTCGATGACGGTTGAATGGGGTATTGCGCGCATTAACGCCATGTCCTCGAACGGCATATGGGTACCGCCGTTAAATGCCGCCGTAACACCGCAGTCGGAGCCGAAAACACGGACGCTGTTGCCGGCGTAGGCTATCGAAATAAAAATTTGGTCGTAGCTGCGGCGCGATGCGAATGGCCCGAATGTATGGACGTAGGGTTTTTTACCGCCTGCTGAAAGGCCGGCGGCTATGCCCATCATGTTTGCTTCGGCAATGCCGCAGTTAATTGCCTGCCTGTGATTTTTTTTCCAGAATCCCAGTGTGCCGATTGAGTTCATTAGGTCGCAATCAAGGTAAACGACCGCGGGGTCTTCCGCCGCGATTGATTCCATAACACGCCCGAATGTATTTTTATACGCTTCCGTGTCGGCGCTTCCGTCGTAGATTATCATGCTGCCTCCTTCGCCATGTCGGCGAGTACCTTTTCGATATATTCCACCGATTTTTCAAAAATTTCCCCTTCAAAAGGAATGTGGTGATTAAGCTCTATGTCGGCCACCATCGGCACGCCCGCGCCCTTGGTTGTGTTAAGCACAATGCAAGAAGGTTTGCCGGTTTCCGCTTTTGCCTTTTTAACTGCCTTGCTAACCGCTTCCACATCGTTGCCGTGGATGGTCTGCGTTGCCCAGCCAAAAGCGGCAAATTTCGCGGCTATGTCGCCCAGATCCATAATATCGTGGGTGGTGCCGTCAAGTTGTTTTTTGTTGTAGTCCACAAACCATGTAAGGTTTGTTAGTTTATGCACCGGCGCAAAAAGCGCGCCCTCCCAAACCTGCCCCTCGTTAATTTCGCCGTCGCCCGTTACAAGAAAGGTACGCGCACCCGTGCCGTCCATCTGCTGGGCAAGGGCAAGCCCTATAGCCGTCGAAACGCCCTGCCCAAGCGAACCGGTTGTCATATCCACACCGGGGGTTAGCTTGCGGTCGCAGTGGCTTGGCAGCGTAGTGCCCGGCTGATTCAAAGTTTTTAATATTTCCTTGTCAAAGTAGCCCTTTAACGCAAGCGCCGCGTAAACAGCTGGCCCCGCGTGTCCCTTGGACATAACAAGTTTGTCTCTATCCGTCAAAGCGGGATTTTCCGGATCGATTTTCATCTCACCGCCGTAAAGTACCGCCAATGTATCCACAATACTCAAAGCGCCTCCCAAATGCCCAAAGCCGCGCGATCCAACACATTTAAGCGTCCATAGCCGTATTTCCGCCGCAAACTTTTTTAATTCTTTTGTTGTCATTGCTTCTCCTCATTCATAAATATGCTTTCATTTTACACTATTTTTTGTTTTCCAC
>BOBI01000092.1 GCA_026002305.1 Spirochaetia bacterium
CTTATTCTACGAGCTTATCTTATATTTTGATTTGGAAAAAGGTGGTAAAACAGGAAGAATAACTTCATTTTCAAAAAATTTGCTTTGAGTGCTTGACACGGAGGCTCTTCATATCAGAATTGCTGGAGAGGGGGTGTGCAGGGTTACCGGGCGGGTGCAGTGTGTTATCATGGGTGTAAGGGTTATATATAATGAGTAACTATTTGGCAGGTATGAGCAGATTATGGGCATGGTTGTTTGCGACATAGTCTGCGAAAAGGATAAAAAGGATGGAAGCAAAAACCCACGAGCAGATAATGGCAATAAAAGATATTATCATTCAGACAATTCCTGTGGAACAGGTGTATTTGTTCGGTTCGTATGCCTATGGTGTGCCTAATGCAGATTCGGATCTGGATTTTTATGTGGTAATAAAAGATGACGCTCCTTATAAAGAGATCGAGGCGGAAGATATAATCCGCCATGCGCTTTATGGTAAAAAGTCCCTGCCGGCCTATATTTTAGTAATCAAAAAATCACGCTTTGATTACCGTCGTACCGCAACTACACTGGAACGAGAAGTAGCCGCCAAAGGAGTGTTGCTCTATGGCTGAAAATATGACCGACCGCGAATCCGCTTGGCAACGAGATTTGTATAAAGACATGTCACTGGACGATTTTTACAGAAGCGTAAAAGAACATCGCGCCAAACGAATTGAGGCACAAGGTGCAAGCCATTAACGCCTTACCCGCCGCAATATTGCGGAAGGCCTTTGCGGAGGAAGTGTAATATGAAATCTATCTATATCGAAACAACAATACCTAGTTTTGCTACCGCACGACACAGCCGAGATTTGATTATCGCCGGTCATCAAGCGGCAACTATGCAATTTTGGGAAAAAGAAAGGCATAAATACACTCTGTATGTAAGTCAATATGTGATTGATGAATGCGCTGATGGCGATCAAGAGGCGGCACAACGGAGACTTGATTTTATCAAAGGCATCACATTAATACCCGACTCCGACAGTATTGAAGAATTAAGCATAATCTATCAAAATCTGCTCGACATACCGGAGAGAGCAAAACTTGACTGCTGTCATCTTGCTGTATGTGTTGAGGCAAAAATGGATTACTTGCTTACATGGAATTGTAAACACTTGGGAATACAAACCTTTGCCAAGATAAAAGAGTATAATACAAGTAAAAATCTTTGGACACCTTTATTTGTAACACCTGATGATTTCTTAGAAGTGGAGGAAATAGAATGAAATATATGGATACAGATATTGTTGCAGAAGTGCGGCAAACTCGTGAAAACTTACTTGCAAGATATGGCAGCCTTGCAGGATTGCGCAAACACATGGTAGAGGACCGCCCTCGTCTTGAAAAAGAAGGTTGGAAGTTTGCCACTTTAGAAGAAGTTTTGGCAAAGAAAGAGAGGTCGTCTGCTAATGCCTAAAGCCGCCACCCACGGTTGATAAATTTGATGATTTTTTCAAATTGCCCCTCCGAAAAGACAGCGATAGAAGTTGGACAGTTGACAGGGAAACTATCGGTTATGTATAATTTTTTTGTTATGAAGGGGGCAATGATAATAATATGAAGAAGCTATTATTCGCACTTTTTCTGTGCGCGGCGGCGGGTTTACCGGCGCAGGATCTGTTCAGCGCAATGACCATTCACGGGAAAATGCCTTCTACAAATAGCAATAAACTTTACCGGCTGCAAGCAGGTTCCTTTACAAACAATAAAAATTTTATCGAAAGTTTTAACCTTCTTAGAAAAAATGGTTTTCGCCCTGTTTACGAGAACTATCAAAATTACCGCCGTTTGCTAATTACAAAAGTAAAAGCCGATGATGTTAGGGTGGCCGCTTACAGGTTAGGCCAGCTTGGTTTTAAAGAGCTTATTATTACCGAAGAAACCGCCGTCCCGCCGCCCCGCACACGAACACAAGCCGCACCTCAGAGGCAGGTAAAAACACCCGCCGTACCGCAGAGACAGCCATACGCCGAACACGAATCTACGATTTACGTTTTTGAAGATAAATAAATAACATATCTTACCTCACCTCTCCATAATTTCAACACAATTCCATGGTAATTTTGAATTATCAAAAAGGAATGGCGGGGGTCTATGGAGGCAAAAACCATTTTAACCGGCGGCATGACGTGTATTAACTGTCAAAACCGGATAGAACACATTATCGAAGGAGTCTGATATGACACAATCAATCGCAATACCGGTGGGCGGCATGACCTGCGCCGCTTGTTCGGCCCGTGTAGAAAAGGCTATCGCAAAGTTGGCGGGCATAGAAAGCGTTAGTGTAAACCTTGCCACGGAAAAAGCCGCCGTTAAGTTTGACGTCGATGTTCTTCGCGTAGGCGATATAAAACAATGTATAGAAAAGGCCGGCTACAAGGCGCTCGATCTTTCCAGTGATAAGGCTATCGACGAACATAAAAAACGCAAAGAGCGTGAAATAAAAATTCAATGGATCAAGTTCATAATCGCCATATCATTAGGACTTCCACTATTATACATTGCAATGGCCCCAATGATTACATTTATCCGCCTGCCTTTCCCTAAATTGCTTTCCCCGATGAACTTTCCGCTTGTCTACGCGCTTGTAGAGCTTGCCCTTGTTATCCCGATAATCGGCGTTGGCTACCGTTTTTATACGGTGGGCTTTAAGGCGCTTTTAAACCGCAGCCCCAACATGGACAGCCTTATTGCTGTTGGAACAAGCGCCGCGGTTATCTTTAGCCTTTACAACATTGCTCAAATCGTGCGGGGGAATTTTAACGCCGTTGAATCACTTTACTTTGAAACCGCCGGTATCATCATCGCGCTTATCATGCTTGGCAAAACACTGGAAGCGGTCTCAAAAGGCCGCACCGGCGATGCTATAAAAAAGCTTATGGGTCTTGCGCCCAAAACTGCGCTTGTTATTGTTAATGGCGAGGAAAGGGAAATCCCGATAGACGAGGTTTTGCCGGGCGACATTATTGTGGTTAAACCCGGCGGAAAAATCCCTGTAGACGGCGTCATCACCAGCGGGCTAACGTCGATAGACGAATCGATGCTGACAGGCGAAAGTATGCCGGTTGATAAAAAAGCGGGCGACCGTGTTTTCGCCGCCACAATCAACTCAAACGGCGTTATTCAGTTTAAGGCGGAAAAGGTCGGCAGCGACACCGCCCTCGCTCAAATCATCAAACTGGTAGAAGACGCGCAAGGCTCAAAGGCGCCAATCGCTCAAATGGCGGATATTGTTAGCGGCTACTTTGTTCCTGTGGTATGCGCCATAGCCCTGGTCGCCGGAGCCGCGTGGTATTTTGCCACCCTTGTAAATCCGGCGCTGCTACCGGCGGGCTACTTCCCCTTCAAGTTTGCCGTTACGATTTTTATTTCCGTGCTTGTAATCGCCTGCCCCTGCGCATTAGGGCTTGCGACCCCAACCGCGATTATGGTCGCCACCGGCAAAGGCGCCGAAAACGGCATTTTGATAAAAAGCGGCGCCGCGTTGGAAACCGCTCACAAAATACAAACAATAGTGTTCGACAAAACCGGCACCATAACCGAAGGCAAACCCAAAGTTACAGATATTATTCTTGGTGGGGATCATGAAGGGGGAAGTCTCCCCCTCGCTTCCAACCTACGGTTGTCCGCTACCCCCTCTACGGGTAACCAGCCTCCCGCCTTTGACCAAACAATAACAGCGGACTTTTTGCTGCAAATAGCCGCCTCTGCCGAAAAAGGCTCGGAACACCCACTGGGACAGGCCATAGTGCAGGATGCCGTTGCCAAAGGTCTGGAACCATTGCCTATAACCAGTTTCAACTCGCTTACCGGATTGGGTGTTGAAGCGAAAATAACAAATTATGATGTTCTAATTGGTAACAAAAAACTCATCGAAGAAAGAAATATATCACTTGCTGGAATGGAAAGCGACGCCGACCGCCTTGCCGCCTGCGGCAAAACGCCGATGTTTATCGCTATCGGTAATAAACTTGCCGGCATTATTGCCGTTGCCGATGTGGTAAAACCGTCGAGTAAAGCGGCGATAGAAAAACTGCACAAGCTGGACATCGAGGTGGTCATGATCACAGGCGATAACAAAAAGACCGCCGCCGCTATCGCAGAACAGGTGGGCATAGACCGCGTCCTATCCGAAGTTTTACCGCAGGATAAGTCCGCCGAAGTTAAGAAGCTGCAGGACGAGGGGCGTAAAGTGGCGATGGTAGGGGATGGCATCAACGACGCGCCCGCCCTCGCGCAGGCCGATATCGGCATAGCTATCGGCAGCGGCACCGATGTGGCAATGGAAAGCGCCGACATCGTGTTAATGCGTTCAGACCTCATGGACGTGCCCACCGCCATCGACCTGAGCAAGAAAACAATACGGAATATCAAGCAAAATCTTTTTTGGGCCTTTGGCTACAATACGGTGGGCATTCCGATTGCCGCCGGTGTTTTGCACATTTTCGGCGGCCCCCTCTTAAACCCCATTTTCGCCGCCGCCGCCATGAGCCTGTCGTCAGTTTCGGTTGTAACAAACGCGCTCCGGCTAAAACGGTTTAAGGCGGCGGAAAAAACATAGTCGATTTTATTCTCCGTGCGGTTTAATACCGTCTGCACGCTACGCGCCTAGAATACCCACGAAAATTTGTTGCACCCCGGGCGCGGTAGTTCATTCTTTTATCCCGGGTTTTTGCTCAAAAGCGGGGCACGGGGTTCCGGCGGCGTTGAAAACTTCCACCGATGGCAAATTGCGGCTTTTTATCTCGAAAAGTACACAGGAGCGGGGAAAAGCCGGATCCCATGTAACCTTAAAGTGGGTGCATTTTAGACAATCAGGCTGCTTCACTTGTTAATTTGACGAAGATGTCTTCCAGACTTATCTTTTTGCGGTTCATTTGTAGTATTTTTAGCGATCCGGATGCCGCCCAGTCAAAAATACGCTCGGCATTTGCGTAATTTTCGCCCGATCCTTCACCTTTTATAAAGAAAGTTGCCTCCACCGTGCCTTCGCTGCCGTCCGTAACCGAATTAACCTCCATAAGACCGGAAAAATCCGCCTCAAGAGCCTCCAAGCGCCCCCGAATTATCTGCAAATCGCCCCCGCGAAGCACAAGAACCCATGTTTCACCGCCACGCATACTGCCGGCAATCGCTTCCGGTGTACCCTGTGCTGCAATCCTGCCTTCGTTTAGTATAAGTACATTTGAACAAACCGCTTCAACTTCCTGTAAAATATGAGTGGAAAGGATAACCGTCTTGCTTTTACCAAGCTCTTTTATAAGGGTACGAATCTCTATAATCTGATTCGGGTCAAGGCCGCTCGTAGGCTCGTCCAAAATTAAAATAGGCGGATCGTGCAAAATCGCCTGCGCAAGCCCCGTGCGTTGTTTGTAGCCCTTGGACAGAGTTTCGATACGGCGCGTGCGCATGTGGGTAAGCCCGCAGGCATCCAGCGCAGCGTTGATCCTGGCAGGGCGCTGTGTTTTTTCAATATGCCGCGCATCGGCAACAAACGCCAAATATTCGTCGATGGTAAGCTCCCCGTAAAGCGGCACCGATTCCGGCAAATAACCAATTAGGTTTTTAACCGCTACAGGCTCCTCCTGTACATCGCGGCCATCAATCACCGCGCGCCCGCCGCTTGGAAAATGGTAGCCCGTCAAAATCTTCATTATCGTAGTTTTTCCCGCACCATTAGGCCCCAAAAACCCCAGCACCTGCTGGGAGCCCACGTTAAAGGAAACATCCCGAACAGCTTCGAGCGTCCCGTATTTTTTTACAAGATTATGTACTTCTATCATGATAGCTCCAGTCAATTAAAATCGTTGCATTAATGATAAATTAAACCGCCACTGTCAAACAAGCTAATAGACCCGAATTACCCGCTTGTTGATGCCGCAGGTAATTTCATAAGGGATTGTGCCTGCCTGCTTCGCAATGGTCGCGGCGTTATGCGAAAGACTGCCGCCGAAAACAGTTACATCTGCCCAGCGTTTGACACGGGGCGCGGCGCCTAAATCGACCATGCACTGATCCATGCAGATACGGCCTACAACCGGATAGCGCGCGCCGTCCACCACGACAAAAAAGTTGCCGCTTAATATACGCGGCAGACCATCACCATAACCGATAGGAATGATGCCGACGGTTGTATCGGACGGAGCCGTCCATGTTCTGCCATAAGACACACTTGTGCCCTTTGGTATTTTTTTTAACGCGACAATTTTTGTTACAAGCTCCATAACAGGCTGAACGGTAAGCGGCGCACCGGCGGCGCAGGCGACCGGCGGCAGATTTTCCGGCGCGTAGCCGTAAAGCAAAATACCCGGACGCACCATGTCGAACCAAGCATCGGGGCGGGCAACCGTTGCGCCGGTATTTGCCGCGTGAACAATACCGGGGTCTATACCGGCATCTTTTATCGCGGCGACGGCAGCACGAAAGTTTTCAATCTGTTTATTGGTGTATGCAACATCGTTTTCGTCCGCGCTGTCGGAAACAGCAAGATGGGTTGCAGTGCCGCACAACCGGATAGTCTTTTGCTCTTTGATAAATGCCGCAAGTTCCGCAGCCTCTTTTGGCAAACAACCCAGCCTCCCCATACCCGTGTCAATTTTCAGATGCACCGGATACAAGTCCGCCGCCGAAACGCCCCCGTGCCCATGTTTACTAACGGCTTCGGCAAACAAAGCCGCCGTTTCGGCATCGCCGATAAACGGAGTTAAATTCGCCGCCACAGCGTCCGGCATCTCCTCCGGGGTAATCTGCGACAACAGCAAAACCGGCGCCGTAATACCGGCGGCACGCAGCTCGGTGCCCTCGCCAACCGCTGCCACCGCCAAATACGAAGCCCCCGCCTCCAGCGCCGCATTAGACAACGGCACCGCACCGTGACCGTAAGCATCGGCCTTTACCGGCACACATAACAGCGGCGGTTTACCGTCTCGTTTTGTGTGCGCCAAAACCGCACGAATATTGTTTTTAAAATTACCAATGTGAATAATTGTCTGTGTTGCCCGCATAATGTATACCACCCTAATGCTAATAGTGTACGCCAAAACCGAGAAAAAGAAAAGTTTCCTTCTCTAATGACTCACGAAAAACGCATAGAAATTTTCCCTACATTACGCCGCTCCAAATACATTTTTTCTGCCTTTAACACAAAAACGGCGTGGCGGTATGGTCTACAAAACCCTTTAGCTGTATATTTCTGCAGATGCGGAGGTGCTTTTTAAACTTCAAGATTAGTACAATTAGGCAAGCCGCTCGCAGAACCCATCGTTCCGCGTTGGTGCTATTCGGACGTTATCTTTTTATTAATCGCCAGTAGCGGTTTAACCGACATAACGCAATACGCTTCACGATGGAACCTGCGAGCGTTTGCATCATGGTACCAATTTCAGAACTGAATGCACCTCTGCTTTTGTCGGGTAATTAAGCCAAAGGGCACGCGCTACATAAGCCGCACGCCGCCTTTTTTACAAAAGCAGAAAAACGCATTTGACGCTAGCATAGGGAAGAAACAGGCAGCCCCTGTCCATTCCGCAATGGAACCTGCGAGAGTTTGCATCATAGTACCAATTTCAGAACTAAATGCACCTCTGTTTTTGTCAGGTAATTAAGCCAGAGGAAACATGCCGCATAAGCCGCACGCCGCCTCTACCACAAAAGCAGAAAAAACGCCTTTGACGCTAACATAGGGAAGAGGAATTAATAATTAACAATTGACAATTGACAATTAACAATTGAGCTGGTTCCAAAATTAGTGCGCTTGCCAGCAATTCTGAATTTGGCACAAAGTAAAAGGGATCAACCGCAAAATTTACGGAAAATACCGTAATTTATCATTCTTTTTCGTGTGTTTCGTATTTTTCGTGGTTGATCTTCCAGTATTAATATTTTTCCCCCTCAAAAAACTTGAAATTTTTTCCCGTCCGTGCCTATACTATCCTTATGCAGACTAGCAGGTTATCCAAACCGCCAAAAATCCCCATGCGCCTTGAAGCGTACGTGACGTACAATATGAGAGAGAGAGAGAGAGAGAGAGAGAGAGAGAGAGAGAGAGAGTCGGCAGGACTCTAGCCATCC
>BOBI01000093.1 GCA_026002305.1 Spirochaetia bacterium
GCGGTAGCATTTCCGCTCCGGCGTCTCAACTCACTTCAACGTATCGGTTGCCCACAACTCTGACCACTGGGATGCCTCAATTCGGTTTCCGGCTAGTGCGCCGCTAGTTCCTCGGCCATGCCGGAAAAAGTTTCGGATAGTTGACAGCAGGAAGAAGCGGGAAAAACCCGCTTCTTCCTGCTTTTGTGGTAGAGGCGGCGTGCGGCTTATAAAGCGTGTGCCCTTTGGTTTAATTGCCCGACAAAAACAGAGGTGCATTTAGTTCTGAAATTGGTACTATGATGCAAACGCTCGCAGGTTCCATCGCGCAATGCATTGCGTTATGCGGACTAATAAGTTACTGGTGATAAAAGAAAAGACAACACTCCGATAGCACAGCATGGAGCGATGGGTTCTGCGAGCGGCTTGCCTTATCGTACTAATCTTGAAGTTCCAAAAGCACCTCTGCATCTGTCGGAACGGCGGTAAAACTCAAAGGTTCTATAGCGGAATGGACAGGGGCTGCCTGTTTCTTCTCTATGTTAGCGTCAAATGCGTTTTTTCTGCTTTTGTGGTAGAGACGGCGTGCGGCTTATACAGCATGTGCCCTTTGGCTTAATTACCCGACAAAAGCAGAGGTGCATTTAGTTCTGAAATTGGTACTATGATGCACCCGCTCGCAGGTTCCATTGCGGAATGGACAGGGGCTGCCTGTTTCTTCCCTATGTTAGTGTCAAAAGCGTTTTTTCTGCTTTTGCTAGAAAGGCGGCGTGCGGCTTGTGTGGCGTGTGCCCTTTGGCTGAATTACCCGACAAAAGCAGAGGTGCATCCAGTTCTGAAATTGGTACTATGATGCAAACGCTCGCAGGTTCCATTGTGAAGCGTATTGCGTCATGCGGATTAATAAGCCGCTGGTGAGAAAAGAAAAGACGGCGTTCCGATAGCACAACGCGTAACGATGGGTTCTGCGAGCGGCTTGCCTTATCGTACTAATCTCGAAGTTTAAAAAGCACCTCTGCATCTGCAGAAATATTCAGCCAAAGGGTTTTTGTCTTACAAACCGCACGCCGTTTTTGTGTTAAAGGCAGAAAAAATGTATTTGGAGCGGGGGGTTTATTCAAATTCAGTATTGTTGTAAACTTTTCGCCTTCTGTATCAATTATACCTTATTTATGTTATACTGCCCATTAAATGAGGAGGAGTCTGTATGAAAGATATATTAGATTTTTTGAAAGAGGCGGAGGTGTTTTTTCTTGCCACTACGGAGGGGACACAGCCTAGGGTGCGGCCGATGGGATTTTTTATGGAATATAAGGGCAAATTGTGTTTTTCGACAAATAACACAAAACCTATGTTTGCACAGATGAAGGCGAACCCGAATATCGAGATTTGCGCGTATAGCGGCGGGAAATGGCTGCGGGTGGCGGGTAAAATTGCTTTTAACACGGAGAGGGAAGCGCGGGTAGCGGCGTTGGAAGCTATGCCAAGTCTTGGGAAAATGTATAATCCCGACGATGGCAAGTTTGAAATCTTTCACTTTGAAAGCGCCACGGCACATTTTAGCGATATGCAGGGAAACAACCGCGAAGTTAAATTTTAGTTTTTATGAACTTTTAGCGCTTGTTTTCATAGGAGAATTTTATGGATTACGCACAAGAATCACTCAAATTGCACGCAAAATGGCGTGGAAAGTTGGACATTGTTCCAAAAATGAAGGTTTCTACAAAGGAGGAACTCTCGCTTGCATATACCCCGGGCGTTGCCCAGCCCTGTCTTGAAATTCAAAAAGATATTAACAAGAGCTACACGCTGACCGGCCGATGGAATACCGTCGCCGTTGTTACGGACGGCACCGCCGTTTTGGGGTTAGGGGACATTGGGCCGGAGGCGGGTATGCCCGTTATGGAAGGCAAGTGTGTGCTGTTTAAGGCTTTTGGCGGGGTCGATGCCATACCTCTGTGTATCCGCTCAAAGGATCCGGACGAAATTGTGAACACGGTGCGGCTTTTGGCGGGAAGTTTCGGCGGGGTAAACCTTGAAGATATATCCGCCCCGCGCTGTTTTGAGATTGAGGCGCGGTTAAAAAAATGCTGCGATATTCCGATTTTTCACGACGATCAGCACGGCACGGCGGTAATTGTGCTTGCGTCCATCCTCAACGCCCTAAAACTTACCGGCAAGAAGCTGGAAAATATCAGTGTTGTAACCAGCGGTGCGGGCGCAGCCGGTATTGCCATTATCAAATTGCTTATGGCAAAGGGCTTGCAGGACGTGGTTATGTGCGACAGCAAGGGCGCAATTTACAAAGGCCGTGCCGGCCTTAACCCGCAAAAGGAGGAGGTTGCCGCAGCGAACAAACAGAACAAAAAAGGCACTTTGGCTGAGGTTATAGCCGGCGCCGATGTGTTTATAGGTGTTTCCAAACCTAATGCGGTTACCCCCGAAATGGTCAAATCTATGACCAAAAACCCGATTCTGTTTCCGATGGCAAACCCCACGCCGGAAATTTTCCCCGACGAGGCGCTTGCCGCAGGAGCCGCCGTTGTCGGCACCGGCCGCAGCGACTTCCCCAATCAAATTAACAATGTACTGGCATTCCCGGGAATATTCCGGGGCGCTCTGGATGTCCGCGCAAGCGATATTAATGATGAGATGAAAATCGCCGCCGCCTACGCGCTGGCAGGGCTTGTTCCCGACAAAGAACTAAAACCCGGTTACATAATTCCGGCGGCCTTCGACCCCCGTGTTAAAGATGCGGTGGCCAGAGCCGTATCAGAAGCCGCCCGAAAAAGCGGCGTAGCGAGGATTTAGGGCTAGGCGCCCTATGGCGCCAACACCACCTTTAGCAAATTGTCCTGCCGGTTGTAGAGTTTGTCGAACCAGATTTGACCTTCCGACAGCGGGGCAACGCGGCTTATGATGCTGCGCGCATTGATTTTTTTGCGAGCCATCATGTCCAGCACAAGCGGGTATTCACCGGCTATGGCGCAGGTGCCTTGCAGCCGCAGTTGACGTGTTACAACCTGTTGAAGCGGTAATTCGATTGTCGGGCTGATGTTGCCGATTAGGGTAACGCTGCCGCCCTTTCGTGTTATAGCTACCGCTGTTTTGATGGAGGCGGCAGCGCCTACAGCTTCTAGTGTGCGGTCCACGCCGCGGCCGTTTGTTAAGGCGGCGATCTTTTTTAGCAGGTCCGCGTCTGCCGGATCTGCCTCGGCGCAGGCTCCCGCAAGAAGCGCCGCCTTCCGGTGTGCGGCGTCGGTATCAAGGGCGATAACAAGGCCGCAGCCGGAAGCCCTCAGAATCTGAATCGCCAACAGGCCGATAAGCCCCGCGCCGACAACGGCAACCGTTTCGTTAAGCGCAACCGGTGTTTGGCGCACCGCATGGGCGGCGACGGCGGCAGGTTCGGTAAGCGAGGCATCCTCAAACGAAAGATCGTCCGGCAGCTTAAAGCAGATACGCTCCGGCACAACCACGTATTCGGCAAAGCAGCCGTCTTGGACGTATTCATCGCAGGAAACGCCCAGCACCCTGCGGTTATCGCATAAATTGACATCACCATTCCTACAGAAAAAACACTCGCCGCACCAGATTGTTGAATCAAACGTAATGCGGTCGCCTTTCTTAAAAAGCGTAACCCCGCTACCGGCATTTTCCACAACCCCTGCAGCCTCGTGTCCCATTATAACCGGCGGTTTTCGCCTGCCGGTAGAACCGTCAAACCCATGCACATCGGACCCGCATACCGAGACGGCCTTAACCTTAACCAAAATATCTTTCGCACCGGAAATTTTAGGATCCGGTACATCGGCATATTCCAACTTTTTGTATTCTTTCATTAAAAGTGCTTTCATGAATGTTTCCTACTACACCCCCAACATCCGGCTATATGTGTCCAGGGCGTCGTCGCCGCTTTTGCCGGAAAGCACTTTTTTGGTAAGTAGTTTGCCAAGCTGCACGCCTTCTTGATCAAAGCTGTTTACGTTCCAGACAAAGCCCTGAAACATCACCTTGTTTTCAAAGTGGGCGAGCAGGGCTCCGAGTGTTTTTGGGGTAAGCCGCTCGCCGTAGATAAGGCTGGACGGCCGGCCGCCGGGGAATTGTTTGTTGGGGTTCATATCGTTTTGACCTTTGGCAAACGCCACGATTTGGGCGGCCAAATTCGCCTTTAGCTTGGTCTGGCTATTGGAACCATCAACCTCCACATCATCACCGGCCTGGCTTTCTTTAAAGCCGATGAATTGCAGAGGAACGGCACCCGTGCCCTGGTGCAGCAACTGATAGAACGAGTGCTGTCCGTTTGTGCCCGGCTCGCCGAAAACAACCGGCCCCGTTTGGTAGGCAATTTTCTTACCGTCGCGGCTAACACGCTTGCCATTGCTTTCCATATCGAGTTGCTGCAGGTGCGCCGGAAAACGAGCAAGCGCCTGACTGTAAGGCAGCACCGCCGTGTAGGGGTACTCCAAAAATGTACGCTCCCATACCCCGATAAGGGCATCGAGGGCGGCGGCATTTTTTTGAATGTTCGGCTCCAGCGCCGCCTTGTCGGCTTCGTGCGCACCGTCAAGAAATTCCTTGAACACACCGGCGCCAAAGGCAAGCGACAGAATTACACCGCCAACACCGGAAGTAACCGAATAACGCCCGCCGATGTAATCGTCAATGTAGAATGAATCAAGATAATCTTTGTTATGCGCAAGCGGGCTCGTCTCGCTTGTAACGGCGACAAGATGCTTGCTGGGATCAAGACCCGCCGCTTTCAATTTGTCTTTTACAAAAAGTTCATTTGCCAAAGTTTCCTGAGTGGTACCGCTTTTGGAAACCAAAATAAAAATCGTCTCTTCAAGGTTGACAGATTTAATAACTGCGGAAGCATCGTCCGGATCAACATTGGAAATAAATTTCGCCTGAATTTTTAACTTGCCTTCTTTTTTTGCCCAGTTTTCAAGCGCAATATAAACCGCCCTAGGCCCCAAATCCGAACCGCCGATACCAATCTGCACCGCATACTTAAATTGTTTACCGCCGGCAATTTTTCCGGCATGAACATCGCCTGCAAACGCGCTAAAACGTTCAAGCTCCTGCTTGTAAAATTCCCCGATATTTTTACCCTTTTCGGTAACGTCCGCGCCAAGCTGCCCGCGCAAAAGCTGGTGCAGCACCTTACGTTTCTCGCCTGAGTTAATCACCCCGCCGTCCAACAGCGCCTTATACTTTGCGATAATTTCCTGCTCATTCGCAGTTTCCTGCAAAAGCGCAATTAACGCCCAGTCAACCGGTTTCGCCGCCCAATTATACGTTAAACCCGCCGCAACCGGCACATTCGCACTCTGCACCCGCGTTGCGTCTAACGTCTTCTTAAAATCAAAATTCCGATATTTATTCGCAACTTTCAAAAGCTGCTTATACGACTTCGTCTTATCAAAATTATTCCAATTCATATTTGCCTCCGCAGCATAAGTTTATACCAAAAAAAGGCACGGCTCAAGTTACGGGTGATGATATTTTTTAAACATTGAGGCAGTTCCATAATTAAGAATTTAACCACAGACCACACGGACAGCACAGACAAAGACTCGTACTTCCCTATCTTTTCTTCCGTCCGTGTGGGTCTGTGAGGTCTGTGGTTAATTGATTTCTATTTTAGAACCAGCTCCATTGACAAAAACATAACGCATTTTGTTTTCTGCCTTTTCGATAACCGCTACAAGCTCGTCTTGGCAAAAGATCGCGTGGACGGAATCTTGCAAGCCGGCTGCGGAAAATGGAAGGCCGGAAATTTGTGAAAGCGGCTTGCCGTATCGCATGGAGGCGGCAACGGCGGGCGGCACATCAATGCTGTTTAAACCGATCTTTGCAAGAACATTTTTATCCACCGGCTTGATAGCGTCATGTGCAACGGACGGATCAAGCCTCTCGCGTTTGTCAGGCGAAATTGTCAGCGCCCCCTCCTCTAAAGAGACGCCGCCGACTGATGTGCGGCGCAGGGACGAGAGGCTGCCGCAGGAAAGCGCCGCGCGGCCAATGTCGCGTGCCAGCGAGCGGATGTAAGTTCCGCTTGAACAGTGAACGGTTATCTTTGCAAACGGCGGCTCCCACGACATCAACTCCAGCGAGTGGATGGTAACAGGCCGCGCCTTCATTTCAACATTCGCGCCGCTTCGGACAAGATCGCTTGCCCGCTTTCCGTCTATGTGCAGCGCCGAAAAGACCGGCGGTTCCTGCATTATGGCGCCTGTAAATTGCGGCAGCACAGCGCGCACGGCGTTTTCGGTTGGAACATCGCATTGGTACACAACAGCGCCTTCGGGATCCAACGTGTCCGTTTCCTCGCCAAAGCGGATAACGCCTTCGTAACGCTTATCGCAATGTAAAAAAAAGTTTGTTAGTTTTAAAGCATGGCCTGTCAGAATTATTAAAAGACCGCAGGCGAATTTGTCCAGCGTACCCGTGTGTCCAATTTTTCCTGTCATGAGCGCTTTTTTAAAAGGCTGGAGAGCGTCAAACGACGTAATGCCGCTTGGTTTGTCCAGTAATATGTAACCGGATGTTAGATTAGTCAGATTCTGTTTCCGGTTTGTCTTTAACAAGCTCATCTATTTTTTGGTTAAGTTCAAACCCCAGGCGCAGCCCCATGTCCGTGTGAAAACGGAGACGCGGCGTTTGACGAATTCGCATAACGCCGGCCAACTTTGATTGAATAAAACCGGCGGCGCTTTGGAGTCCCTCCACACCTTTGGCAAGCCCTTCTTCGGATTTAAAACTTGAAATAAAAACATCGGCATAAGAAAGATCGCGCGAAACATCTACCCGCGTAACCGATAAAAACGAATCGACACGGGGATCCTTTATTGTACCGTCAACAATCAGACCGCCTATTTTTTCCTGAATAAGCCGTCCCAGCCGTTCAATTCTGTTACCTGCCGGCATAGCCTGCTCCTTTTCGCTTCGCGGTTTTAACGTCAGTTAGGTACGCGCGCGTGTCAGGGCCTCTTTTGCCTGATTATAGTTTGCGTCAATCTTTAACGCACGCTCGTAGGCTTCTATAGCGTATTGTTTTTCGCCCGCACTTTCACGAACCGTACCAAGACGGAACCACCAAAGCGCCACATCGGGGGTAAGACGCACCGCCGTGGTGTAGGCAATATCGGCATAGTGAAATTTCTTTTGATACCGGTAAATCTCCCCGATAAAAAAATACGCAACCGATGCCCTGTCTCCATTAGGTAATTGATTCGTATAACGCTGCATACTGTTAAGACTGGCAGTAAAATTACCCAGGTAAAAATAAGCCTCGCCCATAGTTTCTATAATACGGTAGTCCACCCCGCTCCTTAACGCTTCGTTCCCGCGCACAACAACCTCGTTGTATTTTTTCTGACGCTGCAATGTCCATGTAAAAACAGCATAGGTGTCCATCGTCGCTTCTTTGTTGTTAATTTCTTCCATGCAGATACGCGCAGCCTCGTTGTAAAGAACGGCAGCCTCGTCATTGCGCCCACGCCCTTCCATATCACGCCCCGAACGGTAAGAAACAAGCGCATCCGGCTTTTGCTGCGCAAAAACCTGAGCGCCTAAAATCACCATCAAACAGACAAAACCACACCGGGCGCCTTTTCTTAAAGTCATAATATAATTATCGGCATAAAATAGCGATTTTAGGAAGGGGGCGCATAGCCTAATAATTAATCTAGCCGAAAGGGGACGGCTGCCTAGAAATTAAAATCCAGCCGAAACTTAAGTCAATGACTTAGAGCTTATCCCCAGCAATTCTAAATTTGGATTTTTATTCATGTTTGGCATACTTTAGGTGTGGTTTACACCATATTTACTAACTTCCGTTCAGAAAAAATTAGTATTTTTGTGGATTTTTTACAAGAAATCCAGAAAAAATTAGTATTTTTGTGGATTTTTTACAAGAAATCCACAAAAAATCAGCTCGTTTTAAGTATTCTTTATATTCATTTTTGCTCTAATTATGCCCTGAAACACGCTGAAACTGTGTTTTCAC
>BOBI01000094.1 GCA_026002305.1 Spirochaetia bacterium
ATTATTTGTTATCCGATAAGGTATTATTTACACTGATTTTTAGGGTAAACAATAGTTTGGCTGTCATTTTTATTGCGCTTTCATTGATAGTAAAAGCCTTTATCTGTTACAGTTTTGATATGAAAACCATGCGGCACTCAAGCCGTTACGTCGCATAACGCACGGTTTACGCCGCGCCCGCAGTAGCGGGCTTGGCTGTAGTAAACACCAGTCGGGCTAACGCCCTTTGTGGTGTTTACTACAGCACGTTTTTTGTTGCGCGAAACGCTACGCGTTTCTTTATTGCGCGCCACAAAAAACGTCATAAACCTATTGACGTTAAACGAAATAAAAACCTGAAATATACGGTACGCCGCCATCCATGGCGGCGTAAATCCAACCGTAGCTTAGGAATTTATAAATTTATTCGTTTGACTCTTTTTTTCCAAATTAGCATAGGAGGCTAAAAATGAAAAGAAGCGGTTTGTTCATGATTGTACTATTTGGCTTATTAGCAACATCTGGAGCATTGTTATCAAGCTGTGTAAGTCTTGAAGAAGTTAGGGTTCAGATGTTGGATCTTAATAGTCGTTACAATGACTACGCACTTGTCGAGCAATTTATTGACAAATCAATTCCTTATGAACAGCAGAGTCGTCTGTATGTAAATGCGTGGGTTGGAGCATTTGATGAATCAAGCTCGTTAATGGGTTTGGCCAAAAGTCATACAGTTATGATTTTCCCTGCAGGACAGCATGTTCTTAAAGTAAAAGGTATGAATGCCAAAGGAGAATGGGTACCATATTTTTCACTTGGTCTTGAATTAACAGTCAATTTTTTGCATGGGCATTCGTATATAGCTTTTTCAAGGGCAAATTACAATAGTACTATTGTTGAGATAAAGGATATTGAAGATTATATAAACGACAATGCCTATACTGAAGAAAGTTGGTCAAAGATTCGTGGAAAAAAGCAGTTTGAAACGTATGAAGAAGCAAATGATTTTACACGAAAATCAATGGAAGCACGTATAATAAATACAAATGAAAAATTAAAGGCCTTAAAATAATAGCACACTAGAAAAGATGCACCGCTCGACATCCGTGTCGAGCGGCTAACGTAGCAGGTTTTTACATCGTTTAACATACAGTTTACGCTGCGCCGCATTAGCGGCTTGGTGCTACAAAATGCTAGGTCGGTCGGGCTTGCGCCCTCGCTCCCACGCATTTCTCCGCACACATTTCTTGTTGCCCTGAAATGCTACACATTTCTTTATCGGGCCAAAAAAAAACGTCGTAAACTTTTCACGTTAGGCGAAATTAATTTTTGAACTTTGTTGGTGGTGTATAAAAAATAATACATGGTATTCTGTTAAAAATCCTTTAAACCCTCCTTCACAAAAGACAAGGAAAGATGTAAAATAGCTTTATTGGGGAATGTATGGGGTATAAATCACTAGAATTATGTGCTGGGGCTGGTGGACAGGCATTAGGACTGGAAATGGCCGGTTTTGAGCACTTGGAACTCCTCGAAATAGACCATAATGCCTGTAATACCTTACGAAAAAACCGCCCTAATTGGCGTGTAGTAGAGGGGGATATTCAAGATTATTCCCCAAAACTTTCTTTAAATATAGACCTTTTGGCAGGAGGTGTTCCTTGCCCGCCTTTTTCTGTGGCTGGGAAGCAACTCGGTTCAAAAGACGAAAGGGACTTATTTCCTGAAGCATTAAGACTGGTAAAAGAACTAAATCCAAGGGTAGTTATGTTAGAAAATGTACGTGGTCTATTGGATACGGTTTTTGACGAATATCGTACAGGTATCATCCGACAATTAGAAAAATTGGGGTATAGTACCGATTGGAGGCTATTAAATGCTTCGGATTATGGTGTTTCACAATTACGTCCTAGAGTTATTTTTGTTGCGGTTAAAAAAGAACTGAAAAATTTCTTCTTTTGGCCTAATCCTGCTAATGAAAATCCTCCTCCGGTTGGGGATTTATTATTTGATTTAATGGCACAAAATGGCTGGAGCGGTGCTAAAGAATGGCGTAAAACGGCTTGTGATATCGCCCCAACAATTGTTGGCGGCAGTAAAAAGCATGGCGGACCGGATTTAGGGCCTACAAGGGCTAGAGCGGCATGGGCAACATTAGGTGTAGACGGTAAAGGCATTGCTAATAATTCACCGGAAAAAGAATTTATTGGTATGCCACGGCTTACAACAGAAATGGTAGCCAGAATTCAAGGTTTCCCCAATGAATGGATTTTTACCGGCGGTAAAACAAATGCATATCGGCAAATTGGTAATGCATTTCCTCCACCTGTTGCAAAAGCTGTCGGTATGCAAATAAAAAAAGCTTTTGATATGTATGCTATATTTGTGGAACACAAAATACAGGAAAGGAATTTAGCATAATGGCGAGGACACAAACTGGATCACGTGCAAAATTACGCACACATTTTTTGGAAAATATCGGAAAGGTAATGACTTCCGATGAATTAAGGAAAGTTGCCGGAACTTCTGAATGGGCAAGGCGGGTACGTGAATTGCGTGATGAAGAAGGTTATCAAATATTAACAAATCATGATCGTGCTGAATTAAAAATTGGCGAATATCTTTTGGAAAATGACAAACCTCAACCAGCATTTGAACGGAGTATATCTAAAGAAACAAGAGCTTACGTTTTAGATCGTAATGGATTTACATGCCAAATGTGCGGGGCAGTCGCCGGTGAGCCTCATCCTTATGATCCTACTAAAAAGACACGGTTACATATTGGTCATATTATTGATAAAAGCATGGGCGGTACTGACGATCCTTCAAATTTAAGGGCAATCTGTTCAGTATGTAATGAAGGTGCTTCAAATGTTACTTTAACACGGCCTGATCTGCAAAAATTATTGATACAAGTTAGACGGGCAACAATCGCGGATCAATTAGAATTATTAAATTGGTTGGCTAAAAAGTTTCCACAGAAAATTAAAGAATTATAATGTAAAAAATATGTGGGTGAAGCAAAAATTAACATCGCCTAACATACGCTATGCGAAATACTTTATTGAATATAGTGTATAGAAAAGTATACACTTGGGGTAAAAACTGAAAATTTTTCCATTTTTTGCAACTATTTCTCTTGTATAATTGTTTAGACTAATATATACTTAATATCTGGGAGTGTAAGTATGGAATATCCTATCAATGATACAGTGAAAATATTATTGCACCAACGCTTGGTTGATTTGGAGCAACATTTAGCAGCAGATGTTTTAACATTTCATGGAGCGATTCAAGATGGTTCGGAAGCCTCTTTTCTACAACTCGTTGAGCAGCTTGCAGACGATACAAATAAAAAAGAGGCTTTATTTGTTGTTTTAACTACACCGGGTGGTAGTGCTATCGCTGTTGAACGTTATGTAAATATTCTTAGACAACATTATAAAGAAGTTAATTTTATCGTACCAGACTATGCATATAGTGCGGGTACAATATTTTGTATGAGCGGTGATAATATATTTATGGATTATTTTAGTGTGCTTGGACCAATTGATCCTCAAATAACGAATAAAGAAGGTAGAATGGTTCCTGCTCTTGGGTATTTGGATAAAATTAATGAATTAATAAAAAAAGCGCAAACTAATCAGCTTTCGCAAGCTGAATTTATTATTTTAAAAGAGTTTGATTTAGCCGAACTCCGTGCATATGAACAAGCAAAAGAATTAACTATTGACCTGTTAAAAAAATGGCTCGTTAAATATAAATTTAAAAACTGGAATACACATAAATCGAAGAAGCCTGTAACTCAGCAAGAAAAAATTGATCGTGCAAAAGAAATCGCTGACAAATTAAGTGATAGCAATCTGTGGAAATCTCACGGTAGACCAATAAATATAGAGACACTTGAAAATGAATTAAAACTTAGAATTGAGGATTTTGGAAAAGATTTAAAGCTAAAAGGGTTAATAAGGAATTATCATCGGCTTGTATCCGATTTTGTAAGCAAAAATGGAATAAATATTTTTGTTCACACAAGGAGCTTTATATGAATAACTTGATTGAACAGGTTGAATTACTAATTAACAGTAAGGCAAAAGATGTTGAAGAATCTTCTTTTTATAAAAACTATAGAATTTTTGCCTCTGATTATCAAGTGTTGATAGAAAAAGGTGTTGCTAACAAACGTGAATCACAAATTGCATCAATACTTGACAAAGGTAAGATGTCTGTTTTAAAATACAATCATTAAAGCAATAAATTACGGCACATAACATATGCTATACGCTGCGCCGCCTAAACTTGTTGGAAAAATATAAAATTTATTGGAAAATTATTGACAAAAGAATAATCTTGGTATACTATTATAAAGTAACTTTTTCCATGATATATGGAGATCAATATGCCTAGACCTACAAACAAGAAAAAACTTTTGGAATTATCGGAAATAAACTTCAAAAAATTGTTGGATTTCATTAAAGAATTGCCGGATGAAATAAATTAGACCATGACGAATATTTGAGGCTTTATCTGAATGCGACCAATAACATAAAAGACGATGATGTCGAAGGTTTTGTATATGTCCGTGCAGATACCCCAAGTGATTATCAGTTTTTTATCAAACACACGCACTTAAATGGTGTCGCCGTATGCGAAGAACTTAAAAAAATAATTTAGGCCATTATCACGACGCTGTTGCCGCAAGCAGTTCTTCGCGGACGGAAAGTTTTAACGCATCAAACAATTCACCGGCGTCGCCGGCCATAACAAGGTCTAACTTATATAGTGTAAGGTTTATCCGGTGATCGGTTAAGCGGTTCTGCGGAAAATTGTAAGTACGTATACGCTCGGAGCGGTCGCCGCTGCCGATTTGACTTTTCCGCGCCTCGCTGCGTTCCGCGTTTTTTTTGGTTTCTTCAAGTTCAAAAAGGCGGGCGCGCAAAACACGCATGGCCTTAGCTTTGTTTTTAAGCTGACTTTTTTCGTCCTGTTGAATTACAACCAAGCCGGTAGGTAAGTGGGTTAGGCGCACAGCGCTATCTGTAGTATTAACACACTGACCGCCGGGGCCTCCTGCGCGCATAACATCGACCCTTAAATCTTCCGGCCGAATTTCGATTTCTGTTTCTTCCGCTTCCGGCAGTACCGCTACCGTTACCGCCGATGTGTGAATTCTGCCCGAAGCCTCCGTCGCCGGCACACGCTGAACGCGGTGCACACCGGATTCATACCGTAAATTTTCGTAAACATTGCTGCCGGTTATTGAAAAAATAATTTCTTTATAGCCGCCAAGCTCCGTTTCGTTTATGCTCATTATTTCAAACTTCCAGCCCTTTGTCTCCGCAAAACGTGAATACATACGGTAAAGGTCCGCAACAAACAAAGCGGCTTCGTCGCCGCCGGTGCCCGCACGTATTTCCATAATAATATTTTTTTCATCAAGTGGATCGTGCGGTATCAATAACAACTTTTGTTCTTCACTTTTTTCTTCCAGTTGTTTTTCTAATTCCAGCTTTTCTTCTTTTGCCAAGTCGCGCATTTCAGGATCCTTCTCGCCTGCGATAAGGACATCCGTTTCTTTAATTTGTCTTTGTAAATTTTCAATATGTGTCTGCGTTTCCGCAATCTCGTTTAAACGCGCGTATTCTTTCATTGTCTCGCGGTATTTCTTTTGGTCTTTAACTAATTCCGGATCTGAAATTAATTTTGATAATTCCTTATGCCGCTCTATTATTGATACAAGCCTTTCAGTCATTTAAATTACTCCTGGTTATAACTATACACATTTTGGGTATGACTGTCAATTTTCAGGGCGTAAACCTGATTTTACGCCGCCGCTTTTACAATTTTAAGGCTACCGTATTTGATCAAATAAGTTTATACTGTAAGGATGGAACTGCTTGAAGCGATAAAAAATAAAGCAAAAATATATATGATTGGCATTAAAGGAACCGGTATGTGCGCTTTTGCGGAATTGCTGCACACAGGCGGCGCAAAAATTTGCGGTTCTGATACAAGCGATGTGTTTTATACCGATGCCATACTAACCAATTTGCATATACCATACACCGAAGGTTTTTGCGCAAACAATATTCCGCAAGACGCGGAAATTGTAATTCATTCGGCGGCCTACGAAGCGGTTACAAATGTTGAAGTTGCCGAAGCAAAAAAACGAAACCTGCCGCTGTTAAAATACACAGAGGCGTTAGGTGAATACTCCCGCCTTTTTTATTCAACAGGTATTTGCGGTGTTCACGGCAAGACAACAACCACGGCAATGGCGGGCACCTTGTTAAAAGCGCTTGCACTGCCGGTTAAAGTTTTGGCAGGCAGTGCCGTTGGAACATTTGCCGGTAAAGAAACTGACGCGCGTTCAACCCTTAACATGGGTAATAAATATTTTGTCGCCGAAACCTGCGAATATAAAAAACATTTTCTATCATTTTACCCGTCTGTTATCGTGCTTACTTCGGTGGAATCTGATCATCAGGATTTTTTCCCAACATACAATGATATACGCGATGCCTTTGTTGAATATGCACAGAAATTACCGGCAAATGGAAAGCTTATTTATTGCGCGGACGATGCCGGCGCCCGCGAGGTAGCAGCCCTTATAAAACAGGAACGCCCAGGTATTACATTTATTGAATATGGCTTTAAGGCTGCAGGCGCGTATAAAATTACAAACTATGATGTTGACAACGAAAAAATATCGTTTAACCTTGAAGGCTTTCCTGTGTTGTGGACATTAAGTGTGCCGGGAAAACACAATGCGCTTAATGCCGCCGCCGCTTTTGCACTTACACATACCATTATGCGGCAAGAAGGCACTGATACTACACCGCAAGTTCTACAAAAAGCCGCTTTTGCGTTAGGCGAATTCTACGGCAGCAAACGGCGGTGCGAAATTATTGGCAGGGCAGGCGGTATTCTCTTTATTGATGATTACGGCCATCATCCTACGGCAATAAAAACAACGCTTGCCGGTATCAAGGAATACTACCCCAATCGAAGAATTATCGTAAGTTTTATGTCGCACACCTATACAAGAACCGCAGCGCTTTTAGATGAGTTTGCCGCCGCGTTTGAAAGTGCCGGTATGGTTATTCTGCACAAGATTTATGCGTCGGCGCGAGAAGTTTATTCAGGCGGTATTACAGGGCGAACCTTATTTGAAGAAACAAAACAGAAACACGATTGTGTTTTTTACTGCGAGGAACCGCTTGATGCCGCAGAACTTTTAAAAGAAACATTGCGCGAAAACGATCTGTTTATAAGCATGGGTGCGGGCGACAACTGGAAATTATGCCGCGCATTATTCGATTATTATAAAAAAAGCGAAAAAAACAAGGGGTAATTATATGAAAAGCATGACAGGTTACGCATTTTGCGAGAAACAAGATTCAGAAAATGTTATTTCTGTGGAGATAAAAAGTTATAACAGCCGGTTCCTTGAAATATTTGTAAACTTACATTCTCTATATACCCCGCTTGAACCGCGTATTAGAACACTGATTTCCGACAAGTGCGCGCGCGGAAAAATTGAAGTTAACATCCGCATTAAACGGCATAACGAGAATGTCCGCATAAATATCAACAAAAACGCGCTTGGAAACTATATTGAGAATATTAAACAAACGGTTTCCGGTATTAAAGATGCTTCGTTTGTCAATAATGAAATGCCGCTGTCTTTTTTATTGGGACTGGAGGGCATTATAGAAATTGAAAGGGACTCCATTGATGAAAACGCGGCATGGGATTTAATGAAAGGTATTTTTAGCGAGGCTCTTGATAAATTTGACAATGAACGAAGCCGCGAAGGTGAATCCACAAAAAATAATATTATTTCATTCATCGAAATAATTGAAACAAACGTACAGGAAATCGAGTCACATATTCCGAAAACGGAAGCCCTTATAAAAGAAAATATTAAAAACCGTTTTGCGGAACTTATCAATAATACAAATAC
>BOBI01000095.1 GCA_026002305.1 Spirochaetia bacterium
TGCCGGTTAAACCGCTTCTGGTGGTCAAAGGAAAGATAACGGCCGGATAGCACTAACGCGAAACAATGGGTTCTTTCAGCGTCATCCGTTTTTGTGTTAAAGGCAGAAAAAAATGTATTTGGAGCGGTTATTGCCGAAAATAATTGTAGACAGCTTGTTTTCCGAACAATGACTGGTCTTAAAGCCCCAACGGGTTTCCAGTCTCTGTTTGTGTTCCAAGCCCCTATTTCGGCGAAAAAATATAGTTTTTGCTGATATTTCTCTAAAGGATGGCTAGAGTCCTGCCGACTCTCTCTCTCTCTCTCTCTCTCTCTCTCTCATATTGTACGTCACGTACGCGTCAAGACGCATGAGGATTTTTTGCGGTTTGGATAACCTGCTAGTCTGCATAAGGATAGTATAGGCACGGACAGGAAAAAATTTCAAGTTTCTTGAGGGGGAAAATATTAATACTGGAAGATAACCACGAAAAATACGAAACACACGAAAAAGAATGATGAACTACCGCGCGGCGAGCCACGCGGTATCAGCTTTTTTTCAAAAAGCTGTCGTTGTATAGGAAGTGATTGTACGTGTGTTTTGGTTTAACGCCGAAGAGCGCAGCAAGCTGCGCGGTATTAAACCAAAACACGGACAATAAATTACGGTATTTTCCGTGAATTTTGCGGTTGATCCCTTTTACCTTGTGCCAAATTCAGAATTGCTGGCAAGCGCACTAATTTTGGAACTGGCTCAATTGTTAATTGTTAATTATTAATTGATCTTCCCTATGCTAGCGTCAAATGCGTTTTTTCTGCTTTTGTTATATAGGCGGCGTGCGGCTTGTGTGGCGTGTGCGGTGTGCAGCTTTTGCAAATAGTTAATAAAGCGCAAGAAATATTTTTTCTGTAGCTCACTTGACCGAAGCAGTAGCATCTTCTGTATTCCCTATGTTAGCGTCAAATGCGTTTTTCCTGCTTTTGCTATATAGGCGGCAGGGCGGTAAAAGGTTCCAGTGTGACGCATATTGCGTCATGCCGGTTAAACCGCTTCTGGTGGTCAAAGGAAAGATAACGACCGGATAGCACTAACGCGAAACAATGGGTTCTTTCAGCGTCATCCGTTTTTGTGTTAAAGGCAGAAAGAAATGTATTTGGAGCGGGGGTGCAGGGCAGGAACGAGGAGGAGCCGCGTAGACTAGGTTAAAATCACAGGGTTAGCAATGCGCCCCCTACTACTAAATATCAGTTTTAGTTTACAATGGATCGTTGTCCATGAAAATTGGTATTGACACCTTTGCCTGCAACGCCGGCATTTCGGGAGTTGGTGTTTATTTAAAACAAATATTAAAGCGCATCCCGCCTTCGGGGGCTCTGTATGAATTATTCGGTTGGGAATTCGACCGCTATGCTTACGGCGAGGCGAGCGAAAAAGACATGAACTTCGTGGCGAGGTGCCGCTTTAATGGCAGAACGGCGAATTCACTGTGGCACATGGTGAGGTATAAGGAATTTGCGCTTTCGCGGTGCTACAATGCCTGCTTCTTTCCGGCGGCGCACAGAAGGCTGCCTTCCGGTTCCCCTTGCCCGACCATCGGCACCATTCATGACATGGCGGCTTACTGGGGTACCAGCAAAACACGGGCTCATCTGGGGGCGGTGTTGCGGCTTATGCTGCCGGATTCGCTGCGCAAACTGGATCGCGTTATAGCGGTAAGCAGCTGGGTAAGGCAAGAGCTAATCGAGGTAGCGCATGTACGGGAATCCAGAATTGATGTTGTGCCTAACGGGGTCGATTTGGACGCTTTTAAGGTTCACCCCCATTACGATGATAGAGAGATTCTTATCAAGCCGTTTGGTTTTAAGCGGCCGTATATTTTATATGCGGGGCGTTTAAACCATCCTATCAAAAATCATACCGGACTGATAAAGGCCTTTGAAATATTTAAGGAACGAACAAAGTTCCCGCACCGATTGGTTCTTGCGGGAAGCGATGATAACGGCTCCGACAAAATAAAACAGACCGCCCTTTCCTCATGCTGCCGCACGGATATTTTTCTAACAGGCCCTTTCCCATCCGATTCGCTGCCCGATCTTTATTCAAATGCCGATATGGTGGTTATCCCCTCGTTTTACGAAGGCTTTGGCCAGAGTGCGATAGAGGCAATGGCTGCCGGAATACCGGTAGCTTGCGCCCGCGCCGCCTCGTTGCCGGAAACCGCCGAACACGCCGCGCTTTATTTTGATCCCCACGACCCGGAAGACATGGCCGACCGCATGGTAACCCTCGCAACCAACCATGAAATAGCCGGGCAATGCCGCCAAGCAGGTATTTTACGGGCAAAAGATTTTTCATGGGATCTCTGCGCCGCCCGCACACTACGTATAATTCAGGATATGGCTTCGCAGTAGATGCAGGGCATAATTACAACCGCACTCCCACATAATTAAAAAATCTGATAGTGTTTGGGTTAGGAGTAATATTTTCATGATTACGGTTACAGATTTACGGTTAAGCTATGGGGAGCGGACTTTGTTCAAGGATGTTAATCTAAAGTTCACCCCGGGGAATTGTTATGGAATTATCGGGGCAAATGGCGCCGGTAAGTCTACATTTTTAAAGATTTTAGACGGCGAAATTGAGCACGATAAGGGCGATATTGCTATTAGCGGCAAGTCGCGCATGGCGGTACTGCGGCAAGATCACTTTGCGTTTGAGGACTTCTCGGTTATGGATACGGTTATTTCCGGCTACCCGGTGTTATACGACGTCATGAAAGAGCGCGAAGCTATTTATGCCAAGCCTGATATGACCGAAGCGGACGGACTGCGCGTTGGGGAGCTTGAAGGCGAGTTTGCGGAGCTTGGCGGCTGGGAGGCGGAATCGGAGGCGGGGCAGCTTCTTGCCGGACTTGGCGTTGACGAGGCCGACCACGGAAAAATGATGCGCGAGCTTGACGAATCAAAAAAGGTACGTACACTATTGGCGCGGGCACTATTCGGCAATCCCGATATTCTGCTTTTGGACGAACCGACCAACGGCCTTGATCTTGAATCGATTGCGTGGCTGGAAGACTTCCTGATTGATTTTCCGAATATCGTAATCGTTGTATCGCACGACAGGCATTTTTTAAACGCCGTGTGTACGCAAATCTGCGATATAGACATGGGGCGGATAACGGCTTACTCCGGCAACTACGATTTTTGGTCACAGATGAGCCAAATGTTGCAGAGACAGGCGCACGATCAGTTAAAAAAACGCGAGGAAAAAGCCAAAGAATTAAAAGAATTTATTCAGCGGTTTGCCTCAAACGCGGCAAAAAGCAGACAGGCAACCAGCCGCAAAAAAGTTTTGGAGAAGCTGGACCTTGAAAATATCACCGTTACAAGCCGTAAATTCCCATTTGTGGGCTTTAAACCCACCCGCGAGATTGGAAACAATGTTTTACGCATTGAAAATTTGAGCTGCTTGCGCGAGGGTGTGCCTGTTTTATGGGAATTCTCCCTGATTGTAAATAAAAATGACAAAATTGCCTTTGCAGGCCCTCAACATATCGCAAAAACCGCCTTGTTTGACGCCATCTGCGGGGTAAAACCGCAAGATACCGGCGCCTTTTACTGGGGACAGACAACCTCCCTCTCTTATTTTCCAAAAGAAAACGCTTCGTTTTTTAACGGCGCCGAAAGCATAACAGCGTGGCTAAAACAATATTCTCCCGATCAGGACGACACCTATATACGAGGTTTTTTGGGGCGGATGCTTTTTTCAGGCGACGAGGCTTTAAAACCTGTAAACGTGCTTTCAGGCGGCGAAAAGGTACGCTGTATGCTTTCAAGAATGATGCTTTCCGGCGCAAATGTGCTGATACTCGACGAGCCTACAAATCACCTCGACCTTGAATCTATTACCGCGTTAAACGAAGGCCTAATCGCTTTCCCCGGCGTTGTGTTATTCAATTCGCATGACCATGAATTTTTAGGCAGTATCGCCAACCGTATAGTTGAAATCTTACCGGAAGGCATAATCGACAGAGTTACTTCGTTTGATGACTACCTTGCCGACGAACACGTTAAGCAAATCCGGCAGGAAGCGTATCACGGCAAAGTTAAAATATAGAGATTAACGTTACAGGCAATGAATGTTTTTCTTTTTAGCTTTAATGCTATTTTACCCATGCTTGCTGCAATGTTTTTGGGCGTTCTTCTTTCGGTATTCAAAAACATAAAAGAAAGCGACAAAGATTTTCTTAACACCCTTTGCTTCCGGTATTTGTTACCAATACATCTGTTTAACAGCGTATCATCAATTGATTTTTATGCGGAATTTAAGGTGCATATAATTATATTTTGTATAATTGCAATTATTTTTATAGCGGTTACGGCATGGATAATTTTTACTATAGCAATTAAGGACAGGGGCCGCCGGTGCATCTTTATCATAGCTTCGTATCGATCCAATAATTTAATTTTTGCGATGCCGCTTGCCGCGAATTTGTTTGGTACGGAAGGCACAAAAATCGCGGCCATGCTCGTCCCTGTAACCATCATCATGTATAATCTGATTTCGGTGGTTGTTTTTATATATCACTCACAAGAAGCATCGCAAAGCACATGGCTGTCAATAAAAAATACATTTGTAGACATTACAAAAAACCCATTGATTATAGGCTCAATACTTGGCATTGCATTTTCGCTATTACGCATAACGCTACCCGTGTCTCTGCACCAAGGCATTAGCAGCATAGCCGCTACCGCGACGCCGATTTCATTTGTGCTGCTGGGCGCGCAAATAAATTTAAAAGTTCTTAATAGTAATATCCGTCCGGCTCTAGCCCTTTGTTGTATGCGTCTGATTATTGTCCCGGCAATCATTACGCCCATCATGGTACTCGTCGGTTTTCGGGGCGCCGCATTAGGCGCTTTAATGGTCGCCTTTGCCGCCCCCTGCGCCGTAGCCACAATGGTAATGGCACATAACTACAAAACAGATCCCGTGTTCGCCGCCCAAGCCGTCTACCTTTCCTCCGCATTATCCATCATAACGATGTTCTTCTTAATCTCGGTATTGAAAGCCCTGACGTTGATATAGCAGCGGATCGGCTTTACAAAAGCCACGTTTATGATAAACTTTTCTAATGCACTATTAGATACGCAACACAAGGAAACTAATTTTTTATGAAATTATACCATGGCAGTAATATTGAAGTTAGGAATCCAAAAATTATTGTTTCAGCCCGTATGCTTGATTTTGGAGCGGGCTTTTATGCTACTTCCGGTTTTGAACAAGCTAAACATTGGGCAAATTTACAAACCAAACGCAGAAGAACCGGAAAACCTATCGTTTCTGTTTATGAACTTGATATAGAGTTGCTCCAAAAGCAATTAAAAGTGATGCGCTTTGAAAGTGCGAATAAAGAATGGCTTCATTTTTTGGCAGAAAACCGGAAGGGCGTCTATACCGGTGAAAAATATGATATTGTAATAGGGGCTGTTGCTAACGATAATACGATGACAGTTATCTCTGATTATATGACTGGAACAATAGACGAAGAAACGGCTTTATTATTGCTGTTGTCCCAAAAATTAAAAGACCAATACGCATTTCTAACTTGGAAAGGTCTTTCCGCTTTGAAATTTATAGAGGTAAAAGATTATGACTAATCGTACCAGAGCATCTATCTTACAGAATTTGGACGCAGAAGTTTCCGTTTTGGTTGCTAAAAACCGTGGTGTGTCTGAAATGGATGGTCTTCGTTTGTTTTTGAACTCGGAAACACATAAAATGTTAGAAGACGATGATTTGAAGATGTGGTATTTTAGCCCGCTAGCATTGTTTGATATGTGGGAAACTGAAATTGCAACCGGCGATCCTCGTGATTCAGTTTATTTAAAAGGTGATGAATATGCGTAAGGAGTTTTTGTTTTTTTCGTATCTTATAGAAAGTTATGCTGAATATAAAGGAATTACAGCTGCCGAAGCACTAAAGATACTTGATGAGAAAAACCAAACAGACTTTGTTTACAATATGTATGAAATGTATCATACGGAATCAATTAATAATGCCTTTATGGACATTGATAGCCTAATAACTACCGGAAAGCCCGCATGGTAAAAGCATTGTCGCTAATATAACAAATTAAAAATTATCTTACCGCTGCATCCTAGACCATGCAACGGTGCTGGTGCTTCCCGGTAGTAATCTGATGTTGTCGTAGGTTTCGTATTCGGCGGTTGTTTCGGAGCGTGTGCCGCGAAGGGTGCTGCCGTTTTCAAATAAATTTAAATCCCAGCGTAATGGCTCGGCTTGCTCGGCGAGTTTTTTTGCGACAGGCGGAGGCTGCGGAGAATAAAAGCGTTCATCGTTAGGGGATTTTTGGATTAAAGACAAGATATTATTTTCTATTGCATACGTCAGTTGCATATTTTTGCCGGATTTCAAAAAGGCAAAAGCCTTGCCGCCCGGCAAAATTCGGACAAGCTCTACATTTGTATCGCCGCGCCACAGTCCCAAAATATTTTCACTGGTCAAAACAAGCGGGGTATCGTTATCATGAATGGTGGGAACTTCGCGCTGCAAAACGGCGTTATCTACAACAGAGCGCAGGCTTAAAGCCATTTCTCCGGTTGACTTATACGACGAAACATGGTTAAACACCGGCTGCTGCAAGGAATTGCGTACAACCAGCTCCAGGGTGTAAAGTCCGTCTTTTTGCTCCAAGGTGCTTGATACAAAATAATCGGGCGCCTGTTCCGGCATAGCTATGGATACCACGTCAGGAATATCGTCCGCCGCCACAGGAGCGAGTTTTTCGTATTTTATACCGCTATGTAAAGTTAAAACTTCTTTATGGTCATCAAAATAGGATTTTAAAAGATTTTCAATAAGCCTGCTTTCTTCAGTACTCGCGCCGTGTACGGCAAGCGGCTCGAACTGAAGAATTTTTCTATCCATCTGCGGATAAAGCGGCAATACAAACAGCAGTAAAGCGCTAATCGTTGATAACTTTAGCTTCACACCCATATCCGTATTATACCACGCTTTTTTCATTTTTGAAAATAGCGGCGGCGAACCGGCTCGTGCCGGCAACGCACACCCCGCAGGAAACGCAATTACCCCAATTTACTAAATAACTCATGCCACCCCCCTCTGGTTACATAAAGCTTCGGCAATACCACGCCCTTATAATTATTCACAATTTATGGCATAATTGTCCATCAACTCAAAAGTAATGAGGTTTTTTATGTCGCTAAGGATTTTGATACCCAAAGGACGCATTTTTGAGAATATTTCGCGGCTTTTTTATGAGGCCGGTTTTTCAATAAATCTTAACGATAGGACGTACAGGCCGTACATGGGTGTCGATTGGCTGGACGCGAAGATAATGAAACCGCAAAATGTCGGCGAGCTTTTAGAAATTGGAAGCCACGATGCGGGGTTTACCGGCATCGACTGGATAAAAGAAAGTAATTCCGATGTGGTTGATATTCTTGATCTTGGATTTGATAAGGTTAAGATTGTAGCGGCCATTCCAAAGGGAAATAAAAACCTTATTACCTCAAAAAAAATTGTGGTTGCAACGGAATATGTCAACTTATCAAAAAATTGGCTTGAAAAAAATAAATACAACTATAAAATTGTCCGTACCTACGGAGCGACAGAAGTTTTTCCGCCCGATGATGCGGACATGATCATTGACAACACCGCATCCGGTAAAACTCTGCATGACAACGGGCTGGAAATTATCGATACAATTCTTGAATCTTCAACGCGGTTTGTGGCTTCGAAAGAAGCGATGGCAGACCCTGAAAAAAAAGAGCTTATAGAAAAATTAGCAATGATATTTAAAGCGGTTCTGGATGGCCGTGAAAAAGTTATGCTGGAAATGAATGTGGACGAACACAATTTTAAAAATCTTGTTGCCCTTCTTCCGGCGATGCGCAGCCCGA
>BOBI01000096.1 GCA_026002305.1 Spirochaetia bacterium
AAAAAATTTTTAAAATTCCAGGGTGAAATCCAAAGTTAAAAAAAACTTTCGTATGAGGTGGGGGATCGTATCTTTTCAAACTTCCCCAAAATTGTTTAAAAAATAAAAAAAAAAATGTCGAAGACCGTTAAAGCCCTAAACCAATTTACCCCCCCCCCCCCCCGCATACTGTACCACCGGTAGTGTAGACTATATTGTTATACAGGCGGGCGGAAAAGGCACGCGACTTGGATTTTTAACACAAAACAAGCCGAAAGGCATCGTTCCGTTTAATAACCTGCCAATCATATTCCATCTTTTCAGGCTCTACCCCGATAAAAAATTCATAATAATAGGCGACTACAAGCATGATGTACTGGAGAAGTACCTGCAGACCTTTGCCAAAGTCAAGTTTTTAACGGTTAAGGCGGAGGGGAGCGGCACCTGCGCCGGAATAGCGTGCGCCATGCGCCTTATACCCGATAACACGCCCTTTATGCTGGTATGGTCGGATTTGATACTGGAGGGGAACACGGAAATTGATACCCTGCCAAACAAAAACAGCGAAAACTATCTGGGGCTTGCCCGGGATTTTGAATGCAGGTGGTCGTTTAAAAACAATAACTTTACCGAAGAGCCGTCTGTAAAAGACGGCGTAGCCGGGATGTTTGAGCCAGTTGCAAAATACCCTTTTTAGGAAACAAAGTACTGAAGTGTACATAAAGCCGCCAAGCAAATAACAGCGCTCATCAGAGAAAATGACACCTTTCAGCAATTTTACTTCTAACCCACAGATAGCGCTTTCACCGACAAAATCACAGTGAAAAGCACTATATCGACCATAAAATGAATTGCTGTAGTCGGTAACAGCAACTTGAAATTTGAATTTCAATATGATAACTTAAAAACGCTGTATTTAATGGCATTAAATAAACCTTTGAATGTATTTAGAGGCTTGAAAGATGTTACGCGTAATTGAATTAATTAAAAATAATAAAAATTGGCGAGATATATTATCAGGTGCTCCATACGGTTTGAGGATTGTTGACGATGGGGATTTTTCGATTTTAAAATTCACTTATTCTGACTCCGATTTCAATAATGAAATAGTGAGGGAATGCCGTGGGTTAATTATTGATAATAAAAAACTTGAACCTGTGTGTATTCCGTTTTTTAAGTTCTTTAATTATGGTGAGGAGTACGCTGAGAAAATTGATTGGGATTCAGCTGTAGTCGAGGAGAAAATTGATGGTGCATTGATTAAGGTTTGGAATTATGGTAATGAATGGATGATTTCTACAAACAACTCAATTTATGCGGATAAAGTTTTTCTGCATTCAGAAACGATGACTAATATTGATAGTGATGTCAAAAATATGGGCGAACTATTTCGCAATGCTCTAAAAGAAATAAATTTTAGTTTTGAGTCCTTAAATCCACAGTGTACTTATATTTTTGAATTGGTTTCTCCGTACAACAAACTTGTCATAGCATACGAAACTACAGATGTTTATCATATAGGTACGAGAGACAATATTATTGGACATGAAATCGAGGTTGATATTGGGATAAAAAAACCGAAGGTTTACAAGTGTAACAATGTTAATGATTTAATTGATATGGCTTCAAAACTCAAAAGTTGCGAAGAGGGGTATGTCGTAAGGGATAAGAACTTTAAGCGGGTTAAGGTGAAAAGTCCCGCTTATGTAGCTTTCAAACATTTTATTCACGATATGAACGATGAAAGGATAATAAATATACTGCGAAGCAATGAAGATTCTGAGTTGCTAACATACTTTCCGGAGTTTAGGAAACAATTTGATGAAATGGCATTAAAAATCGAGAATATCGATTCAAATATCAGCAAATCTTTAAGTGATAAAGAGATGCTTAAATATGTTAATATGTTTTAGGTCATATTTATTATGGATGCTTTTCAGATTAAGGGGCAGATTTTGTTAAGTGATATGATTCTTGCGTTGAAGCAGAACTCTCTAACGGATATGCAATCAATACCCAAAAGTGATTTGCACAGCCATGGGGCAAGAGGGGGGAGGGTATCTTATATAGAAAATTGGGCGGGAGTTAAAATTTCACTTCCGCCAAAAGTCTTTGCGTCATCAGATAGTGTAACCGCTCTTTCCACTATGGACAAATGGTTTAAAGAAAACATACGTCCGCATTGTTTAGGCTATCGGGGACACTTAAAGCGTTGGGAAGCAACCTTTGCTCAAGCACATTCCGATACAGTCGCTCTATTATCAATGAGCTTTAGGTCGGTTGAAATAAGAAAATATTTCGATCGGCTTGATGATTTCATCAAAACAATAACAGAAATGAGTAAAGAGTTCGCTGCTAACACTATTATATTACCGGAATTGACATTTGCGCGGGAAGATTGTGATACTGACTATGAGTTTGTTTTTCTTGAAGAAGCATTGTCTCACGGCTTTTTTAAGTCTATTGATATCTGCGGGGACGAATTTGCGCAGCCCATTAAGAATTTCAAGAAAATGTTTAAATATTCAAAAGCAAAAGGGTTGGTCTTAAAAGCGCATGTGGGAGAATTTGGGACAGCTGACGATGTTATGGAGGCGGTAGAAGAACTGGAACTTCATGAGGTCCATCACGGCAATGCTGTTTATAAATCGCCTCAAATTATGAATTGGCTGGCGAAAAATAAAATTCAATTGAACTTATGCCCGGCAAGCAATATAATGCTTGGTATTTTTGAAGGATATAGTTCGTACCCGATAAAAAAAATAGTTGAGGCAGGTATCCCTGTTACGATAAATACTGATGATTTGTTGATTTTCAATCTATCACTTTCAGAAGAATATCTCAATTTGTTCAATGCAAATTTGTTGGACGAATATGAATTAGACAAGATTAGAGAGACAGGTCTTTCTGCTATTCATCGCTATAACGAAAAAGGATTAAAAGGGGGGTAGAATGATAAAAAGAATGGAAGGCATTAGCAAATGGATAATAAAACATATATCGATTATTCAAATAGTGCTACTTTTTGCCACATTACTCGTTGGTGTTTTTTTTAATATAAGCGGTTTTAATGCAAATGCCATTATTATTCCGTTACTTGGCTTTATAAGCTGTGAGATGATTATTACTTGTTGGGGATATCTAGAAAAAATTGAATCAGAATTGTCAAAGAGATATCTTGTTGGCACAATTTTTTCAAGGGAACCGCTACCAATGGATTTTGTAGAGAAGGCTAAACATAGTGTTTTTATCAGCGGGGGAAGCATGGGAGTTTTACAAGATGATCGTAATCGCGGCTTTTTGAAAAGACTCGCCGAGAGGAAGGTGGTATTGACCTTAGCTTATTGTGATTATAAGGAAAAATTTGTTATTGACTGTCTAACGAAGTATTTCTTGAAAGAGGACAGTTCTTTGTTTAATAAGCAAAGTCAGTTAGACGAGGCAATAAAAAAAATCAAGACGTCTGGTGGCAAAATCGAAACGATATGTATGAATGTATTTAATCCAATAGCATACATAGCTGTTGATTATCGTAAAGGAAAAGAATCCGAATTTTCAGAAATACGCGCAAAACATTATTTGCTTAATGAAACTAGAGATGAAACTTCTGCCTTTTGGATAATCGCTGTACATGGATCGCCCTTATTTACTGTTTACCAAAAGCAGATCGAAATTATAGAAAATCAAAACGGTAAGTTAACTACTAGGTGATGAGGATTAGAAATGGTATACCAAAAAGACAAAAAGAAAAAAGAAGCCTCTGTTAATATGATAAACACGTTCACTAACAAAACAACTCTTTATTCGCGGTACAGACAAAATTACTCTTGCGAGTTGATTCAACATCTATACGCTAATGTTGGTTTCCAGCCAAGCTCATGCATCGCCGACATTGGAGCCGGCACGGGAATGTTCACAGAATTGTTGCTGCAAAAAGGAAGTACGGTATTTGCCGTTGAACCTAACAATTCAATGCGCCAAATCGCTGAATCAGCCCTGTCTAAGTACCCAAGCTTCCACTCCGTTAATACGGCAGGTGAGAGTACGTCTTTGCAGCCTCGGAGCATTGACTTTGTTACAGTTGCTCAGGCGTTCCATTGGTTAAATGGACAACTTTTTAAAATGGAATGTCAAAGACTTACTAAATGTTGCGGGAAGATAATAATAGTATACAATAGAAAAAGGAAAGATGCGGAAATAAATAGAGAACTGGCAGAAATAATCAGTAAATTTTACCCAAAACACAATGATATCATAAATCATTGGGAATTAAGAGAGAATCCTATTATTGAATTTTTTAACGGAAAATATGAATTTCTTTCATTTGAAAACAACATAGTAAATAACTTAGATGAATTCATTGGACGATCATTGTCTGCTTCTTACGCTGTAGAAAGTGACGCTTATGTGAACAGGTTGCGAAATTTATTCTGTTCTTATGAAAAGGATGGGTTGATCACTATGCCGAGCGACAGCATAGCTTATATAGGAGAAGTTTGATCTATGAATATTATATATAGAGAGTATCTGAATTATGGATAGGTATAAAGTAAGTGAGCGAATTTATGAATATGATTTAAATCATATCGACAATAGCGGGTATATCGCGCTTTACCACTCGTTGTCTATAGACGTAATATTTATTAAGCGGATAGTTTATGATGCGCTTAAATCTGCCGTAAAACACAATAACTTCACCGGATATGACAGAAAAATTGTCGATGAGTTGATAAGCAAAAAAGTGTTTGTTCCGATAGATTTTGATGATAAAAACATTCTAAACGAAATCGTCAAGTCTTTAACGGTAATACGTCCAACTACGCTTAGACTCCAACTAACTGAAATGTGCAATCTAAATTGTACTTATTGTCAAATCGAGAGAAATTATAAGAATAATACCGGACTGCATATGTCGAAGGAAACAGCGATTAGAAGCTTGAAGCTATTTAATAGATTTGCGCCCGCAAACATCCCTAAGACCATTATACTAACAGGAGGCGAGCCGACTTTAAACTTTGAAATAATTAAGGAACTATTTGTGTATGTGAAAGAGAATTTTGATTCATACCGGTTTATTTTATTTTCAAACGGGATAAGCATAACAGACGAAATGGCTGCAACGTTTAAGGCTAACAATGTTTTTGTACTGATATCCTTGGACGGAAATGAAGTTCAGCATAATATATTTAGAAAGGATCATTCCGGTAAAGGTTCGTTTAATGCGGCGATTAAAGGGTTTAATATTTGTAAGGATCAAGGTTGTAGTGTTGGTATTTCCGGAGTTATAGGTACACATAATATCAATAGTTTGGAAAAAGAAGTATTAGATTTCTTTTTAGACATTAGACCAAATAGTTTGGGTCTTAATTTTCCTCACTATCTACTAAACGCAGATAACTCCAAAGTTCTACCCATGGAAGACTACGCAGACGCTATAATAGCTGCATATAAGAAGTTGAGAAGCTATGGTATTTATTTGGAAAACATAAATAGATTGATAGAACCTTTTGTAAAGCAAAAGGTCAATGCCAAAGAATGTGCGGCGTTGGGGCGAGGTATAACTGTCTTACCGGACGGAACGGTAGGACCGTGCAAAACACTGTTGGTTGCCGGTAAAATGGGAAGACACTTAAACGAATTGGAAAAAATCGAAAGACTTGATGACGACGCAGAGTTTGCCAAGTGGTGTAACAGATCAACTTACACATTGGATTGCTGCAAGGGTTGTTCCAAAGTATCTTTATGCGGTACAGGTTGTACATACGACTCGTTTGTGATAAACGGAAATATAGATGGGGTGGACAAAAGGACGTGTATATTTATGGAAAAGGTTTTTGGATTTTTGATCGAAGATTTATATGGTATCATAAAAAATGATAATGAATCGGATGTGTATATTCCTACGCCACAAGACAGGCAACGTATTTATTCGTCTATCGAACTAAAAGATACTGACTTGAAAAGGTCTGCCGGACATGAAATATAAATTAAGAGGATGTAATATAGTGTGGGATATCGGATGGGGGCTTACAAACGCCTGTAACTTAGACTGCGAATTTTGTTATAGTAAAAACGTAAGAAGTCAATCAAACGAAATAACCGAAATATCGGTTTACAAAAATTTTGTTGATGACAATTTTCACTTGGTTAACAGTGTTAATTATGGCACCGGCGAGAACAGTCTTTGCGATAACTGGATTGAAATAATTAGGTATGTTAATGAAAGGTTTCCGCATGTTATTCAGGGACTGACAACAAACGGTTATCTAAGCGAACTGTGTAAGAATAACAGCACCGCCGAAAGTATCGTCATTGAATGTTTAAAAGAAGTTGATGTCTCTCTTGATTTCGGGGACAAGCTTCATCACAACAGATTTAGAGGTAACGTGTTTGTTTACGATTGGATTATTCAAACGTTATCATTTTGTAAAAAATATAAAATAAGAACGACAATTGTTTTTCTTGGCACAAATAAAACCTTGGAAATCTCCAATATAAAAAGTTTATTTAATCTTGCAAAAAAATATGATACCATAATAAGGCTTAACCTATATAGACCTGCATACGGCATAAATGAAAGATCGAGAAAATTCATTCCTGATTTTGAAGTTATAAAAAATGCATTTGAATATATAAGCGACAACTATAAAATAATTAGTCTGTCCGACCCGCTCTTTTCCGCAATTTTTACGTATGGCGATGAGCCTAAAACCGACCCTTCCGGATTGAGCAGTATAAGAATATTACCAGATGGCAGCATTACCCCGTCAACGTATTTAGTTTCAAGCGAATTCAGACAATCAAATATACTAGAAAAAAACATTTTAACCAAGTTGGAACAGGGTGGCTTTAAAAATCTTATTGATCGTTCTATTCCGAAAGAATGTATAGGTTGCAACTACGAGTCCGTTTGCAAAGGCGGAACTTTTGATAGGCGTTACTTATGGTACAAAGATTTCAAAAGAAAAGACCCATATTGCCCATATGGAAATGGATGTGATACCGTCATACGCAAGCTGAAAGTCACAACAAACCCAGATTTTCAATCGGTGCATAATGGTTATTTGCCTACGCTGTTTTTTAGCAACTGAGAAGGAGATAAAGTGATACGGACGCAATATACGCTAATATTCGATTTAGGAGGGGTTTTTTTTACAGACGGTACTGATAAGGCAATCAATATCATAAGTGAAAAATATTCTATTGACAAAAAGGCGGTAACCGA